>NZ_JBFUJN010000037.1:0-78127 GCF_056401335.1 Rhodococcus sp. P4_F3_2
GCCCTGAGCGTTCCGCGCCCTGAGCGTTCCGCCATGCTGTGACTCCTAACCCGTTAAGTCTTTCGAGGTTCCCCAACCGGCACAATATGAGCTGCGCAGATCGCATGGGGCCCCCGATGGACACCATGTGTGGCAGAACACTAACAGTCCACCGGCCCGGTTTGTCGCATGAGGGCATGAATTGGCCAGGCATTTTGTTGTGAGTCCCTGGTGGTTTCCCTCAATCGGCCTGGGGTGCACACTTATCCGTGATGATCAGTTCCACGAATTCCTCTCAGACGGTCCCGCCACAGGCTCGGGGCTTCGTTCCGGCTTTGGACGGTATGCGTGGATTGGCCGCGCTCGGCGTCCTCGTCACCCATGTCGCGTTCCAGACCGGTGAAGCGCAGTCCGGTGCGATCGGGCGCGCGTTCGGTCGACTCGATCTCGCCGTAGCGGTGTTCTTCGCCTTGTCCGGATTTCTCCTGTGGCGCCCCCACGCGGCAAAGGCTCGCGGAATCGGGCAGCCGCAGTCGACCGTCCGGTACTGGATCTCCCGCGCGACGCGCATTCTGCCGGCGTACTGGGTGGCAGTGGTCCTGATCCTGCTGTTCCTGCCCGGTGCCGGCGGGGGCTACCAAGTGTGGTTGGCGAATCTCGGGTTGGCGCAGGTCTTCGTGCCGTTGACACTCACCGAGGGCCTCACGCAGATGTGGAGCCTGTCGGTCGAGGTGGCGTTCTATGTTCTGCTGCCGCTTTTCGCGTATCTGATGGTCCGACTACGAGGAAACTCGGTCCGGTTCCGGCTGCCGCTTCTGCTCGGGGTGTCGGTCTTGGCCTTGACGTGGGCATTCATTCCGATTCCGACGCCGGACGCTATCCACCACGACAACTGGTTGCCGGGCTACCTGCCGTGGTTCGGCGCCGGCATGGTGCTGGCCGAGCTGGCAGTGGGCCCGTCGACATGGGTGCATCGCCTCGCGCACCGTCGGGTACTCCTGACCCTCATTGCCTTTATCGCCTTCGTTCTCTCGTGCACTGATCTGGCCGGGCCCGAAGGTCTGGTGCGGCCTGAGCCGTGGCAGTACGCGATCAAGATTGCACTCGGTGCGATCATCAGCTTCTCGTTGATCGCGCCACTGGTTCTGCGCGATCAATCGCAGCATCGGTTCCTGGCCAGTCCTTTGGCGCTGGCAATCGGACGCTGGTCCTACGGCCTGTTCATCTGGCACCTGGCCGTACTGAACGCTGTGTTCCCCGTATTCGGCATAGTTCCGTTCTCTGGCAGCTTCTTCTACGTCCTGGCCCTCACGGTCGTCCTGAGCGTCGCTGTGGCCTCGGCCAGTTACGCCTTGGTGGAGGAACCGGCGCGCGTCGCGGTCACGCGGTGGGAGAAGCGCCGCCACATCGGTGAACCGGCGAAGGGCAACGCGGCCAACCCGGTCACGACCAAGGCCACCAACATCGAGAACTGAATCGCGAACGAGTCGCCCACATAGCCGCCCGGCGCTCGCCACGGTCCGGTCGAGAGCAGCGTGATGCCGATCATCGCGGCCACGCCGGCGGTGCCGACGAGAATGCGTGCGGTCCGAGCCGGGCCGAAGATTCGCAGCGCGGCAAGTCCGAGGATCGAGCACACAACTGCGATCGCCGCTCCCACTCCGCCGCCGATGACGGTGGCCGCCGCGAGCATGCCCACCCATCCTGCCGCGACGCTGCGCCACGGTCGGGGTGGTGTGAGGGGCTTGGGCTCTCGGCGCGTGGGGACAAGAGCCGCGAACAACAGCGGGATCAGCAACACGAGCCCGCCGAAGATGCCGAGGCGGTACCAACGGTCGCTGGGGAAGTCGATGGTGACGGTTCCCGCGGTGCCTGCCGGCACGATCCAGCCCTGCTGCCAACCGTTCACGACCACCGGCGTCAGCTCGGAACCGTCCGGCGCCGTGGCGATCCAACCGATGCTGGTGCTCTCGGGATTGACGATCAGCTGATCGGCGGACGAGCTCGTGACGGTGAGTTCGCGGTGATTCGCCGTCCACGCGGTCGATTCGAGCGGTGTATTCCGTTGCGCGGCTGAAGGACCGACCGCCGTCAGATCGAGATTGTCGACCGAGAACGCGGGGCCTGGTTCGACGACCACTTCAGGCTGTCCCGCCGGCAAAGTCGCCGAAGCGTCCAAACCGCACACACGTGCCTCGACGGGTGCGCCGGTCCGAAGTTGCGTCGCCGTCGCCGTGATCGAGGTGGGGAATTGCTGTCCGGCAACCGAAATGGTCGGGCCGTCGCCACAGGTGACGGTGACGGTGCGGTTGTCGAATGATTCTGCGCCCTGCACTCCGGAACCGGCGATCGGGGTTCCGTCGGCACCGACGACGCCGACCTCGGCGAGGCCGGTGGGCTGCGCCTGGGCGAAGCCGAGCGCCGTCTGATCGAGGACCGGTTCCCAAGCGGTGATGCTCAGGACGATCTTGTCGGTGACGAAGGGGGCGAGGGTAACTCGACTGGTTCGAGGCGTGTCGTCCGAGGGTTCGGGCAGCTCTCGCACCTGCGGCCCGTTGCCGAGATTCACCGCGACACTGGTCGGCAGCGACGGCAGAGTGCCAAGTCCCCGGGTGATGTCCAGGCCGGTGACCAGGGTGGGCTCGGGAAGATTGAGAGTCAGCGTCGGTTTCGGGCCGCCCGGTTCTGTGGTGCTCTGCGGCGCCGACCACGTGGTGCGTGCGTCGCCGTCGGTGGCAGCGAAGGCAGATCCGCGTGTGTCGCCGATGTCGCTCGAACCCGAAGCCGTGATTCGGCCGGGGATGGAAAGCAGATCTTCGAGGGCGTTGCCCTGACGCGCTCGGACAGTCAGTGTCGGTGCAACGACTGTGTTTTCGGGCACCGTGAGCGTGCGCTGGAAGCGGCTCGGCTCTTCGGGTATCGCCATGAATGCATTGCTGCACCGCACGCGGTCCGTCGAGTCGGCGCAGGCGTTGCGGCCGGGGAACTCCTGGCTCAGGTTCCACGCGTTCACGGATGCGCCCGTCGGCGTACTCGGCAGGACCGTGTCGAAACGGATCGGTACGGTCTTCGGCGCGCTGCGATCGGAGAAGTCTTCGACGGAGAGTTCGCTGATGCCGAACTGTGTTCCAGGCGATCCGTTTTCGGTGTGAGTCGCTGTGACGCGTACCCACGGAGTGTTGCCACCCGGAATCGAGACGGTGATGGGCTCACCGGGACGCTCCACCTTCACCGCCGTGCTGCCGTTCGGTGTCGAGACCTCGAGCCATTTGACGGGAGCTCCGATTGCCGCGGCACTGGTGGTCAGATGAAGCAACCCACTGGAAATCGGTGTGTCGAAGTCGATCTGCAACCACTGGCCCAGTGCGCGCTCGATGCCGTTGCTGAACCAGCCGGTGGCCGGATCGCCGTCGACCGTCGACGCGGGACTGCTCGACGGTGAAGTGCCGCCCAGCTGGGTGGCATCTGAGGCGGCGCTGGAAACGGTGATCGAAGCTCCGCTCCAACGGCCTTCCACGAGAGGCGTGTTCGCTACCGGGTAGTCGGGCACCAGATTGTAGGTACGACGAGCGTCGTCAGGGGTGCGCAGGGCGGAACTGTGGTTGTCGACCTGACCGAAATCGGTTTCCCGATCGCGCGGTGTGTCGGTGACGGTGACAGAATCGACGGGCAGTCCCGCAGCTTCGGCGTCGGCGGCGAGAATCATCGGCCCGGTCCCCGGAACCAGCCCGCTTTCGTGAAGTCGCACAGACGATTCCGGCCCACCTTGTACACGCGGAACCTGGTTCAGGTCGACGGAGTACGGGCCACTGACCGCCGGGGTGCCGTCGGGCGGGGTGACCTCGAAGATTTCGATGGCCGGGTAACCGGGACGCAGATCGCTGTCCGCGACCAGCCCTTCGATCGGTTCGGGGCTGTCGTCTTCACCGAAGTGGGCGACTCGCTCGATCCCCGGCGAGCCTTCGACCGCCTGGTGCACGAGTATCGGCCTGGCCGAGCGCGACGTTTCGCCGTCGAGGTCGTTGCGCATCACCAGGTAGTGGATGCCCTGCCCAAGCAAGGTCTGTGCGAGGCCGTCCGACGGACGTCCGTCGGCGATGAGACGTTGCACGGAATCGAGCGCTCGGATTGCGCCGGGAGGGGTCAGCGGGACCGAGTCACGCACCGCCCACGGCGTACTCGCCAAAGCCTGAAGCGGTTCGTCACGCGTCAGACCCCAGACTTGGCTGCCGAAGGGCGCTCCCGGGACGACCAGGGCACGTTCGGCTTCCGATCCGGGGGAGGTGTTGTCCTCGAGCCACTGCGCTGCTTCGTTCCAGTACGAGGGAACGTCCGGATAAGCACCGCGGGGAGCGAGCTTTCCCGTCCAGGCCAAGGCAGTCGAGAGGGTGAGGGCAACGAGGATCAGGCTGGTCAGTGCGACCATCGGTTCGCGCTCGGGATGGGCGAACGCGCGGCGCCATCGGGCGAGTGGAACCGATCCCGGTAGTGGCACTTTGGCCAGCAGGTGTGCGAGTCCGAGCACCAGCGGCAGACGGACCAACGGCTCGAGCTTGTGGACGTTGCGCAGCGGAGCGCCCGCCGAGTCGAGGAACAGGCGTACCGACTCCGACACCGGTGAGCTGAGTTCACCAACGTATCCCGCGGCCAGGCCGGTGATACCGACGAACAGGATGAGCGTCAGCCGGCCGCGAGCAGGCATGGACCGCATGCAGAGCCCGGCGAGGCCGGCGGCGGCAACCAGACCGGTGGCGACAACTGCTGCGGGCTGGGTGACCAGGACGGCGCCGGCAATGCGTTCGGGGGAGACGAACGGGGTCCAACTGTCTGTGCCGCGAAGTATCTCGGCCAGCGACGCCCATTGCGTGGTGACACCGGCGGACTCGATGTAGTCGAGGAACGGTGGGCTGATCTTGCCGAGCAGAAGCAGCGGCACGATCCACCAGAGCGTGCCGAGAGCGACGAACAGCGCCCACCACGCGGTGAACGTCAGCCATGTTCGGTTGGGTTTGTGCGAGAGCCACCAGATGATCGCGACCAGGCAGGCCGCGGCGGTGGCGACGGCATTGATCGAACCCATGAGCGCGACGGCAAGCGCGGATTGTGCGGCTAACCGCCTCAACCCCCGTGAGTGGTTAGGGAGTCCAGGGACTCCTTTTCCACGCACAGGGCCGAAAGCCAAAATCACCGGCAACAACACCCACGGCGCCAGCATCATCGGCAGGGTTTCCGAGGAAATCGAACCGAGCGTGGTCAGCACGCGGGGAGAAAGAACAAAGGCAACCGCTGCGATGACGCGCGAACTACGGCTGCCGATACCGAGAGCCTCGGCAACTCGGATGATGCCCCAGAATCCTGCGATCAGAAGCAGCGCCCACCAGATGCGCTGGGTGATCCACGGCGGAATGTTCGCCAACTCGCCGAGCGCGAAGAACGGCCCGTGCGGAAAGAAATATCCGTAGGCCTGGTTCTGAACCTGGCCGAGCGGGGCCTGACTACTCCACTGATGCGACGCGCGTTCGAGAAAACCGAACGGATTCTGCGTCAGGTCGTACTTGGTGTCAGCGGTGATCAGACCCGGCGATTGCAGAAAAGTGAGAAGAAACGCTACGACGGAGGCGCCGAACAGCCACCGCTTCGACAGGGGCTCTGCCGACGGGGCGGTGTCTACCGAAGACACCGCTGCGTCGGCGGAAGAACGGGAACTCGCGAGGCCTGCGCTCTCAGCGGCTGCCGTACTCAACCTGGTTCAGCACGGAAGAATCTGCGTTTCCGCTGCGGTCGATCTCGGGACGAGTGTTGTCCGACGCGGCGGCCGTGACACCGAAGATGACGCCGGCACCCAGAACGGCACCGATGACAGCGCTGGCCACACCGGGGACAAGGAACTTCGTCATCGCGGATCTCCCAATTGGTCGTTAGTCGGTCGTTCGCGGTCGGACGGACTTACCGGCCCGTACGAACTGCTCGGGTCAAGGTATCACCCGCACTCGAGAATCCGGACGATTACCCTCGTGACGTGCTGGTCAGTCGAGGGTTTCGGTACCGAGCGCGGTCAACAGAGTGCGCAGTTTCGTAGATGTCTCGTCGAGTTCGTCCTGTGGATCCGATTCGGCGACAATTCCACCACCCGCGCTGGCCCAGGCGTTGCGGCCGTCCGCACTGATCTCGGCGCAGCGGATGGCAACCACCCAATCGCCGTCACCGGCCCCGTCGCACCATCCCACGGCGCCGCCGTAGAAACGGCGAGGCTCCTCGGTCTCGCGGATGACTTTCAGTGCCGCGTCGGTGGGTGTTCCGCACAGCGCGGGCGTCGGATGCAGAGCGATGGCGAGGTCGAGCGCAGTGGTGTCGTTTCGCAGCGTGCCGCGGATCGGGCTGGCCAAGTGCCAGACCTCGTGAGTATTGGTCAGTTCGGGAGTTGCCGGCACCGACAGATCACTGCACATCGGTTGCAGGACCTCGCGGATCCACGCCGTCACGAAGGCGTGCTCGGCCAGATTCTTCGTCGAATGCAGAAGGCTTTCGCCTGCCTCGCGGTCTTGATCGGCGTCGGCGGATCGCTTTGTGGTCCCGGCCAACGGGCGACATGTCACGACGCGCCCGCGTCGACTGACCAATACCTCGGGCGTCGCGCCGACCAGGCTGTGGCCCTCGAATTCGGCTCCCGCAGCAGAGAGGTCGACGGCAAAGGTGTTGGCGACGGGATTGAGCGCCGCCATGCGTGCGGCGAGCGCGGTCGGGGAGATCGGGGTCTGCGTGCGAAGTTCCACAGTGCGAGCCGCGACAACCTTGTCGATCTCTCCACTGCGGAGACGTCCGATCAACTTTTCCACTCGACGAAGATGCTCCGACGACGACGGGATCTCCCGGTCAACCCGGGTCGTCGGCAGGGCCTGGGGATCGCGCGGTTGCCACGGCCGCGACGCGATCGTCGCCTCGGCAGGTTYGTACAACGCGGTTGCGGCAGCCGGGTCGAAGGGGAGCGCTCCGACGATCAGCTTTGTCGTACCTGCCGACAGAGCGTGGGTGGCCGCGTCGGAGCTGTCGAAGCTGCGTCGTACGCCGCGGGTGACCACGCTGTGATCGGGGCGCGAGAGAACAAAACCGTCCATGGTGGCTTCGACACTAGTCGGCCACGGATCAGGAATGCGCGAAGGTCACTTCCCTGGAGGGACGATCAACACCGGCCGATGACTGTGACGCAGAACATGATCCGCGACGCTGCTCTGCAGTAGCGACCGCAAACCCGTAGTGCCACGGGTGCCGGTCACGATGATGTCGACGTCCAATTCGTCTGCGGTTTCGCAGATTGCAGACCAGATCGCGGATCGGCACTCGGCGCTTCTGCCTTCGACGGTCAGGCCTGCGGCCTCGGCCAGTGCGACGCCCTCGGCGAGGGTGACTTTGGCGTCGGTGTACGCGATGTCCTCGACGTCGTCGTCGGGAACCCACTCCGGTTGCATCACCCCGGACAGGCCGGACATGCGAGCGGCCTGGCGAACCATCGGCTCCCAGGCAGTGACGAGAACAGCACGATTGGCGGAGAGGAAACGCCCCGCATAGTCGACTGCACGCTTGGCGTTGTCGGAACCGTCGTACGCGATGAGCATCAGACCTTGTGGCATCACGACCTCCTCGTCAGCGGGGGAATCGGTTCTCTTCCAGGCTACCGTCCCGATGTGCCCGTGAGGGAGTGTATGGGTACCGGGTCCGTTACGGTCGAGGTATGCGGATCAAGTTTCTGAAGGCTGCGACGACCATTGCTTTATGCGGAGGGTTGGTTGCGGGATGCTCGGGCGAAAACGGGACCGCCGATCCGGTTTCGAGCGCCCCGACCAGCACCACCTCCGAGATCACGTCGACGCCTGCGGCATCCAGCTCCGCGCCCGTCGCCGCGTCGTGCGGTAGTGACCTTCTGGCTTCACTGTCCCTGCGTCAGAAACTTGCCCAGCTGCTCAACGTCGGCGTCACCGGGACCGATGACGCGTTGTCGATAGTGCAGAACGAGGAGATCGGCGGCATCTTCGTCGGAAGTTGGACCGATCAGTCGATGCTCACCAATCGCGAAGTGCCGCAGGTTGCTTCGGCGTCGAAGTTGCCGTTGATGGTGACGATCGACGAAGAAGGTGGACGAGTTTCCCGCGTCGCGGACATCCTCGGGCCCGATCCGTCGGCCAGAGAAACGGCGCAGACCATGACAGTGGAACAGACGTACCAGATGGCGCTCGAGCGTGGACGCGGGTTGAAGGATCTCGGGATCACCGTCAACTACGCCCCCGACGTCGACGTCAGCAGCCAACCCGACGACTCCGTGATCGGGGACCGCTCGTACTCCGACGACCCCCAGACCGTGGTTGCCTACGCCGGTGCGTACGCGCAGGGTATGCGCGATGCCGGAATCTTCCCGGTGATCAAGCACTTTCCCGGACATGGCAGCGCGTCGGGTGACTCGCACCGGGGTGAGGTGACAACGCCGCCCTTGCAGGATCTGATCGCGTCGGACCTGATTCCCTTCCGGGAGCTGTCGGGAACCGGAGTCGGCGTCATGATGGGTCACCTCGAGGTTCCCGGTCTGACCGAGCCCGGTACCCCTGCCAGCATCAGCCCCGCCGCCGTCGCGTTGCTTCGCGACGGAGTGGGTTACGGCGCAGCGCCGTTCACCGGCCCGGTATTCACCGACGACCTCAGCGGAATGCAGGCGATCACCGACCGATACGATATTGCCGACGCGGTTCAGGCTGCGCTGGTGGCTGGAGTCGATCAGGCATTGTGGCTGACAACCGACGACGTTCCGCGGGTGCTCGACCATCTCGAGCAGGCCGTCGCGTCCGGTGAGCTTCCGCAGGCGCGGGTCGATCAGGCCGTGGTCACAGTTGCCACTGCCAAAGGTGCCGTGACCTGCTGAGTCGAAGTCGGGATTCGACGCACAATCTTACCGTAGAGTAAGATCGACATTTACCCTGTGGTTGGAGGAAGCATGGCCGGCGGTACCAAGCGACTGCCACGCGCAGTGCGTGAGCAGCAGATGCTCGACGCGGCTGTGGACGTGTTCTCCGACAGGGGGTTTCACGAAACTTCGATGGACACCATCGCAGCCAAAGCCGAGATCTCGAAGCCGATGCTGTACCTGTACTACGGCTCGAAGGAAGAGTTGTTCGCGGCGTGCATTCATCGTGAAGGGCTCCGCTTCCTCGAAGCGCTCGCCCCGGCCGGTGCGCCGAACCTGACTCCGCGTGAACAATTGCGCGCCGCTCTCGAGGGCTTCCTCGGGTTCGTGGGCGCAAACCGCAAGTCGTGGATGGTGCTCTACCGTCAGGCCGTCGGGCAGCAGGCTTTTGCGGGAACCGTGCAGTCCAGCCGCGATCGGTTGATCGAGTTGACTGCGCATCTGCTCGAGTCCAGCACCAAGGATCCTGATGCCGCGCACGATTACGGGATCATCGCCATTGCGCTCGTCGGCGCCGGTGAGGCGGTAGCCGACCGGGTCGCGGGTGGGGAAATCGAAGTGGATGCCGCAGCGGATCTACTCGAATCCCTCGCGTGGCGCGGTCTGTCGGGCAAGAAGAAGTCCGAATAGCCCCCAAACCAATCTGAGCGAACGTACCTTTCAGCGCATCCAAGGCGCCGAAAGGTACGTTCGCTCAATTGGGGTGGGTGGGAAACCCGACAAAACTCAGGTCAGCGCAGCGTCGCAGTGACGTGCGGGTAACCCTTCTTCGGGTGACGCAGCGACAGATCCCAGCCGCCGTCGGTGCGATCAGCGTAGGCATTCAGCGTCGCCGGTAGCAGAATCGGCTTGCCGAAACGCACGCTGTAGGTGACCTTGTCCGCGACGGACCCCTCGACGGTCCGCAGAACTGCCGCGGCACTCCACATTCCGTGAGCAATGGTCTTCGGGAAACCGAAAGCCTTGGCGCCCAGAGACGAGACGTGAATCGGATTGCGGTCGCCGGAGACGGCGGCGTACTTGCTGATCGTGGTCTGGTCGACGCGGATGGTGCTCATCGGCATCGGCGGGACCTCGTCGGCCTTGGGCTCCGGACCTGGCTGGCCGGACAGGGAGGTCTTCTGCTGGTTCAGGAAGCTCGAGGTCTGTCGCCAGACCAGTTCCCGTCCCACCCGAATTTCGGTGATCACGTCGATCAGCAGGCCCTTGCGGTGCTCACGCAGGTTCTCGGCATGCACCGAGAGGTCAAGCGGTTCGCTGACGGAGATGGGCCGCAGCGATTCGATGACGTTCTCGGCGTGAACGGAGCCGACGGCGGCGAAGGGGAAGTCCTTCGACACCATCAGCTTCATCACGGTCGGGAAGGCCAAGGTGAAGGGATACGTGATCGGCAGAGTGTCGCCGAATCGCAGTCCGGTCACGCGGCAGTACGCCGCCAGATTGTCGGTGTCGACCTTCAGTCCGGTGAGGGTGAAGGTCTGCTGTGGCACCGAGCGCGAGTTGGACTTGTTCCACGGCAACAATCCCAGTACCGCCCGGGAGTAGATGTCGATGGTCTTCGGCTGCTCGGTGAGCGCGACGGTCTTTGTTGCCATCATGCGCCCAGGAGGCTCTGGCCGCAGACGCGAACGACCTGTCCCGTAACGGCGTTGGAAGCCGGGCTGGCGAAGTATGCGACGGTCTCGGCGACGTCGACGGTCTCGCCGCCCTGCAGGAGCGAGCTCATGCGGCGGCCGGCTTCGCGGGTGGCGAAGGGGATGGCTGCGGTCATGGCGGTCTCGATGAAGCCCGGTGCGACGGCGTTGATGGTGATGTTCTTCTTCGCCAGGACGGGAGCTTCGGCGTGTACGAGGCCGATGACGCCGGCCTTGGAGGTGCCGTAGTTGGTCTGGCCGCGGTTGCCCGCGATGCCGGCGATGGAGGAGACGTCGACGACGCGGCCGCCTTCCTTGAGAGCGCCCTTCTCGACGAGGTGCTCGGTGATCTTCTGCGGTGCAAGAAGATTGACGTTCATGACCATGTTCCAGCGGCCCTCGTCCATGTTGGCGAGGGTCTTGTCGCGGGTGATGCCGGCGTTGTGGACGATGATGTCGGCTCCGCCGTGACGCTCGAGGAGGTGAGCTGCGAGGACCTCGGCTGCGTCGGCCGCCGTGACGTCGAGGGCGAGGGACGTGCCGCCGACCTTGTTTGCGGTCTCGGACAGTGCTTCGCCGGCGGCCGGGATGTCAGCGCAGACCACGTGTGCGCCGTCGCGGGCCAGGACCTCGGCGATGGTGGCGCCGATACCGCGGGCTGCGCCGGTGACGACGGCAACCTTGCCTTCGAGCGGCTTGTCCCAGCTTGCGGGCGCGACGGAATCTTCAGCGCCGACGACGATGACCTGGCCGTCGACGAAGGCGGACTTTGCCGAAAGGAGAAAGCGCAGAGTCGATTCCACGCCGGACAGTCCGGTGGACGCCTTGGGGGAGACGTAGACCAGCTGAGCGGTGGAGCCGCGCTTGATCTCCTTGCCGACGCTGCGGGTGAAGCCTTCGAGCGCGCGCTGCGCGACATGCTCGTCGACGCTCGACGTTTCTTCCGGCGTCGTGCCGAGAACGACGACGCGAGCCGACGGTGCGAGGTTGCGGATCACGGGCTGGAAGAACTCGAACAGCTGCTCGAGCTCGCTGACCTGAGTGATTCCGGTGGCGTCGAACACGAGTCCGCCGAAGCTGCTGTCGTGTGCCTGAGCGGCCGGGTAGTCGGAGAGCAGTACGCGAAGTGGTTCTGCGAGCCGACCCTTGCCGCCGATGAGGACAGGTCCGGCGAGTGCGGGTTCCCCTGCTTTGTAGCGACGCAGGTTCTCGGGCCTGGGCAGGCCGGCCTTCGACGCGATGAATGCGCCGGGGGCGGACGAGAGGAACTGTGAATAGAGGTCGGGAGCTCCCTTGCTGGCTGCCACGGTCCTACCTTCTGTTGTGTTTCGGGTTGTCTCTCACCGGGCAATCGAAAGAATGCGGCGATAGACAAGTAACTTACTACTGAGTAAGAATAGTCTTCAACAGGTAATCGCACCATCCTTGGAGACGCAAGTGACAAGCAAAGCCCGTTCAAACGCAAAGCCCGCCGCACCGCGCACCGCACCGGCCGCAGCCGCTGCGAAGTCCGCAGGTCAGCGCCGTCCGGTTGCGATCGTCGGCGGAAATCGCATTCCGTTCGCACGCTCGGACAAGGCGTACGCACAGGCGTCCAACCAGGACATGTTCACTGCGACGCTCGACGGTCTGGTGAGCCGATTCAATCTGCAGGGCGAGAAGCTCGGCATGGTCGTCGGCGGTGCGGTGCTCAAGCACAGCCGTGATTTCAATCTCATTCGCGAGTCCGTTCTCGGCAGCGCGCTGAGCCCGTACACGTCGGCGTACGACCTTCAGCAGGCGTGTGGCACGGGACTGCAGTCGATCATCGCCGTCGGCGACGCCATTTCGGCCGGCCGCATCGATTCGGGCATTGGCGGCGGCACGGACACCACGTCCGACGCCCCGATCGGCGTCAACGATCAGGCGCGCGAGTTCCTGCTCTCCCTCAACCGCGCGAAGTCCACGGGCGACCGCATCAAGCTGCTCGGCAACGTCCGTGCGGGCATGCTCGGTCTCGAAATTCCGCGCAACGGCGAGCCTCGCACCGGCAAGTCGATGGGTGACCACGCTGCGATCACCGCCAAGGAATTCGGCGTGAAGCGCGAGGACCAGGATGAACTTGCCGCTGCCAGCCACAAGAACATGGCGGCTGCCTACGACCGCGGTTTCTTCGACGACCTCGTCACCCCGTTCCTCGGCCTGACCCGCGACGACAACCTCCGTCCCGGTTCGACCGTCGAGAAGCTGTCGACGCTCAAGCCCGTCTTCGGTACCAAGCTCGGCGACGCGACGATGACGGCAGGCAACTCGACGCCGCTCACCGACGGCGCTTCTGCAGTGCTCCTCTCCACCGACGAGTGGGCCGCCGAGCGCAACCTTCCGGTTCTGGCGCACCTCGTCGATTCCGAAACCGCTGCCGTCGACTACGTCCACGGCAAAGACGGGTTGCTCATGGCTCCCACGTACGCGATTCCGCGTTTGCTGGCCCGCAACGGTCTGACCTTGCAGGACTTCGATTACTACGAGATCCACGAAGCCTTCGCTTCGGTGGTTCTGGCAACCCTGCAGGCCTTCGAGTCCGACGAGTACTGCAAGGAACGCCTCGGCCTCGACGGCGCGTTGGGATCGATCGACCGAAGCAAGCTCAATGTCAACGGATCGTCCTTGGCTGCAGGTCACCCGTTCGCGGCAACCGGCGGACGTATTGTGGCTTCCCTCGCAAAGATGCTCGCGGAGAAGGGCTCGGGCCGCGGCCTGATCTCGATCTGTGCGGCCGGTGGCCAGGGTGTCACGGCGATCATCGAGCGGTAACCGCTCTACAATCTCCCCACGCGACTGAAAACTGCGCTCACCTGCAGTGATCGTCGCGAGGGGATGCGTAATCGGGGATCCGGCCACGAGGGGKGGCCGGATCCCCGAACTCTTTGCAAACTTTTTCGCGCAGGCGTGTAACGCTGCAGAATAGCTACCGATATTCATGACAGCCCCGTGTTGCTGCCTGACCCCCGACCTGGCAGCAGCCCGGGGCTCTCGTATGTCCGGATATCCTGTATTGAGTTGTCGGTGAGCGCCGCAGCGACGGTTGATGCAGCGAGGAGCCAACAGGTGAGTGACGAAGAGGGTCCGTCCGTCGAGAAGACGAACAGCGAGGACTCGTCCCTCCCGGAACAGGAACTCGAGTCGGTCGGGGAACCTCAGTCGGTCGAGGAACCTCAGGCGGTCGAAGAGACCGAGTCGGTCGAGGAACCCAAGACCCCTGAGGAGACCGAGGCGGTTGTCGAGGCTGAATCAGTAGAACCTGAACCAGCCGAAGCACCAAGGCCTGTCGACGAAGAAGCAATCGATTCCACAGAAGCGACAGTCGACGAAGCAGTAGACGAGCCGACAATCGTCGAGCCCACAATCGTCGAACCGGCCATCGACGAATCGGCAAACGAGGTCACCACCGTCATCCCAGTCGTCCCAGCGGAGGACGCACCGCCGACGGAAGTAGTCGACTCGGCTCCGGCGACAGAAACCATCGACGAGCAGACAGAGCAGTTCGAGCCCCCGGCAGTGGTGGTTCCCCCGAAGCCGCCGCGTCCCGAGTTCGTGCAGCAGTACGACACCCAGCAATTCGAACCCATCCAGCAGCAGTACGAGCCTGTTGTCCGCGGACCAGAGGCAGTTGCACCACCAGCACCGCAACAACAGCCAGAAGCGCCCGCTCCGGCTTCTTCCCGTAAGTGGGTCAAACCAGCGATAGCACTCGGCGCCATCTTTGCCGTCGCAGTGATTGCCTACGGAGTGGACATCTTCACGTCGTCGGGGAAGACACCACGCGGCACCCAGGTCGCCGGGGTGGACATCGGTGATCTCACGCCTGCCGACGCAGAGGCCACGCTGCGCGCCGAACTCGGCCCAAGGCTCGTCGAACCGGTAGCGGTACATGCCGGCGGCGTCGATTCCCAGATCGTTCCCGCATCTGCGGGTGTGGACGTCGACTGGTCGGCGACGCTCTCGGGCGTGAACGCTCAGCCGATCAATCCGATCACCCGCATCACGTCGTTCTTCGGCTCCCGCGAGGTGCCCGTGGTGTCGACGGTCGACCAGGGTGCGTTGGATGCCTCGATGTCGCAGCTTGCGGCGAACAGCGATCGTGCGCCCGTCGAAGGCGCAGTCGTGTTCGAGAGTGGGAAGGCGACGGGTGTTTCACCTGCCGCCGGCCAGGCTCTCGAAACGCAGCAGGCGGGCGCAACGTTCGCCGCGGAGTGGTCTGACGGTGGCGTCGTCGATCTTCCGGTCGACGAGGTGCCGGTGACGGTCACTCAGGCCGGTGTCGATCGCGCACTGCAGGAGATTGCCATTCCGGCTGCCTCGGGTGATGTCGTGGTCAACGGCCGTGACGGCAAGGTTGCGACGCTCGGCGTCGACCAGATCGGTGAGGTTCTGACCTTCACCCCTGACGGCTCGGGTGGGCTGACTCCGCAGTACAACACCGATGCTGCGATCAAGATTCTGACTCCGCAGTTGGTATCGACTGAAGTACAACCCAAGGACGCGTCGTTCACCTTCGCCGGTGGTAAGCCGTCGGTTGTGCCGGGTGTTGTCGGTGATCTGATCAACTGGCCGGACACGGTCAAGGAACTTCCGGTTCTGCTGGGCAGCACGGCTTCTCGGGCAACGCCCGCCGTGTACGGACCGGTCCCGCCGGCGTTGACCACCGAAGCCGCGGATGCCCTCGGCATCAACGAGGTGATCGGCGAATTCACCACCGGTGGTTTCGAATACGCGTCTGGTGTGAATATCGGCCTGGCCGCATCGGAGATCGACGGGGCCGTGATCAAGCCAGGGGATACGTTCTCGCTCAACGAGTACACGGGTCCGCGCGGTGCGGCTCAGGGATACGTCGAGTCGGGGATCATCAACAATGGTCGCCCGGACAAGGCTGTCGGCGGCGGTATCAGCCAGCTCGCGACGACGCTCTACAACGCGACGTATTTCGCAGGCATGGACGACGTCGCGCACACCGAGCACAGTTACTACATCTCGCGGTACCCCGAAGCGCGTGAGGCGACCATCTTCGATGGTGCGATCGACTTGCAGTTCCGTAATCCGGCGAAGACCGGCGTGATGATCGAGACGATTGCGACGTCGTCGAACATCACCGTTCGGATCTGGGGAACCAAAACCGTCGATGTCGCTTCGACGACCGGCCCGCGTACGTCGCCGACGTCGCCGAACACCGTGACGTTGCCGGAGGGGCCTGGTTGTGTCGCTTCGAGCGGTGCGCCCGGATTCACGGTCAGCGACACCCGCGTGATCACCGACCACGCGAGTGGCGCCGAGATTTCCTCGAACACCCGGACCGTCAAGTACGACCCGGTGCCGATCGTGAAGTGCGAGTAGGGAACTACTTGCCGACGAGTGGGCCGAGGGTGCGGCCCGCGAGGTCGACGATGCCTGGCTCTTCGCCGTTGGTGATCAGGTTGATCACGACGCCGTCGATGCCGTGGTCGAGGATGCGCGTCTGAACCTGCTCGGCGACGTCGTCCGGGCTGCCGACGAAATGGCGTTCGGTGGCCTTGGCGACCACGTCTTGCGGCGCCGTGGTGATGTCGAGTCCACGCTCCGCGAGAAATGTTCGCTGATGCGCGCGAGCCTTGTCGCCGTCCTCGTCGATCATCATGAACGTGAGGAAGCTGGTCTCGAGGGTTGCGGGATCGCGACCGGCTTCGTCGCAGCGTGCCGCAAGTGCTTCCATCTTGCGCGGCAGTTCCGAGGGGTCGCAGATGATGTTGAGGTGATCCGCGAAGCGAGCGGCGAGGCCGAACGTCTTCTTCTCACCGCCACCGCCGAGCAGGATCGGCAGGTCGTCGCGGACTCGAGGCTCGTTGATGGCGTCCTTGACGTGGTACCACTTGCCGTCGAAGGTGGGGCGCTCACCGCGGAGCATCGGCGCGATGATCTGCAGTGCTTCGTCGAGCTTCTGGAAGCGCTCGGTGAACGTTCCGAACTCGTATCCGAACGAATTGTGTTCGAGTTCGAACCAACCGGCGCCGATGCCCAGGATGGCCCGACCGCCGCTCACCACGTCGAGGGTGGTGACGGTCTTGGCGAGCATGGGCGGATTGCGGTAGGTGTTTCCCGTGACCAGTGCAGACAACTGGATGGTCTCGGTGGCCGTCGCCAGCGCGGAGAGCGCGGAGTAGGCCTCGAGCATCGGGGCGTCCGGCGCTCCGATTCCGGGGAGTTGGTAGAAGTGATCCATCACGAATGCAGTGTCGAAGCCTGCGGCTTCGGCTTCGCGGGCCTGCGCTATGACGGTGGGGAAGAGGTCCTTGACCGGACCGCCGTAGCTGAAGTTGGGCATCTGGTATCCGAGGCGAGTGCTCACCGTTTCGACGTTACTCGTGATCGGAGGCCCCGGCACGATTTTACCAACTCTATGGATTCCGTTGTGCTGGGCAGACTTCCGGAATTCAGAGAAGTTCTTCGGCCGCTTCGCGTCGCTTGGCGCGCTGCTGGTGAAGCTTGACTGCCGCGATTGCGACGCCGCCACCGACGATTCCGCCGACGAGAGCGCCGACCCACGTGGACGATTCTTCGTACGAATCGAATTTGAGGCGCGCCATGATGCCGACTGCGGCGACGAGGTACAGCGCGATGCTGATCACGACCCGGGGACGGTTGTAGTTGGACAACACGTAGACATCGACGTCGCGTCGAAGTGCATAGACAATCGTGACCACCGAGCCGAACAGCGCGACGATCAGCAGCGCGAGCGAGATCCACGCCCCTGTTCGGCCGGCGACCCAGGGCAGAATCGCCGAGCTGACGAAGACTGCCCAGAAGACACTCTGCAATCCCACCGCCGAGGCTTCGTTCCAGACGTCGCGCTGCCGCTCGTCCTTGTAGAAGTCGTCGTCCAGATCTCCGACGAACCGCATTGCCTTCATCATGGTGCTCATGCCGTCTCCTCTGGAATTTCTGCGGTGAGTGCCGATTCGGGTAAGGGGAAGAGCGCTTCGACGGTGGTCCCCAGTGCCAGTGCCAGGCGAAGTGCCAGGTAGACACTCGGTGCGTAGTCGCCGCGTTCGACGGAGACGATGCTCTGTCTGCTCACCTGACCTGCCGTGGCCAGTTGCGCCTGGGTGAGGCCGGCGAGGCGTCGGTGCTCCCGCACGTTGTTGTCGCCGGCCTTTCCAGTCATAGGAAAAGTAAAGAATACTTGTCACATGATGTCAAGTTTACTTGTCATATGAGAGGCTGACGAGCACGCGTGAACGATTTCTCGAGATCGCCCTGGCCAATCCAGTGGTCGCAACGATCATGGATCGGGCGCCGAAGCTGGGATTGCCGGAGTGGTACCTGACGGCGGGTGGGCTCTTCCAAACCGTCTGGAATCACATCGACGGCCGTGACCTCGGCGCCGGAATCAAGGACTACGACCTCTTCTATTTCGACGCCGGCGATCTGAGCTACGACGCGGAGGACCGTGTGATTCGTTCGGCGGCAGAACTGTTCGCCGATGTGGATGCCGATGTCGAAGTACGCAACGAAGCCCGCGTGCACCTGTGGTACGAGCAGCATTTCGGGATTCCCGGCGTTCCGTTCACCAGTTGCCGCGACGCTATCGACCACTTCGCTTCCACAACTTGCTGTTTCGGGATCACCAAGGCCGCGGGCGGCACTGTGGACGTGTATGCCCCGCATGGATACGACGATCTTTTCGACATGATCGTCCGCCCCAACCCGGTGCTGGCGCCGAGAGAGGTTTACGAGGCCAAGGCGGCACGTTGGCGCAGGGAATGGCCTGCGCTGACCGTGGAGCCTTGGCCGGAGACCCTGACCTAGACTTCGATCGGCGGATGCAGCCTGTCCATGGTCCATTGCCGATTTCGGCGTGCAGCAAGTGAACTGGCCCCGAGTGAGGCGACGAGAAGGCCGCCGAGGACGGCGATCGAGACCCACAGTCTCGAGTCGATACCGCCGACGGTGAGTTGTCGTAGCCCGTTCACCGCGTAGGTCATCGGGTCGAAGGGGTGGATGATCTGGAACGGTTTCGCGGTGGTTTCGACGGGATAGATGCCGCCGGCCGAAACCAGTTGCAGCATCAGGAACGCCAGGGTGATGACGCGTCCGACGGATACTCCGAAGATGGCGTTGAATGCCTGGATCAACGCCATATACGTGGCAGTGATGAGCATCAGGAATCCGACGGTGCCGAGGGCGTGTGTGGGGTGCAGGCCGACGGCGAAGTGCACGACCAGGTACATCACGATCACCTGGCAGATGCCGATGAGCAATGCCGGCCAGTACGAGGCGAGGACCACTCGCAGCGCGCCGAGTCCGTTTGCGATGGGCCGGTTCTGGAGCGGCTTGAGCAGCATCCAGGTGATGATGCCGCCCACGAACAGCGCGAGGGGCAGGAAGAACGGAGCAAAACCGGTACCGAAGGTGCTTGCCCGGTTCTCGTAGGTCTCCTGTAGTTCGACCGGGCTGGAGAGGGTTTGAGCGGTTGCGGTTCGCTGCTGATCGGTCCAACTGGGAATCTGACCGGCGCCCTCGGTGAGTTTGGTCGCGAGTTCGGCAGACCCGGCACGGAGTTGCTCGGTGCCGTCGGCGAGTTTGGCTGCACCATCGGAGAGTTGGACGCTGCCGTCGGTGAGTTGAACCAGTCCACTGCTGAGGGTTTGCGCGCCGTCGTTGACTTGCTGACCGCCGTCACGCAGCTGCACCAGGCCGTTGCGGAGTTCACCGCCGCCGTTGGCCGCGGCATTCAGCCCGGCTCGGAAGGTGCTCGACGGATCGTCGAGTTGGTAAGCGAGTTGTTGTGCACCGCTCTTGAGTTCGCCAAGTTGGCCCATGGTCGCTTCACCGAAACCCTGAGTGCGCAGCATGTCCTGGGCAGGCGCGAGGGCATTGGCGATCTGTTGGCTGACAGGATCCGGGTTCAGCCGAAGGCTGGCCACCGCCTGCCCGACCAGCTGTGCGACGTCTGCCTGTGTGTTCCCGAGGACGCTCAGTTGGTCGACGACCTGGGTGACGCCACCACTGAGTTGGCTTGCGCCGTCGCCCAGTTGGACGGCTCCGAGATCGAGTTGCCCCAAACCGTCGGTCAGTGCGAGGACGCCGTCCGTGGCGGTATTGATGCCGGTCGAGAGTTGCGCTGTACCGCCGGCAAGAGTGGCTGCGCCGTCACGTGCGGTAACCATGTTGTCTGCCAGAGTTTTCGAGCCCGACGCCAATTCGCCGGCTCCGGCGTTGGCAGTGTTCACTCCGGCCGAGAGCTGGAGTGCTCCGTCGGCGGCCTGCTTCAAACCTGCACCCGCATCGGTCAATCCGACCAGAACCGTCTCGACGGACTGCGCGCCGATCTTGTCGCTGACTTGACTGAGAACCTGCTGGGCGGCATTTTGGCCGATGATGGTGCCGAGGTAGTTGTTGACGTCGTTGAAGGTGAACTGCAACTGAGCTTTGTGGGGGTCCTTGGACGTCGGGGAGGCAACGGCCTCGCTGAAATTCTCGGGCAGAGTGAGAGAGAAGTAGTACGTCCCGTCCGAGACTCCCTGTTCGGCTTCCTGCTGTGAGACCAGGTGGAGATCGAGCTCACCGGAATCGAGAAGTGCTTGGCTTACTTCGTCGCCAGCCTTGAGCTCTTGACCCTGCACCATTGCACCGCGGTCGGTGTTGACCAGTGCGACGGGGACCTTGTTGACCTCACCGAACGGATTCCAGAAGGCCCACAGGTACATTGCGCCGTACAGCAGTGGCATCAAGATGATGGTGACGAGTGCGATCCTGGGCATCGCGCCGCGGGAGAACCGCTTGAGTTCGGTTCCGAGAGACATTCCAGCGAGCATCGCGGTTACCTCGCCCCTTCTTGGTCGGGATTGGTGACTTCTTGGAGCAGGGCGACGGCATCGATGGGTGACCCGTCGGGCAGCGGGTTGACGGTCGACGCGATGATGGTCTGGTAGCTCCCCATCTCGACGAGTCGCTCGACGAGGTACGCGCGTTCGGAGTCGCGCCGCACCTGTTCGAGATCGTCGACGACGAGCAGGGCCGGCTTCTTCGTGTTCGCGACGGCGATACGCAGCAGGGTCGCCTCGAGTTCCCCGAGATCGCTGACGTACCGGCCGAGCGCAGGTAACGGATGATCGCCGAAGACGGGAGCGCACACCGCTTCGAGTTCGCGGTCTCCGGCACGTCCGATGAGCTTGTACCAGGGCGCATCCCAGCGAATTTGTTCGGTGATCAGATCTCGGACGGTGACGGACTCGGCAAGCTCGTCGATGTCCTCGAACCCGGCGACCCCGGCGATCTCGAAGATCTCTCGGGGACGCGTTCGACCGAAGACGGACAGTGATCCGGAACTGGCTTTCATTCGTCCGCTGAGTGTCAGAAGTAAGGACGTACGTCCTGAACCGGCGGAGCCTTCGAGGATGGTCACACCGCCCGCACGAATCTCGAGATTGACGGGTCCGAACACCGGCCCCCATGGGCCGTCGAGCGCCAAGTCCGTGGCGGTCAATGCCAGTTCAGGGGCGTAATCGAGTTGTGCGTGCTCTGGTGCGACCACGATGATCACCTGTCTGTTGATCTACTCGGCCTTCGAAAGAACCGAGTGCTGGTTCAGTGGACGTTCGTGCTCACCCAATCACATCGGTAGCGGGTGAGCGGTCCCACGAATGGGATGTGTCGGACACGATCGGTAACTTGGAGACCGAACGGTATGTATTCTGTTTGAAACGGACAGGGGGTGTCGAGGTGCCGGTTCGTAGACGCGGTATGTGCGCGTTACTGGTCATGGCCGCCCTGTCAGTTGTCTCCTGTGCCGGTGAGCGCGAGTCGCCCCCGTTCGTGTCGAGCGAGAGGCTTTTCGAGTTCACCGGTCGCAATGTCGGACCCGTGACCGTTCCGCCCTTGCCTTCCGATCGGTACGAGTCCGAAGCAGCGCCATACGGAGCCATCACCCTGTCCGGTGGGTGGAGCGGCGCAGCCAATGTCTCGCTGCCCGGATCCGTCACGTGTTTCGAGCACAACTGGGCGGATTCGCTGCCCGCCGGTCACCGCCAGTGGGCCTACGAGGTGCACACGAGTTCCTTCTACGAGTACGACGGCGGCGGCGAATATCCGGGGCGTGATTTCCAGTTGCAGGTCTACGTGAACGAAAACCCGGAACCAGGTCAGTCCGGGGCGACGATGATGTTCTCGGATCAGAGCGGACAGTTCGTGTCTTTCGGCGGCGGCGTCGACAATTCCATCGAAATAGTCAGTTCTCCGGACCGCAGGCGCGTGGCGCTTTCCCTGGTAGGAACGGCGGCACGGCCCGGCGAACAACCGACGACGTCCGTACTGTCCGCACAGATCAGTTGCCCGACCGTCGAGCGCAGATGACCACAGATTGCATTGACTGCCGAGCATGAAAATGCCGGTCCCGAAACATTCTCGGGACCGGCACTTTTCATGAATCAGGAACGAATCAGAATGCTGCTTCGTCGATCTCCATGATGTCGTTCTCGGTGTTCGCGATGATCTCGCGTGAAGCGGTGAGCTCGGGCAGGACGTTCTTGGTGAAGAAGGACGCGATGGCGACCTTGCCCTCGTAGAAGCCCTTGTCCTTGTCGGAAGCGCCGTTGTCGAGTGCCGCGAGAGCGATCTCGGACTGGCGGAGGAGCTGCCAGCCGATGAGCAGGTCGCCGACGGACATCAGGAAGCGGACGGAACCGAGGCCGACCTTGTACAGCTCGGTGGGCTGCTCCTGAGCTCCCATGAGGAAGCCGGTGAGCGTGGCAGCCATGGCCTGGACGTCTTCGAGTGCGGTGGCGAGCAGTGCGCGCTCCGCCTTCAGGCGACCGTTGCCGGCTTCGCTGTCGATGAAGGTCTTGATCTGTCCGGCAACGTGAGCGAGCGCGACGCCGCGGTCACGAGCGATCTTGCGGAAGAAGAAGTCCTGAGCCTGGATGGCCGTGGTGCCTTCGTACAGCGAGTCGATCTTGGAATCGCGGATGTACTGCTCGATCGGGTAGTCCTGCAGGAAGCCGGAGCCACCGAGGGTCTGCAGGCTGTCCGTCAGGTACTGGTACGCACGCTCGGAGCCGACGCCCTTGACGATCGGGAGCAGCAGGTCGTTGACGCGGAACGCGGTGTCCTTGTCTGCGCCCGAGACGAGCTGGGCGACAACCTCGTCCTGGTGTGCTGCGGTGTAGAGGTACACCGCGCGCAGGCCTTCGGCGTATGCCTTCTGCATTGCCAGGCTGCGACGCACGTCGGGGTGGTGCGTGATGGTCACGCGCGGCGCTGCCTTGTTGGTCATCTGGGTCAGGTCAGCACCCTGAACGCGCTGCTTGGCGTAATCGAGAGCGTTGAGGTAACCGGTGGAGAGGGTGGCGATTGCCTTGGTGCCGACCATCATTCGAGCGTGCTCGATGACGTCGAACATCTGGGCGATGCCGTTGTGGACCTCGCCGACCAGCCAGCCCTGTGCGGGGATGCCGTGGCCACCGAAGGTGACCTCACATGTGGCGGAGACCTTCAGGCCCATCTTGTGCTCGACGTTGGTGACGAAGACGCCGTTACGCTCGCCGAACTCTTCGGTCTCGAAGTTGAAGTGCGTCTTCGGGACGAAGAACAGGCTCAGGCCCTTGGTGCCGGGTCCGGCGCCTTCGGGGCGAGCGAGAACGAGGTGGAAGATGTTCTCGAACAGGTCGTCCGAGTCGGCCGAGGTGATGAAGCGCTTGACGCCCTCGATGTGCCAGGAGCCGTCGTCCTGCTTGATCGCCTTGGTGCGTCCGGCACCGACGTCGGAGCCGGCGTCGGGCTCGGTGAGGACCATCGTGGCGCCCCATCCGCGTTCGACGATGGTGGCTGCCCACTTCTTCTGCTCTTCGGTGCCGTTGTTGAACAGCACGTCCGCGAAAGCGGGTCCGGCCTGGTACATGTGCGCCGCAGGCTGTGCGCCCAGGATCAGCTCACCGATGGCCCACACGACGGAGCGGGGAACCGGCACGCCGCCGACCTCTTCGCTCAGTCCCATGCGGTACCACTCGGCATCCCACAGAGCCTTGAACGACTTCTTGAAGGATTCCGGAAGTGCAACGGTGTGCGTCTCGGGATCGAAGACAGGGGGGTTGCGGTCCGCGTCGGCGAAAGATTCGCCAAGCGGTCCCTCGGCCAGGCGTGCGACCTCTGCCAGCATGTTGCGGACAGTGTCGGCATCCAGGTCGCCCCAAGCGCCTTCGCTCAGTGGCTTCTCCAGTCCGAGAACCTCGAAGAGGTTGAACTCCAGGTCCCGAACGTTGCTCTTGTAATGGCCCATGTCTTCTGCTTCTCCCAGTGAGGTGGTGCGGTCCAGCACTCCTAGTACCGCCCGAAGTTTATTACTCGTCGGTAACTTAATACATGTTACTAGCCGTTCTTTGCATTGCCAACACCGGATTTGCGTCCGATGACAAGTGCGTCGACCGCGATTCCCGTTTCGGTGTGTCTGTGCGGATTTCCGGCGATCTCGAACTCGAGCCTTCCTTCGAACTCCTGCATCAATTCTTCTGGTGTGTAAAGGATTTCGGGATCTTTCGGTCCACCGACGCCGTAGTCGATGTTGCTTCGGTCGTGACCCAAAATCATGAGGATTCCATCAGGTTTCAGAGAATTTATGGCACGGTTCACAACCAGGGTGCGTTGTGGTGCGGGCAGATGAAGGTAAAGAAGCAGGGCCAAGTCGTATCCCTGCCCGTTCCTTGATGCGTAATCCGCGACGGTGACGTCGCCGCATCGGTAGTCGAGCCGGTCGAGAACCGATCGGGGTGAGCGGGCCGCGATCGTGCGGGCTTTCTCGATCGCGACGGCCGAGTAGTCGATGCCGGTGACCTCCCAACCGCGGGTCGCGAGCCACAACGCGTTACGGCCCTCGCCGCACGCCAGGTCCAGTGCCTGGCCGTGGGGGAGGGCCGTCGCGTATTCCACCAGCAGTTCGTTGGGAGGAGCGCCCCAGACGAGCTCGGTTTCTTCGTACTTCTTGTCCCAGGCCGCCGCATCCATAGATGACGACGGTAGTGCCACTCAGTGGTTACGCACTCCGTCCATCGGGTTCTTGCGAAGGGCGGCGCGCGTCGGGACCGCGATGGAGACAAATCCCAGAACAGCGGTCACGGCGACGATGGAACCGTAGATCGCCGGTGAAATCGCCGGGATCGGCTGCCCGGACACCGCTACGGCGATGCCCATCAGAGGCGGCAGGGCGATCAGTGATCCGACCACGACGGCGATTCCCACCACCATCAACGACTCGATGCGCATCATCGCTCGGACCTGCCTCGTCCGCGAGCCCACCAGTTGAAGGAGCGCGAACTCGCGGGAACGCTCGGCAGTGGCGGCGACCAGGGTGTTCACGACGGCGACTGCGAGATAGCCGAGCAGGACGAGTACGGCGAGGATGCTGACCCACGACTGCATTCGACGCTGATCTTCGCCCGCGGCCCCGAACTGGTCCTGGTTCATCGCGGCGATCGAGGGGAACGAGCGCAACGAYTGCTGGACTTCGGCCGACCGTCCGGGTTCGGCAGCAACCAGAACGGTGTCGATCAGAGCGTCGGTGGAGTGCTGACGCAAAGTCTCGATCGGCATGGTCACGTCCCCGAATCCGAGGCCGCGACCATATTTTGCGACGACCATCGGATGCACCAGTGTGCCGTCCCCTAGATAGAGGTCGACGCGCTGACCTACCTTGGCTCCGAGTGTGAAGGCGCCGTCTTCGCTCACGGCAACGGTATCGCCGGTCAGAGCGCTCAGGTCGCCCTCGGTCACCGCGAGATCGAGGGTCGCGTCGGCGCTGGCGGCGTCGATGCCCTGGGCAGCGATCGCGCTGTCGGCTGAGCCGCCTTCCTCACCGCTGGGTACCGGCAGGACTTGACTGCGGACCACCGGGTTTGCCGCACTCACTCCGGGCACCGATGCGATCGAGTCGAGGAGCGAGGGAGCGATGCCGGCCGGCGCGCCGACGATCAGGTCGGCGGTGACGCCCTTGATCGACTGGTTGGTCGCCTCGGCGGCGACGGTGCTCTGGCGGAAGAACTGCACCGAGCCCAGTGCGATTGCGAGAGCCAAGGGAACAACCGCCGACGAGAGCCGTCTCGAATTGGATTCGGCGTTGGCGGCAGCGAGAACTTTGGACGCCGACCCACTACGGCGCAGTGGACCGCCGATCACCTTGATGATGCCGCGCACCAACAAGGGGCCGAGCAGCGCGACCGAGAAGATCAACAACAGTGCACTCGAACCGGCTCCAGCGGCTGCCACGCTGCCGGGCAGGAAAGCGGGGAGGATGCACGCGCTGAGACCGGCGGCACCGAAGATCAGCCCGGTGACGATGCGTCCGCGGCTCAGTTTCGCCGGGCCGCTTTCGGATTCGCGAAGCGCTTCGACGGGGTCGAGCTTCGCCGGTCGTCGTGCCGCGATCGCCGCTGCCGCGCGGGCAGTGAGTACGCAGATCAGGAATGCCGCGATCGCCGGAAGCGGGCTGTACGCCAACGCGAAATCGGTGGGCATGACCCCGGCGTCGGCAAACTGTGCACCCAGGAATCGGGCGAGCAGGTATCCGGGCACCGCGCCGAGAGCCGCCGCAGCCGCCGCGACGAGCAGCACTTCACGCCCGATCATGACGTGGACTTGTCGCGTGGTGGCCCCGATTGCCCGCAGCAGAGCGAACTCTCGGYGTCTGGCGTTGATCGAGAGCGACAGCGTGCTGGAAACTACGAACATACTGACCATCAACGCGAGACCGGCAAACGATGCGCAGAGCACGATCAACTGGGTCCGCGCAGCACCGGCGTCGAGGAATTCGATGCCTCCGCGCGCAGTGCCGGTCGAGACCTCCGCGCCGGTTCCGGCGAGTGCATCGCGGGCGAGAGCGGCAGCATCCACGCCTTCGGGAGCGATCAATCCGACTGCGGTGACAGCGTTCTGGTGCGGCCACAACCGTTCGGCCTCTGCGTCGTCGAGGAAGACGAGTGCCGGACGGTCGGGTGACGGCACCGAAGCCGAATCAGCTGTGCCGACGACGGTGTACTCGTCCGCTATCGCGCCGTGAGCCAGCGTGATTCGCTCGCCGAGCGCGGCGCCCGTGGTCGAGACCACCTCGTCTCGGCTCTGCGGAGCGCGACCATCGGTCAGCGAATACGGCGCCAATTGTGCTGTTTTCCAAGGATGTGCGTCGAGTACGACGCCCTCGGCGGTGCTGACGGGGACGGAGATGTCGGGAATCACCGTGACATCGAGGGCATCGAGCTTGCGGACGGTATCGCCGTCGAGGAGAACTCGCTCGGCAAAAGGCTGATCGGCGTCTTCCTTGACCTCGAGCGCCTGTGGTGCACTCACGACGGCGTCGGCACCGGCGTAGAGATGGGGTGAGACTCCGCCTCGCACTCCCGATTCCAGCAGTACACCCAGACCGCAGGTGAGGAGCGCTGCGCAGAATACGGAGACGAACACGGCGACGAAACCGGAGCGATGCGCTTTCAGGTGCGCAAAGGTGTGCGCTTTCATCATCACCAGTCCCCGAGGTGTGTCATGCGCTCGGCGATCTGCTGCGGCGTCGGGCGGTCGATGTGCCCGACAAGTTTTCCGTCGGCGAGGAACAGCACACGATCGGCGTACGACGCGGCCACCGGGTCGTGCGTGACCATGACGATGGTCTGATCGAACTCGGCGGCTGTCCGGCGCAACAACTCCAGAACCTGCTTGGCGCTGCGGGAGTCGAGGGCGCCGGTCGGCTCGTCGGCAAAGAGTGCGTCGGGGTGAGTGACGAGGGCGCGCGCGATGGCGACGCGTTGCTGCTGACCGCCGGACAGTTCGGAGGGTTTGCGCTTGCGGTGCGATCCGAGTCCGACGGATTCGAGGACGAAGGTCAGGTACTGCTTGTCGGCTCGTCGTCCGGCGAGGAGTAGGGGGAGCGTGACGTTCTGCTCGACGTCGAGAGCGCCGAGCAGGTTGTAGGCCTGGAAGACGAAACCGATGTGATCGCGACGGAAGATGCTGCGGGCCTTCGGCTTCAGCTGTGAGATCTCGGTGTCGCCCAGCCACACCGATCCGCTGCTCGGTCGATCGAGCCCTGCGGCGCAGTGCAGGAAAGTGCTCTTGCCCGATCCGGACGGGCCCATCACGGCGGTGAAGGTGCTGCGCGGCAAGGTGAGGCTGATGTTGTCGAGGGCGGTCACGGCGCCGCGGCCGTTGCCGTAGATCTTGCTGACGCCTTCGAGTCGCACGGCGGATGTTCGGGCGGCCGTGGCACCAGGGGCCGGCGGGGCGAGGACCGAGTGTCGATTCTTCATGGGATGAACGCTATGGAGATTCGGCATTCGTCGACATCCAGCAGGGTCCCGAATCAATGGTGTAGCCAGCTGTAGTGGATCGCGGCATCAGGTGCGGCATGCTGGGGCAGTGAAGAAGAGAACCAGGGCTGCGGTGTACGTGCTCGTCGAGGGTGCGGCAGCCGTGGTCTCCCTGTTCTTGCTGATGGTCGGTCTCATTCTGCTGTCGCTCTCGATTCTGATCGTCGGCTGGTTGCTGTTGCCGTCGTACGTGCGGGTGCTCCGGTGGTGGGCGGGTCTGGCCCGCAAGAGAACGGCTGCGTACACCGGACGCCCTGTTCTGCAGCGATACCCACCGATGCCAAGCAATCCGACCTTCGGGGATTGGCGCCGGTTCCTCACCGATCAGTCGACCAGGCGCGACGCGGCCTGGCTGTCGATTCATGGTCTGGGGGCTTTCGTCGCGGCGATGCTGACCATTGCTCTGCCACTCGGTGCACTCAATTCGATTGCCGTCCCGCTGTACTGGCAGCAGATGCCCGCCGGTGAACCCGTCAACAATCCGTACCCCGTGACGTCGTGGTTGGGCGCTGCCGGAATGCCGTTGATCGGCATCCTGTACCTCCTGATCGCGTGGTGGTTGGTCCCCGCGATGGCGAAGTGGATCAGCTGGTCGACCACGACTTTGCTTGCGCCGGACACGCGTTCGGACCTCTCGAAGCGCGTCACCGCCCTGACGGCCAGCCGCGCTGCGGCGCTCGACGCACATTCGGCCGAACTCAAGCGCATCGAGCGGGATCTGCACGACGGCGCGCAGAACCGTCTGGTCGCGGTGGTGATGATGTTGGGGATGGCCGAGCGGTCGTTGCAGAACAATCCGGACCAGGCTCTGCCACAACTGCATCGGGCCCAGGATGCGGCCACCGAGGCGTTGAGCGAACTCCGGACGTTGGTGCACGACATCTACCCGCCGATCCTCGACGAGTTGGGTCTGGAGGGCGCGATCTCCGCGCTCGCCGGGCGCTCCGCCGTGCCCTGCGTACTCGAGATCGACGAACTCCGCCGTGCCCCGGCTGCCGTCGAGGCTGCTGCGTACTTCGTCGTCGCCGAGGCCTTGACCAACGTCGCAAAACACAGCGGAGCGCGCAGTGTCACCGTCACGGCACGGACGGAGGCGTCGGACGACTCGTTGGGTGAGACGATGCTCATCGACGTGATCGACGATGGTCAGGGCGGCGCGAACGAACGCCCGGGCGGCGGCGTGGCGGGTATCCGACGCCGGGTCGAGGCTTTCGAAGGAACCGCAGTATTGGAGAGCCCGGAGGGTGGACCGACAACGATGAGGGTGGAACTACCGTGCGGATTCTGATTGCCGAGGACGACGCTCTCCTGCGAGAGGGGCTGGCACTGCTGCTCCGCGGAGAGGGCTTCGAGGTGTCTGCCGTCTCCGACGCCGCACAGTTCCTCACGGTGTTCGAGGAGACCGCCCCCGACGCCGCGGTGCTCGACGTCCGGATGCCTCCTACTTTCACCAACGAGGGGCTTCGAGCGGCGATCGAGGTGCGCAAGCTTCGCCCGGGCTTTCCCGTCCTGGTCCTTTCCGCGTACGTCGAGGATCGCTACGCCGGTGAATTGTTGGCAGGAGGCGCCGGCGGGGTCGGGTACCTGCTCAAGGAACGGGTCGGCAAGGTAGCCGAGTTCGTCGACGCATTGAACCGGGTCGTCGACGGCGGAACCGTGATGGATCCCGAGGTCGTATCCCAACTGATGAGCCGTCGACGCGCCGACGATCCGATCAGATCACTGACCCCACGCGAGTCCGAGGTTCTCGGACTGATGGCGGAGGGGCTGGGAAATCAGGAAATCGCCAGGAAACTGGTCGTCAGCGACACTGCTGTGAGCAAGCACATAGGAAATATCTTCGCAAAACTCGGCCTGTCGGCTTCCGAAAGCGGGCATCGTCGTGTTTTGGCAGTTCTAGCTCATTTACGCGCCTGATCGTGGATCTGGACTACATACCTGACCGAAGCGTAATGTGAGCCAGCCTCATGTTGTTGCCGTGATCGAACGGTGACCTGAGAGGCAGGGGCTTATGTCCTGTACGTAACGTGTGATGTCGAATGCGCGTCATCACCAGAAACCAACGAGGAGATCGATCAATGGGTAAGCCGATTGCCAGTGTGGCCGGAGGTCGGCAGTCCGTCCTTCTCGGGCTCGGCGTTCACCGCCCGGAGCGAGTCGTGACCAACGACGAGATCTGCGAGCTGATCGATTCCACCGACGAGTGGATCCAGACGCGATCGGGTATCAAGTCGCGCCGGTTCTCCGGCGAGGGTGAAGGCATCCTCGCGATGTCGATCAGCGCGGCCCGTAAAGCACTGGACGTCAGCGGCATTGCTCCCGAGCAGATCGGCGCCGTGATCATCGCGACGTCGACGTGGGACCTGCAGACTCCTCAGGCTGCGTCCATCGTCGCCCACGAGCTCGGCATCAAGGGTCCGGCTGCATTCGACGTCGCGGCAGGCTGCGCCGGTTTCTGTACCGCCCTTGCCGTGGCCAGCGACCTCGTTCGCGGCGGCACGGTTGATCACGTACTCGTCGTCGGCGTCGAGTTGATGAGCGAGGCCACCGAGCCCACCGATCGCAGCGTTCGCTTCATCTTCGGTGACGGCGCAGGCGCAGTTGTCGTCGGCCCGAGCGATACCGTCGGAATCGGCCCGGTCGAGTGGGGTTCGGACGGCAGCCAGTCCGACGCCATCGTTCAGGAGCCGAGCTGGCTCGACTACACCAAGAACCCGACCGGACCTCGGCCGTGGATCAAGATGGCCGGTACCGCGGTGTTCCGCTGGGCTGCCTTCGAGATGGGCAAGGTCGCCACTCGCACCCTGGAGAAGTCGGGGCTGGGTATCGAGGACATCGACGCTTTTGTGCCGCACCAGGCAAACCAGCGCATCAACGAGGTCATCGCTCGCAGCATGAAGCTGCCCGAGGGCTTCCCCGTCTCCAACGACATCGCCGAGACGGGCAACACGTCCGCGGCCTCGATCCCGCTCGCCATGGAGCAGATGCTGCGCGACGGCCAGTGCAAGCCGGGCGACAAGGCATTGCTTCTCGCCTTCGGTGCGGGTCTGTCCTTCGCCGGCCAGGTTGTCGTCATGCCGCCGTTGGCTGGAGCGGAATCAGCCTGATCTTCTCTCGTGACGAGCGCCTCGAACCCCACGGTTCGGGGCGCTCTTCCGTTTCCGTCCAGATCGTCGTACCTCTGCGATGTGGCACTCTGGCGAGATGGTCGAGAGTATGGGGGAGTCCGAACGTACGGGTGTGACGGGCGGCAGCTTGGCGAAGATGGGCGGGCAAGTGGCGCTCGCCAGCACGGTCAGTCGGATCACCGGCTTCGTCCGCACCCTTGCCCTTGCCGCGGTCCTCGGCATCGCCCTGGTCAGTGATGCGTACAACGCGGCCAACAGCTTCCCGAACATGGTCTATCAGCTCCTCCTCGGCGGAATTCTCGCCAGCGTTCTGCTTCCGTATCTGACACGGCAGCGAAGTCGTGGGCGGACGCTCGAACGAGAGCAGACGCAGCGCGTTCTCACCGTCGGAGCGCTTGCTCTTGCGCTCGTGACGGTAGTGGCGGTGGTGTGCGCGCCGCCTCTGGTCTCGGCTGTGATCGATGATCCGGCTCAACGAGAGTTGACGACGCTCTTCGCGTACTTGCTTCTGCCGGAGATCTTCTTCTACGGCGTCACGGCGATGATGACGGCAGTACTCAGTGTTCGATCAGTGTTCGGCGCGCCGGCCTGGGCGCCGGTGATCAACAACGTCGTCCTTCTGGTGACGGTCGCGGTCTTCCTGTGCATCCCGGGGCCGGTTACTCTGACTCCCGAGTCGATGACCACCGCGCAGGTTCTGGTGATCGGTATCGGCACTCTGCTCGGGATCGTGGCGCAAACCGCCGTCGTTGCTCGAGCGCTGCACCGCAACGGGTTTCGGTGGCGCCTTCGCGTGCGGGTCGTACCGCACACCTGGCGCCCGGTGCGCGTCGGGGCGCCGTTGCTCGGTTGGGTACTTGTGTACGTCGTTGCCGGTCAGATCGGTGTGTGGGTGACGATGAAGGTCACTCTCTCCCGTCACGTCTACTCGATGTACACGCACGCGGATCTGCTGTTTCAAGTGGCGTACGGCATTCTCGGTGTGTCGTTGTTGACGGTGCTGATGCCGCGGATCGCCAGGTCGGTTGCTGCGGGTGACGACGTCGGCGTCGTATCCGATCTCGGCCGGGGAGCCCGGTATTCAGTGGTGGCGCTGATTCCGGTCACTGCGGCGCTCATGGTGTTCGGCCCCTCGTTGACCACCTTGATCTTCTTCGGTCGGGTCGACGGCAGCAGTGCCCGGTTGATCGGGACGGCCGTTGCGGTCAGTGCATTCGGGCTGGTGCCATTTGCGATGGTCATGCTTCAGCTTCGAGTGTTCTACGCCGACAACAACACCCGAACTCCCGCGGTGATCGCCATGGTGATGGTGATAGCCAAAACAGCGCTCGTTCTACTTGCGTCTCTGTCCGCGAGTGACGAAACGCTGGTCCTAGCCGTCTGTGCGGCGGGCTCGTTCTCCTACGTGTGCGGAGCGGCGCTCGGCCACATCCTGCTTCGAAAGCGATATGGGCTGTTGGGATTCCGTCGCGTACAGGCCACCGTCGGAAGGATTTCGGCGGCGGCAATTCTGGCAGGTTGTTGTGCGCTGGCTTTGGTGGTGGCGGTTCAGAACCGAGTTCCCGAGCCCAGGCTTGCTGCTGTTATTTCATTGTCGGCGGGTGCGGTCGTCGGTGCAGTCGTCCTGTTGGGCGCATGCAAGGTAGTCGGTGTTCCCGAGATTCGCCGGGCTCGGGCCCTACTGTTGTCCTGAGGACAAGAGCGGTACCAGCAGTTCGTCCGGAGTGAGGGCGCCGTGCTGTCCACGGAGGCCGGACAGTCCCGATTCGACAGATCGACGTACGACGGCCAAGTCCCCGGACGCAATGGCGATGACATCACCGATCCGGCCGTGATACTCGGAATGCACTGCAGGCCCGAACAATCCTGCGACTATGCCCTCGGATCTCGTCCCGATCCACATGCGGTCACCCAGTTCGGCGCGCCAGCGGTCCGCAACATCTTGTGCAGCGCCTTCTCGGGTGTGGATGTGACGACATCTAGGTTCACCGGCAAGGGCGAGTACATCTTTGGACAGAATCGGAGTGTTGTCGAAGTCGATCTTGTTCTCGTCCAACACGTCGACCATTCCGTGGTCTGCCGTCACCAGCAATCTCACGTCCGGACCGAGAGCGGCGGCGAGTTGCTCGACCAGTCGATCGACAAGCATCAGTTGGAAAATCCACGGCTCGGACTCGGGGCCGTAGACGTGGCCGAGTGCATCGATCTCGCTGATGTAGCAGTACGTGAACGTACGGTCGGCAGATTTCGACGCGGCCACGGTGCGAGCGAGGAGGTCTCCGTATGCCTGGATTCCGGCGAATTGGGCGCCGCGCATTCCCGCCCGGGTGAGGCCGCTGCCGTCGAATTTGGACGGAACGACGGTAGTGACGGTGATGCCGGCGGCCGCGGCACGATCGAAGGTCGTGGCCTGCGGCTGCAGGGTCTCCGGGACGATGGAGTCGGTCTGAGATTCCTTCTTGCCCGCGCTGTGCCAACCCAGCCAGTTGAACACCGAATCGGCTTCTTCGACGTAAGACTGGTAACCGGTGATTCCGTGCGCCCCCGAGGGCAGCCCGGTCCCCAACGAGACGATGCTGGTGGCCGTCGTCGTGGGGAATCCTGCCCGTATGGGCGTTCCGATCAGTGAGTTCAGGAATGGTGCGTGTTCGGCGTTGCGGGCGAGCAAGTTCGCGCCCATCCCGTCTACCAGCAGAATTACAGTCTTCTGGCTGGGCTGTAGATCGAGACGGTTCGCTTCGCCGCTCACTCCGAGAGAAGCGAGTACCGACGGCGCAAGCGTCGACAGAGTCGGCTGCGAGTACACATCGAGGAGAGGGGCGGGGGCGGGCATCCCATGAGATTAGGCGTTGGACGCAGAAAACTGCATACCTTCTGGGCGAGTGTTCAAATCCGTGCGGTCAAATCGGGACTTTCCAGATGATCAGCGCGCAGAGACCGCGGGCCGGTGCGGCCTCTGCGCGGAGATTCACTCCATGATCGTGGAGATCTGGAACTTGGCACCGAGTGGATCGGCCACCGACGCGAGACGGCCGAAGGGCGTGTCCTCGGGATCGCGCAAGACGCTGCCGCCGAATTCGACGACCTTGGCGACGGCCGCATCGGTGTCGTCCGCCCCGAAGTACACCTGCCAGAACGACGGCACCTCTGCCGGGAGGAACGAGCTGGCATCCATCAAACCGGCGACGACGGTGTCGCCCTGCTTGGCCTGTGAGTACCGGAACTCGTCGCTGTCGCCGATGGACTCGTAAGTCCAGCCGAACACGTCGGTGTAGAACGGCAGGACCGCGGCGTAGTTCTTGGACAAAGTCTCGTGCCACACCGGGGCTCCGGCCTCGCCGACCAGACCGAAGCCGTGGTGCTGATCTGCCTGCCAGATACCGACGACTGCACCGGCAGGATCGCCCACGATCGCCATGCTGCCCTGGGGACCGACCTGCATCGACGGCATCATGATCATTCCGCCCGCGGCTTCGGCCTTGGACGCCGACGTTGCCGCATCAGTCGAGGAGATGTAGGTGGTCCAGACGTTGCCGTACGGGTTTCCCTCCTGCTGAGGTCCGAGCCCGGCGATGGGCTGCCCGTCTTTGCTGAAGATCGCGTAGCCGCCGTACTGCGGGTCGTCGTTTGTGTCAGTCTGCCAACCGAACACGTTGGTGTAGAAGGATTTGGCGACCTCGGTATCGGAGCTGGTGAGGTCGATCCAACAGGGTGTTCCGTCGAGCGCTGTGCGTGCGGGCATCTGAAACTCTCCTTTACCGAAACGGATACACAAGTACGGGTCGCGCAAATGCTTGGCCGAGGAAGGCGCGAATCTCACGCTACGCGCGTACCCCGACACATTCCCAGGGCTCGAGAGCTTTGGAGTATTTGACCGTTCGCGCTTACCGGTGGGCCGGACCTGCCGACGTAGTCGATCGCCGAATCGTCCTTGATACGCCGAAGTTGATGGGGCACTTGCTCGATCGGCGAGGCCGTTCCGCGGGTGTAGTGCCGGTACTTGTCAGCTCGTGATCAGCCCCGTGCGATCGAGCCACGCGAGCGCATGACGTGAAAACTCGTCCGGAATCTCCAACTGAGGGGTGTGGCCGGTATCGCCGAGAATGATGGTGGTCCAGTGTGGATGTGCGGCGGCGGCTGCCCGGGCAGCCTGCGAGGGTCATCAACAGTGACCGTGCTGCCTGCAGGAACTCGGCATCCTGAGTGGGTTCGCCGCGACGAATCGCAGTCAAGGCAGCGCCCGCGTCGAGGACCGCGGGGTCTGCTCGCGTCGGATCGGCAAAACACAATCTGGTCATCTGAGCGGCCAACTGCCGGTCGGACATCTTCCGGCGTCCGAAGCCGAGAACCTGCTCACCGACGTACGGCATCGAGTAGAGCGCGAATTGGGCGGCGACGGTCAGATCGGGAAGTTGGACGGGCAGTGGGAGCGCCGGATCCACCAGCACCAGGCCGGCAACTGATTCGGGATTGGCATGGGTCGAGATTGCCGAGACCATTCCCCCCATCGAATTGCCGAACAGGACGGCAGGTTCACCTACTACTGTCTCGAGAAAGCGATTCAGGAGTGCTGCGTTGGCGTCGACGCCGGTGTGCCGCCCACGGGCAGAGGTGAGTCCGAATCCGGCGAGGTCCAGCGCGTACACACGCGTGCGCGCCGCCAGCGTCGGTGCCACCCGCACCCAGTTCAGGTGCGAGCCGCCCAGACCGTGAACGAGCACGATCGGCGGCGCTCCGCTGGGACCGCCGAAGTCGATCCAGTGAACATCACCGCCGAGGTCGGTGATGTTGCTTGTCCCGCCCCACGGGTGTGTGAGGGTGCTTCCGTCGGCGGGTTCGGCCGAAACAGCGGATTCCATACCTGACAGGATGCACCGAGGCGCGGTTCCAGTCACGCTCTCGTCCCGGTTCGGTATCCGAAACTGTGTCCTCGATCACGGATTATCGGGAAGCTCGGGAAACGGGCAAAACGGAATTTGACTGGTGTCAAGTACTTTTCGCGGTTGTCATCGCTTTCCGACGGCCGTGGTGTGCGTCCGGCGGAGGTCGGTTCGGGCATACTGAAAACCATGTGGTGGATGGTCGGGCTCATTGTTCTGGCCGCGCTGGTTTTGGCATCCGTTCTGGTCGGTTTCGTTTTCCGCCGCCCGATCGCCGAAGCCAAGTCGGCGGTGCTTGCCTTCGACGACGCCAGCTCTCAGCCCCAGCGCGACTGACCACCGTCGAGCGGAATTGTTGCTCCAGTCAGATACGCGGCATCCGGGCCGACCAGGAAAGCCACCGCGGTGCCGATGTCCGTTTCGCAGTCCCCGATCCTCCGTAGCGGAATCCCGGCAACAAAAGCGGCAGCCTCTTCCGGACGCGCATCTGCCCAACGCTGTAGCCCGGGCGAGGATGCATGAGGAGCAACCGCGTTGACTCGGATCCCGTCGACGCCCCATTCGCACGCTGCTGCGCGACTGAGGGCTCGGACGGATTCCTTCACGGCCGCGTATCCGCCGTAGCCGGCGGCGTCCCAACGGACGGCCACGGAACTGACCATGTTGATGATCGCCCCGCCGCCGCGTTCCTTCATGAACGGGTAGCAGGCTTGCATGGTTCGCAGCGTCGCGACGGGACCGGAAGTCAATCCGTCGGCAAGGCGCTCCGGAGTGAGGTCGAGGACGTTGCCGAGCGGGTTGAGGCTGGCGTTGTTGATCAGGATGTCGACGCCGCCGAACAGTTCCACGGTTCGCGCCACGGCAGCGGTGATGGAACCCGCGTCGGCGATATCCACGAGCACCGGTTCGGCACGGCCTCCGCGTTCGGTGATCTCGTTACATGTGACGACGAGTTTCGACTCAGTGCGGCCCGCCACCGCGACGGAAGCACCTTCCTTGGCAAGCGCAAACGCAACACCCTGGCCGACGCCTTGCCCTGCGCCAGTGATCAGGGCCACTTTTCCATCCAACTTGCCCACTGCTGTTCTCCTGCTCGTCATTCAACGGTTCCCGAAGCGTTGTCCGAATCGCGCATTGTTACTCGTGGGTTCCCGCTGGATGAGATGTGAGTTACGTCCCACTCAACGGCACCGCTTCAAATTTCGGCTGTCTTACGTATATTGTGAGCGCCGTTACATACCGGGCGCGCGGACCGCGTACACATTCCATGATGAGGAGCTAGACATGGCATTCACCACTGGCAGCAGCAAGACGGACCTGGCACAGCTCGGCGACTTCCAGAAGATCATTGCAGGCCTGGGCGGCGTTCTCGTCGGCATCGGCGCAGTTGCTGGTCTTCTCGGCGCAATCGGTGGCGCAGGAAGCTCGCAGCCGAAGGCTTGATTGCTTCGCTGAACCGGATTTACGGCCCCCGGCCCGCATTCTGAAGGCATTGCCTTCGTGGATGCGGGCCGGAGGTTTATCTGTACCTGAATACCTGTGTCTTGCAGGCACATTCAATTCTGTGATAGGTCAATTGCCGCCGGAACATCCACACCTTCTTCGTGGACTTGGGGTCCGAAGTTCGGCAGCGGAGTGAAGTCGAGTGCCGCCTCCGAACCGCGGTAATGGCGGAAGTAGAAGAGGGATCGGTCGGGCCGCACCAGGCTGTCCGGTTCGCTTGTCTTCCATCCCCAGTGGACGTCCGCTCGCAGAATCTCCGACAGCCTCACGATGTTCTTGCAGCCGTGGCTCTGTAGCCCAAGGCATTTCAATTCCTCGACGTCTCGCAGTTGCCCGTCGCGCGTCCACCTGGATTCGTAAACCAGAGCATCGAGAACGACGCGGTGCGAACCCGCTTGAGTAACTCCGGCAAGTAGAACCTCCCAGTCCAATCCTGGTGCGTGCTCGAGGTATTCGTCGGCGTCGACGAATGCTGCCCATGCGACGGTGTCGCGGTATCGACTCACGTAATCGACGTACGCCTCTACCTGACCGTGCACGATCCGACCGTCCGCGTCGCGCGGTTGCCAGTCGACGATCGTCACCGGAAGGTCGTGCAGTTCTTTGCGGAATGCGACCTGAACTTCACTGTCCGACATCGATCGGGTGAAGGCGCCGTAAGAGTTGCCTCTCTTGTCCTCGCTGCGGCCGTGCCAACGGTTGAGGCTGAATGCGCTTGTCTTGCGGGTGGACCCGACGGAACCGGTGTTGTCGTAGAGAACAACCTCCCAGCCTTGCTCGATGTGGTGCAGGCACCAGTCTCTGATGAAGGGGAGATGTTCGCGGGGGAGCAGGACCGCAACCACGGCGCGGCGTCCGGTGTCAGAGCTGTTCGGGTGGTTCTTCGGGTCCGTGATCACCCGACACACGATAGTGCTCTGCGTGGAAGCGAGTTACTCGATATTGAACATGGAGATAGGTTGACACATCTATCAATTTGTCTCATAGTCGAGTCATGACAACATCTGTGTCACATTCGCCACGGTTTGTTCCTTCCACCGGGGAGTCCTGGCGTTCGCCCTGGGCCATGTACGACGCATTGCGAGAGAACGACCCGGTGCACAACGTGGTGCCGGAAGCCTCGCCGCAGGACGACTACTGGGTGCTCACCCGTCACGAAGACGTCTACAACGCCGCTCGTGATTACGAGACGTACTCGTCGGCAAAGGGATTGACCACCGTCTATGGTGAGCTCGAGCAGATCGGGATGCAGGACAATCCGCCGTTCGTGATGCAGGATCCGCCCGTGCAGTCGGAGTTCCGGCGCATGGTGTCGAAGGGATTCACTCCGCGTCAGGTCTCGGCGGTCGAGCCGATGGTCCGCGAATTCGTCGTCGAACGTATCGAAGCGTTGAAAGCGCGTGGCAGTGGCGATATCGTCGTCGAGCTCTTCAAGCCGTTGCCGTCGATGGTTGTCGCACACTATCTGGGTGTGCCGGAATCGGACCGTGACCAGTTCGACGGCTGGACCGAGGCCATTGTCGCTGCCAATTCGGCAGGTGGCGTGGCCGCGGCAGCGACGACGGCGCAGGCCGCCACCGGTGAGTTGATGATGTACTTCGCTTCGCTGATCGAACGCCGCAAGGTCGAACCGGGTGACGACACGATTTCGCACCTACTCGCCGCTGGACTCGGTGAAGACGGCGACATGTCCGGCCTGCTGTCGATTCTGGGCTTCGCCTTCACCATGGTGGCCGGTGGAAACGACACCACGACAGGAATGCTGGGTGGTTCGGTGGCGATGCTGACCGAACGCCTCGACCAGCGTCAGATCCTGCTGGACGATCCCGCATTGATCACCGACGCGGTCGACGAGTTGCTTCGACTCACCTCGCCGGTCCAAGGACTGGCACGCACCACGACTCGGGATGTGGCCTTGGGTGGCAAAGTGATTCCAGCAGGACGTAAGGTTCTGCTGATGTACGGTGCGGCCAATCGTGATCCCGAAAAGTACGGACCCGACGCGGCGGAGTTGGACGTCTTGCGTCGACCGCAGAAGATTCTCACCTTCAGTCATGGCGCCCACCACTGTCTGGGGGCGTCGGCAGCTCGGATGCAGGCTCGAGTTGCGTTGGAAGAGTTGCTCTCCCGGATTCCAGATTTCCATATCGACGTCGACGCGATGCAGTACGCGCCGGGCAACTACGTGCGCCGTCCTCTCACAGCGCCCATGTCGGTGACCCGGCGGTGAGCAACGACTGGCTCGGTGAGGGGCGCGCCTTGGCGGCAGCCGAGAAGATCCTCGACAGTGCGGCGCAACTGTTCGTCGAGAAAGGTGTCAACGCCGTCGGTATGGCGGAGATAGCCTCTGCTGCAGGATGTTCCCGGGCCACCCTGTATCGGTACTTCGAGAATCGGCAGGCCCTTCACATTGCATTCGTTCACCGCGAAGCGCGCAGGCTGGGAACTGCGATCGCGGAATCGGTAGCGACCATCGATGATCCGAGCGAGCGTCTCGAAACGGCAATGCTCACCGCAGTCTCCGCGGTGCGCAGCACTCCGACGTTGGCTGCATGGTTCACTCCGGGTGATGCGAGTCTTGCAGGTGAACTTGCCAATTCATCCGACGTCATCAACGGACTGGGCGTCGCGATGCTCGGTGAAATCGGAGCAGGCACAGCGTCACGAGCCCGCTGGATCGTGCGAGTGATCCTCTCGCTGCTCATGGTGCCGGGTGCGGACGAGAACGACGAGCGGACGTTGGTGCGTGAGTTCGTTGCTGCGCTGTTGAACGCTGGACGAACCACGTGATCATCCCTTCCGGGTGATGCGCGAGGACTACGTGGCGATCGAGGATGAACCGGTATCCAGACACAGGACACCGCGAGTTCCCGAGGAGCGTAAGAGAAGATGACTACACCATCCGAACTCGACCCCAAGCCCGCTACCGAAGCGACTCGCCTTGCGAATGCCCAGGTTCTCCGTGATCTTCCGTTCGATGACACATTCGACTTCGAACTGATTTCTCGAGGTCTGGTAGCGCCGCTCATCGACGGCGGGTTGGTCAAGGGTGACAAAGGACAGTTCATCTTCTCCTACGACGCCTACGGGTTCGCCGACGGCGAAGCGCCGGACACCGTCAACCCGAGTCTCTGGCGCCAAGCCACTTTGATGGGAAAAGGCGGCGGGCTCTTCAAGCTTGCCGATCGCCTCTACCAGGTGATCGGCCAGGACTTGTCGAACACGACTATCATCGAGGGCGATACCGGGTTGATCATCGGTGACACCCTGATGTCCGCGGAAACAGCCGCTCTTGCGCTGGAGTTGTACTACCAGCACCGCCCCAAGGTCCCGGTCAAGGCAATTATCTTCACACACTCCCACGGCGACCATTTCGGCGGAGTCAAAGGATTTGTCACCGACGAAGAGATCGAGTCCGGTGCCGTAAAAGTCTATGCACCAGACAGTTTCACGGAGGAAGCGATCTCCGAGAACGTGCTCGCGGAACGGCGATGACGCGTCGCGGAATGTACATGTACGGATCATTCCTGCGTCCAGGCCCGCAGGGGCAGGTTTCCGGTGGTCTCGGACTGTCCACGTCGCACGGCACGTCGACGTTCGCGGTGCCGACCGACGTCATCACCGAACCGGTACACGAAGAAGTCATCGACGGTGTGCGCGTGACGTTCATGCTCGCGCCGGGCACCGAAGCGCCGTCCGAAATGCTGTTCTATCTGCCCGATTTCAAGGCGCTCGGGTCAGCGGAGGACGTCACGCACACGATGCACAACCTGTACACGTTGCGCGGCGCCAAAACTCGCGACGCCAAGGCCTGGTCGCACTACGTTCGTCTGGCGATGGAACTTTTTCCCGACGTCGAAATCATTTTCGCGCAGCATCATTGGCCCACGTGGGGCAACGACAAGATCTTGAAGCTGATGTCGGATCAGGCAGACCTGTACAAGTATCTGCACGATCAGACGTTGCGTCTTGCCAACAAGGGACTGACACCGGTAGAGATTGCCGACCAGATCGAGGTACCCGACGCCATCGGAAAGCAGTGGTACAACCGCGGGTACTACGGCTCGCTCAGTCACAACGTCAAAGCGATCTACACCTTCTATCTCGGTTGGTTCGACGGCGTTCCCGCTCACCTCAATCCTCATCCGCCGCTGGAGAACGCCAAGCGCTACGTCGAAGCCGTCGGCGGACCCGACGCGCTTTTGACCAAGGGCAAGCAGGCGTTCGACGACGGCGACTATCGCTGGGCAGCGGAGCTGGTGAACCATCTGGTGTTCGCCGATCCGAGTAACCAGAAAGCGCGAGAGTTGTTGGCGGACACGTACGAACAACTCGGCTACCAAGCCGAGAACGGTACGTGGCGCAACTTCTACCTGGTCGGAGCGATGGAATTGCGGCATCCGCTGGCACCGATGCCGTCCAACAACCCCACCGGCCCGGCCGTTGTCGCCGTGATGCCGCTCGAGCAGATGCTGGACTTCTGGGCAGTTCGCCTCGACGGTCCCAAAGCTGCCGACGTCGACCTGTCGTTGCGATTCGTGTTGTCGGACACTGCTGACAACGTCCTGGTCACAGTGCGCAACGGCGTGCTGAATTACGACACGGACAAGGCAGATGCTTCGGCCGCCCTGACTCTGACCTTGACCCGTGCCGTGTTCAACGAGGTGTATCTGGGAACGACCTCGCTCACCGAATCCATCAAGGCCGGAACGGCAAAAGCTGTGGGAGATCAGTCTGAACTGGAGACGTTCATCTCGCTGCTGGAGGACTTCGATCTGTGGTTCGACATCGTGACGCCGTGACACGTTGCCATCCGTGATGTGGCACGGGCAGGGGGATCATTCGAAACGGGAAGGATCTCCCGCGCCGACGCGCACGATCTCGGGGGCACCGGACGAATAGTCGACCACCGTGGTGGGCTCGGTGCCGCAGTCACCCGAGTCGATGACGGCGTCGAGTTGGTGGTCGAGTTCTTCCTTGATCTGCCAGCCGTCCGTCATCGGCTCCTCGGCGCCGGGCAGGAGAAGGGTGCTGGAGAGGATCGGTTCACCCAACTCTTGCAAGAGCGCCCGCACTACCGGGTGGCTGGGGATACGCACTCCGACGGTCTTCTTCTTGGCGTGTGCCAGTCGACGCGGAACTTCCTTCGTGGCGGGAAGGATGAACGTGTACTGCCCAGGCGTAGCCGCTTTGACCGCCCGGAACGCCGAGTTGGTGACGTGGACGAAGTGCCCGAGCTGCGCGAAGTCGGCACAGACCAGCGTGAAGTGGTGATCCGACCGCAGGTGACGGATCTCGCGGATCCGATCGGTGCCCGAGTGATTGTCCATTCGGGCACCCAGGGCGTAGCAGGAGTCGGTGGGGTAGGCGATGACCGCGTCGTTGCGCAGCATTTCGACGATCTGGCTGATCGCGCGCGGCTGCGGGTTTTCCGGGTGAACGTCGAAATATCGGGCCATCAACCCAGCTTAGTTCAGCTTGCAGATCACGAATGCCGTTCACCGTTCAGACTGTGGTCGGCGAGCAATCCCGTCAGCTCTTCGGCGTAGGCGAGTTGCTTACGTAAGTGTGTGCAGCTTTCTTCCGCCCGGGTATGGCAGGCGGTGACGAATTCGGTTGCAGCGGTTCGCGTTGACGCGTCCGAAGCTTCGTCGCCGAGCACTGCCAGGGAATTGAGGAGTTGTTTCATTTCTTCGAGACTGAATCCGAGCGGCTTCATTCGTCGGATTACCAGTAGACGTTGGACGTCCGCCTCGGTGTACAAGCGGAATCCTCCGGCGGTCCGCTCCGATGGAGTGACCAGACCGACCTCGTCGTAATGACGGATCGTCTTGATCGACAGTTCGGTGCGGTCGGCAACCTGCCCGATCTGCATGTTCTGTCCCTGGACCGCATGTTCCGGCTCAGACATCACTCCTACTTTCGTCGCGCTGGGCTTCCATACTCTCAGTGACCGTCACCCAGGCGTCCGGACAGGCGCAGATGGCGCTCGGCCGATGCGTCGTCGAGCCCCACGATCTCGACATTCTTGCCTCTGGCCGCGTACTTGGTGGTGATCGCGTCCAGTGTCGCCACGGTCGACGCATCCCAGACATGCGACTCGGACAGATCGATGACAATGTTCTTCGGGTCGTCGACATAGTCGAACTGGTAGATCAGATCGTTGCTGGATGCGAAGAACAGCTCGCCTCGAACCGCATAGACACGGGTGTCCTCGTCCGGATGAGCGACGTCGATCACTTCGGTGAGATGCGCGACGCGGCGGGCGAAGATGACCATCGCGGTGATCACTCCGACGATCACGCCGTAGGCAAGATTGTGGGTCGCGACGGTGACCGCCACGGTGACCAGCATGACCACTGTCTCGCCGATCGGCATGCGGCGCAGGGTCTTCGGATTGATGCTGTGCCAGTCGAAAGTGCCGACCGAGACCATGATCATGACGGCTACCAATGCGGCCATGGGAATCAACGCCACGACATCGCCGAGGCCGACCACGAGTATCAGCAAGAACACGCCGGCCAGGAAGGTCGAGATTCGAGTGCGAGCGCCGGAGACCTTGACGTTGATCATGGTCTGGCCGATCATCGCGCACCCTCCCATGCCTCCGAAGAAGCCGGTGACGATGTTCGCGACGCCTTGGCCCCACCCTTCTCGGGTCTTGTTCGAGTGAGTATCCGTGACGTCGTCGACGAGCTTGGCCGTCATCAACGATTCGAGGAGGCCGACGAGCGCCATGGCCAATGCATACGGAGCAATGATCGACAGTGTGTGCATGTCCAGAGGGACGTCGGGGAACAGTAGCGTCGGCAGGCTCGACGGAAGCTCGCCCTCGTCGCCGACATTGGGGACGTTGAACGCGAAAATGACTGTGGCGCTGGTCAGTAACACGATCGCCACCAGTGGAGCCGGGACCGCGCTGGTCAGTTTCGGCAGGAATACGAGTATCAGGAGGGCGACGGCCAGAAGTGGGTAGACGAGCCACGGAACATCGATCAGGTGGGGGAGTTGGGCAATGAAGATCAAGATGGCCAGTGCATTGACGAATCCCACCATGACGCTGCGCGGGATGAAGCGCATCAGCTTGGCGACGCCGAGGAGGCTCAACACGATCTGGAGCAGGCCGGCCAGAAGGACTGTCGCAATCAGGTAGTCGATTCCGTACTCGCGCGTCAGTGGAGCGACGACCAGTGCGACGGCGCCGGTAGCTGCGGAGATCATTGCGGGTCGTCCGCCGACGACGGCGATGGTCACTGCCATCGTGAACGACGCGAACAGTCCTACCCGCGGATCGACGCCGGCGATGATCGAGAACGAGATCGCCTCGGGAATCAGTGCCAACGCCACGACCAGTCCGGCCAAAACTTCCGTTTTGAGACGGCGGGGTGACCGGAGCGCGGCCCGAACCGAATTGTCGTTGGTGGATGAAGCGATGGTTACTGCCATGAGATTCCGTCCTGACGAGGTTCTCATACTCTACCCTCCCGTAAGGGTAGAGTATGAACGGAGTTCTCACTACGGCGCGGATTTCTGTCGAATTGTGTTTCCCTGCAGTGAATCTCAAATCGCGAGATTGATCGAGAGGGGCAAGGCTCGCGGTGGCGGTCAGATGTGACGACCAGTAACCCTTACCAATTATTTACCTACTGTGTGGTTTTTGTTTATTGAAAACGGGTCAACTCGGGCGTTGGCTCCGTTACAGTTCGGCGGCAAACGTCAATCAGGTTGTTCCGAGAGGACATCATGTCAAAACGCCTACTGAATGCTGCGCTCCTTACCGGTCTCCTTGCCGGTGGAACCGCTGTGGCCGTGATTCCGGCGACCGCGGCGCCCGTTGCAGAAACCACGTCGACAATGTTTCAGGTCACGTGCCGCGCAGTTCCGAGTGCGTTCTCCGGTCCTTCGTCAGACGGAAAGCCTGCTACGGTGCGAGTTTCGGCTCCTTCGGTCGTGGCGCCAGGTCAAGTCTTCGACATCGAGGTGGATCCGGGTAGCGTCCAGATCCCGAACGATGTGAGCGGCGCAAGTGTCAAGAAGATTTCGCGTCTGAAGATCGATCTGCCGATTCCGACCAACGCGGAGTTCGTCTCGGCGACGGTCACCGATCCGGGCAATGTTGTTGCCGGGAAACCTGCTTCGGTGATTCGTGTCAACGAAGACGGCACTCCCGCAGCGGACGGTCCGATACTCCGGTTGTCCGGCGCAAACGAAGCGATCGGCAACAGTCCGTCATCGTCGTCGGGTGCGCACGGCGGGCTTGCGATCAACGCTCAGTCCGGAGCCGAGACCAACATCGTCTTTCCGAAGATCAGAATCACCGTAAAGGCCGGGCCGTCCGGCGCAGTCGAAACCAATGTCCGGACTTCGGGTGCTGCAGGTACTTTCGGCGGGCCGGAGTCGTTTTTGACCTTCCTCCCTCAGGTAAGTCACTGGCTCGCGGGAACCATCTGGGCGCCCACATCCTGTTCTCCTCGCGACGGTGAGACGGGTCCCCTCAACGCCGGTGCCGGCGCATTGGCATCCACGAAAATCGACGGAGACCTCGGACCTGTTGATCCCGAGCCTGGAGCAGACATCGTGACGACGCTCGAAGGACCGACGACGGCCGCTACCGGTACCAAGGTGTCTTTTGCTTCTCACGTCGATCCGGAAAACGCAACGGGAACAGTACAGTTCATGGTCGACGGCAAGCCCGTCGGTGACCCGCGGCCGGTGGTTCGCGGTATTGCCCGCCTGGATCTGACCTTCGGTAAGGCGGGTACCAAGTCCGTGACCGCAGTCTTCACAGCTACCGGCGACGAGGCGAAGTACACGTCGGCGGCACACATGCTCACGGTGACCGGTGATTCAACAGGCCCGGTCGATCCCGACCCGACCGATCCGGGCACTCCGGGTGGTCTCGGCAGCCTCGAGTCCGTTCTGCCGCAGCTGCCCACAGGTTCGCTCGGTGGCAAGTGATCACGGTCCTACTTCACCGAACACTCGATGACCGAGTCTTTTTGAAAGGCAACATATGAACTCCCGTTCTCTGGCTGTTTGCGCAGTCGTACCAGCTGTTGCGGCCGGACTCCTCGCTGTGTCCGCTCCGGTAGCAGCGGCTTCCGATACCGTGACGCGAACAGTTTCCTTCGAACACAAGTGCCGGGTCGACGGCGCCACCGATTGGGATTCGTCGTTCTCCGACAACCTGGAGATCACGGCGCCCACGTCCGTGCGTCCGGGCGAACAGTTCACAGTGAAACTGCATCCGGGCACCATGCGTAGTTCGGATTCGGACACCGGTCGTATCAAGTACGACATCGCACTACCGCAAGGGGCAACCCTGGTTTCGTACTCCCTCGTCGGTGATTCGTCGTCGAACTTGACCGGCGAGACTGCGGTGCTGCTCCGGGTGGGCGCAGACGGAAACGCGAACCCGGCGGGTGAGTACCTGCGAATTACCGGTACCGGCAACAAGACAGTCAACGACGGTCCGAGCGCCAGCGACAACAAGCCAAAGGAAGGGCTGCAAGTCAAGGCCAACACGGACTTTCGTTTGCCGGCAGTTGAATTGAAACTCGAAGCTCGGTCCGACGAGGGAAACGCGACGACGCACCTGCGCGCCGGGGCGACGAGCCCGAGTATCAAGATCAAAGACACGAGCATGAGTTTCGGTGAGTCCCGGTGGGTCAATGCCGCTGGGTATTGTGTTGCTTCGGGCGAGGGACGCAGCGCCCTCTCGACTACCGAGGTATTCACGACCAACCAGACCGAGACAACGGTCGCTGTCGCGCTGGAGGCACTGACGGGCGAAGACGTCAAGATTGCGGCGAGTATCGACCCGAACCCGGGTGGGGGCACGGTCGAGTTCTTCGACGGCGAGACGAAGATCGGTAGCGCCACAGTCGATTCCAATGGCCATGCAGAACTGGTCTGGCCGTTCCGCGACCAGGGCGAGCATCGCATCACCGCAAAGTTCTTGGGTACCAAGAAGTTCAGTTCTTCGGAATCTGCGGACAAGACCGTGACCGTCACCGCGCCCGGCGTCATCGTCGTCGAGCCGGTGGATCCGACGGAACCGGAAACTCCTGGTGGAACCGGAAGCCTCGGCGACCTCTTCTCGAAGCTGCCGACGGGCTCACTCGGAGGCTGAGTCACCCAAACGGCAGGGGAGCGTCGACGTTTCGGTTCGAATACGGTTGTGTGATCGAATACTGGAATGACAGGTTCGAATCATGCCGAGAGCCGCAACGCCGGTGTTCCCTATTTTTCTCAATGGGAGTCTCCGTCACGGAAATCGGGCCAGAACCACAAAAGGTAGCTCACCAAAACTCGTGCCCTTTTACTACCGTTAGTTGAAGAACTGCGCGAACCGCGGGTTCTTACGTCAACAAGCCTTCGAACTCGCCGCTGCGGTTCAGGTATGAACAAGGTAGGGAAAATGCGCAAGGTTAGTTTGCTCGCGTCCGCTGCAGCAGTAGCTGTCGGTGTGGCAATGATCGGGACGTCTGCGGCCTCAGCAGCGCCGGGAACGATTCCCGGTCATGGGCTGTTCGACGTGCCGTGGGAGGTGTTGCCGGGAACCTACACGACGTCTGGACCCGTATCAGCTGATATGCCGTGCATATACGGTCGGGCAAAAGTCGACGGCGACGGTGAATTGAATGTCCTCGAGTTCGAAAGCACCCTCGAACCGGCGACAGTCACCATTCTCTTGACGGATTCTCGCTTCACCACCGCGTATTGCGCTGATTGGAAGAGAGTGTCGTCAGTCGGATCGTTGGATCTGGGATCGCTTTTCGGGTCCTAGACGTCTCCGCTCTATGTCGAGATGGACCTCTGGACGTGACCACGGCCCTCTGCCATCTCGATTTAACGCTCGGCTCGCGGATGCGCTCGTTCGTCTCGAGTTTTCGACCACTCGTCGCAGGAGTCCATGACCAGGGACTTTAGCCCTCAGTAATTACCTACCAATCGGTATATTCTGCGAAGGTACGGACTTCGTGAACCGATGTGAGTTGGCTCCGGGGGACGTGCCGGCCTCGCAGGACCGCCCGCAAAGTCAGCCCGGTGAGGCCACCAGAGTTCGCGCATTTCGACAGATTGCCGCTGGGTCCGTCCGCTACGAGGGGAGCGGACGGACCTGACAGCACGAGAGAGTGCCATGCCTGAACGTGGTCAAAGCAGAGTGGACGCGGGGATCATTGCCGTCGTCGCAGTCATAACCGGTGTGTTCGTCGCACTGACCGGCCACGGTCTGGTTGCAGCGCTGGCCACCGTGTTGGGCCTCGCGCTCGGAATGGCGATTGTGCGGTATCTGATCAAAGGTCGCTGATCAGAGTCCTCTGATCAAATGTCGCTGATCAGAGCCCTCTGATCAAATGTGGCTGATCACCGCAAGAGTTCAGCAGGTCGCGAGAATGTCTGCGATGGTGTCGTGTTCGGCTTGGGTAACCCACAAACCGTATGCCGCTTTTACTTCCACTTGAGCAGTCACGTACTGGCAGCGGTATGCCTTGTTGGGTGGCAGCCACGACGCCGCGTCGGAATCCGACTTCTTCTGGTTGGTGGGCCCGTCGACAGCGCGTAGGTTTCGAGGGTCGTTGGCCAGATTGGTTCGCGTTTGCGTGTCGAGCTGCTGCGCGCCCTTCTGCCAGGCGTCCGAGAGTGCGACAACATGGTCGATCTGGACTGCAGAAGACGTGTCCTGGCCGCGGGTGAAGGCGATGGTCTTGTTCGTGTACGGGTCACGGAGCGTACCGGTTTGGACCGAGCAGCTTTTGGAGCCGTCTTTGAATGTCAGGTCGGTGAGGTCACGCCGCAGGATGTCGTTTCGGGTATCGCAGCCGTTGTGGCCGAACTCGACGGTGACGTCGTCGGTCCAGGCGGTACCGAACAGTGCACGGTCGTATCCGGTCTTGGGTGCGCGTCCCTTGATGGGGATCTGTGCCAGCAGTTCAATTGCGGCGGACGAGGGAGCCGAAGTTCCGGCCGTAACCGTCGTCGTGACGCCGGATCCGATTCCCGAACCGAGAGAAGATGTTTCGGGTGCGTCGGCGTTGGAACTGGCGCAACCTCCCAGCACGATCACGGCAGCAATGCCGATGGTGACGCCGGTGATGCCGCGCCTGTGATGTGCCGTGCGTGCCATGTGTGAGAGTCCATTTCTGCGAGAGATGAACTACAAGTATGTCATTCACGACATTTCGGGCTGAACCGGCACTGTCTGTCAGTCCGGTCGAAGTAGCCATCGCGTCACCGGAACCGACACGAGAACTCGCGGACCTTCACGAGTTTCGTCTGCGGCATCCCAGCCGTCGTACTTCTCGCCGAAAAGTTTCAGGAGATCGCCGAACTCGCCGACGTTGTGATGAATTGTCCCGAACCCCTGTGCGACCCACGGGTCGTGAGAGGATCCGTCGACTGCCAACGAGACCCGAGGATCGTCCAGCAGGTTCCGAACCTTCCGATTCTGCTCGGCGCTCGGTATCCAGAATGTGTTCTGACGCAGTAAGAACCAGACCGGAGTCGTGTGCGGCGAGCCGTCGCTTCGAAGGGTGGTCAACCACACGCAAGGAGTATCCGCGATAGTCACTGTCTCAGTATCGGTGCCGGCGCGACGTTCACCAATCGACGGTGCGGAACGAACAATGCCCGGTCCTCGCCGTTGGCGAGGACCGGGCATTGTCGGGAAGGGAGTGGAAGCGTCAGATTTCGATCTTGGGTGTCTGTTCGCCCAGCTTGTGGCGGGCCAGTGCCAGGTTCGCACGTGCGCGGTCCAAAACCAGGTACACGAACAGCGTTGACAGTCCGGGCGTCTCGAGGACGCGAATGAGGTGGTACTGGTTACTCAGGGTGATCAGAATGTCTTCGAGGGTGTCGGTAATCCCCAAGTTACTCATCGTGCGGAGCTTTGCTCGCACAACCTCGGAGTTGCCGGCGCCGGCGTACTCGAGGCTGAATGACGGGTTGCCGCTCATACCGAGAACCATCCCGCTGTCGGCGTCGACTACGGCTGCACCGCTGGCACCGTCGATGCGCATCAATTCGCCGAGGATCTTGTCGATGTTGCTCATTGCTTCTCCTTGGTAGGGCAGAGTCGCGCGGGGCGACTCCAGGTGATGCTTCGGTGATGAAGTCATCGGTACATTTCGAGGTGGAATCGTTGGTTGCGGTGTCGGGAGTGGGCTGGGCGGCAACTGTTCAGCTTGTGAGATTTGTGGGCTCGTTCCGTTCGGTGCAGATGAGCGGCCATTCGACGACTCGAATTCGTCGATGCGGTCTGCGGGCAGCCAGCCGTCCCCGGGAGGTGCGCTGAGCGGCCATCTCGTATCCGTCTCGAAGTCCGGCACCGGCGTCTGAAGTTGCGGATACACCGGCGCGGTAAGCGGCCGCTTGTACGGAACCGGCTGACCGCCCGCGTCGGAGACGTTCGCGAACCAGGCGGCATACCCGGGGTCGCTGCGATCGAGGTTTTGCCCGCGATCGTCGTCTTCCTCCCGGGAGCCTCGTCGACGAAAAAGTCCCACTCGTTCCAGCCCCTTAAAGACGAACTATTTCCGATCAGAGCGTTCCGGATGAACGCGGCAGACCGGACAATCCCACCCATAGTTACTTTGCAGTTAAGTCACCGTAGCATGGGTTCGCAGACGGGGCATATGGTCCAATCCTGTAGGCGGGCCGACGAGGCAGTCGGATTCGACAGGCTGCCCGGACGATTCTCGCCGGTCGACGATGCCGGTCCGTTCGAGCGCCAGACGCCCTCTGGCATCCTTGAAGGATGAAGAAAACGATCACCGGGTTCATCGGTGCCTGCTCGCTGGTGGCGCTGGTTGCCTGCGGTTCTGACGGAGACAAGCCGACCGAGGTCGGAACACTCACTTCCTCCGTTTCGGCGACCACCACTGCGTCACCGACGACGTCATCCGAGGCTCCGGCGACATCGTCGGAATCGACTACCGAGGCACCGTCGGTCGACGCGAGCGTCCCGGCTGAGGTCCCGTCGGACCCGAATGTGAGTTCGGCACTGCCACGGACCTACGCGCAGGCGTGCTCCGATGTTCTCCGGTACCTCGACGCATACCAGCCGGCAATTGACGAGTCGGGCGAGGAAATGGGCATGACGCGTGAATCATTGGCAAACGACATGCTGACCTCCATCCAGGCTTATCCCGAATGGTCGAGCTTGTCTGCCGACGAGCAGGCTGAGGTCACTCGCGGATTCGCCGCAGCGACCGCGGGAAGTTGCTGACCTACTTTCAGAACAACGATTCCTGAATCGCCACGCCAGGGGACTCGAACTCGCCGACGGTGATGGTTCGACCGACCAGTCCGGACACATCCGCGACGAAGCGTGGCGATTCAGGATCGGGGTCGATCCGCAGCGAGGCGATCGAACCGGCAAGGCCCTCCAAGTACAAGGAATGTTCCCCGGACTCGAAAGTGTGCGGATACGCGATCAACGGTGCCGCATCGAAGACAACGTCGGCGCACGCCGGCGCCGTCCATTCTTCGGGAGCCTCCAGGATCTCGATTCCGTCGATGTCCGATCCGATGTCATTCAGCTCGTCTTTGATCGACGATACGAAGTGGTGCAACGACTTTCGCAGTTTCTCGCGATCCAAGGGTCCTGTCAGCGCTTCGATCTTCCGAGACGTACGTATGGCCTGGCTCAAATGGAAGTGCTCCGAAACTCGGGCTTCGAGGGAACGAATGCTGTAACCGTCCGTCGACCGCGCTACGAACAATGCGCAGACCGCTCCCTGTTCGGCGACTCGCGGATGCTTGCGGAACTCGGCCGCCGTCCCCACCTTCATCTGACCGCCGGCGAAGATGTCGACGTAGAGCCATTGTGGTTGCGTGAGATAGGTGCGCACGTTCGGATGAATGTGCGCGCCGCTGACATGTGCCTGATGAACGGTGGTGAATCCCTCACGATTTCGGCATCGATCGCACTGGCGCCCGGTAACGACCGTGGCCCCGCGGTCACACGGCGAGTGTCCCGGACCTTCGGCGGTGAGATCACGCCACCCGAGGCAACGGCGGCCCTTCGCCTCGTCGACGGAGAATCGCAGAACCGAGTCGTGAGTGAAGAAGGTCGTAGCGGAAGTGGTGTCGTCGACGCATCGGATCCGCGGTGCTGTCGGGTTCGACCATTCGATTCCGCGAACGAGCAGGGTCATTGAAGTGTCGATTCCTTCTGTAGTTCACAGGTCGACACCCATGGTAGTCAGTGCGGATGCGGTTCAGTGCAGTGGTTGCGCCCCACGTTGTCCGAGCATCAGTGTCATCAGCCCGGATTCCTGACTCTGGGAATTGATCATGTCGCGGGCCGACTGTTTCACCGGCCCGCGCTCGAGCAGAGCATCGGCCACCTGTGCCATGGCGATCCCGCCACGGTGGTGGCGTTCCATCAGTTGAAGGAACATAACCTCGGCGTCGAGCCCGCGAGCGGCGCTCAGTTTCTCGAGTTCTTCCGTCGTAGCCATACCCGGCATGGCGTCGGCCTCTGTTTCCGGCGTTGCCGGGTGATGATGAGAGTCGCCAGCGCCGCTCGGTGACGCCTCCATCCACGCCATCGGCGTTCTACTGTTCGGCGGGACACCGGCCAACCTCAGCCAACCGAGCATGACACCGATTTCCGTTCTCTGAACATCGTCGATCTGCTGGGCCAGTCTCGTAACCGCCGGGTCCACATCGGGACTCAGACGCGCGAGAATGAAGAGGGCCTGTTGATGGTGGGCCGCCATGTCATGCACGAATCCGATTTCGGTTTCGCTCAGAACAGCTGTCTGCGTGTGGTTCTCGGGTGCGAACAGCGGACGTAATGCTGCGCCGAGTACGAGCAGCATCAGTGCCGCAGCCACGAGTGCGACGGCCTTGACCGATCGCGGCGCCGTCATGATCCCACGGTCGTCTTCTGGTCAGCGGGTGGTGTGTAGACACCGTTTTCGAGTTGCATGGCAACAAAGCCGTTGTCGGCGCACGTCGCCCACAACGTGGTACCGCGCCATTCGGGTGGGGAGAAGCACCAATCGGTCGAGATATCGCCGAGAGCGACCATGCCCGATCGCGAACTCAGCGCTTGGCCGGGGTCGAACTGGCCTTGCGCGATCGACTGCGCGATTGCCGGCGTGCTGAGAATGGGTACCCCGATGAGCGAGGCGAGAGCGTGCGGCGAGTTGGCGAGTTCGAGATTGTCGCCGGTCCGAGCGGGTGGGTTGAAGTACGCAATTTCGTGGACGTCGAAGGGATCTCGAACATCGAAGACCCGAATCCCGCTCGAGATCCATCCGCATGCCAGCGCCGTCGGGTCGACCGGGCGATCGGCCGAACAGTAGTGAGATTCGTACGCGAACAGCGATCCGCCGGCAGCAGACGCCAGCGCAGCATCTTGATTCTCCGGCAGATTGATCTCGAGCTTCACCGAATTGACGACCGCCGGTTCGTCGTCATTGGAGACGTCGATCAATTTGACTCCGCCGGAACCACCTTCGTCGACGGTGAACAGGTACGGCGAACCGTCGTAGGTGACCGGAATGCTGTGTTGGGTGGCCCAACCGTCGGTCCACGAGAGCTGGGACAGTTGGCGCACCCGAGGATTCGGGACGCGGCGCTGAACCTCACTGATGTCGAGAACATGTATTCCGCCGAGATTGTTCGACAAGTACATGCGATTTCCGTCTGGAGTGATTCCGAAGCCGTGGGTCGACAACCCGATGAGGTCCTGCCAGACGACACGCGGGTTGGCGGGATCGGTGAGATCGACGGCGCTCACCACGCCGGGAGCGGTGCCGGAAGACCAGTAGGTGTTCCCGTCCGGTGAAAATCCACCCTCGTGATTGGTGATGGGCAGCAGCATCCCCAGATCGGTTCCTGGTCCGGGGTTGAGCAGTTTCGGGTGCGCGCAATCGGAGATGTCGTAGACCGACATCAGGCCGACGCCGGTCAAGAGCGGAACGCCCGTGCCCACCAGCAGCTTTCGCGCGGTGTTGACCTTGAGACTCTCCCACGTTCCGGCCAGCATCGCAGGTTCGGTCAGCGTAGCGGTGAGAGCAGGATTGGCAGGATCCGACACGTCGAGAACTTGCACGCCCTGCGCGGGGCCCAGGAGGTTCCCGGGGAAGAAGCTGCCGATGTACGAGCAGTGTTCGAAGTTGGTGGACGTGATCCCGCCGCCGCGACCCGAGTAACCGCCGATCTGAGACATGTTGCAGCTGTAMCCGTCTCGACTGCGTCCGCTGTTTCGGTCCTCGGCCGGAACATCACCCTGCAACCCGGTCTCGGGCATCGAGCCCGGGCCGCATTCGGCGCGGCTTGCAGCGTTGGAAGCGACACCCGGGTTCTCGTGGATCGAGCCCGGGGCAGTGGCGGGCTCAGCAGAAGCGACGCACACGGGAAGGACGGTGATCAAGGTGACGAGCGCGATGGCAGATCTGGTTCTGATGGTCGTGAACGATTTCATCGAGTCCAACTCCCGGTGCGGGATTGCCTTTCGTATCTCACGGGCAGACGTACCTCAAGGACAGGCAGCACGGAGGGCAGGCGCGCGTTCGAGCGCTCACGACGATCGGGTCGGGGTGTGAACCGGTGTCGGGCCGCAACCAACCGGACAATGCTGTCCGGTTGGTATCGTAGTGTGCGTGACATCGTCTGGCCGCGTCAATAGCGGATCTCTCAACAGAGGGCCGAGAGATGCGGCGCGCAATCGTGCGGCGCTCATCTCAGCAGCTCGCGAGGTGTTCGCCACCCAGGGATTTGCTGCTCCGCTCAGCCTGATCGCCCGCACGGCCGGCGTCGGCCAGGGCAGCCTCTACCGGCACTTTCCCACTCGCGAAAGCCTCGCACTCGCGGTGTTCGACGAGAACATCGTCGAGCTGCAAGATCTGGCGGCTGATCCGGATTCGACTCTCGACGATCTTTTTCGTTTGTTGGTCGACCAGATCACTACCTCCATCGTGTTCGTGGAGGTCATCAAGCCGGTCTCCTTCGGCGACTCGCGACTGAATTCGGCCGGCGCCCGTTTGACCGATCTCCTCGAAGGGCGCCTCGACGAGGCGCGTCGAACTGGGAAGATACGAGAGTCCGTGACTGCTGAGGACGTGATCCTGGCGATCGCCATGTTCGCCGCGATCATGGAACGGACTGCCGAGAGCTCGCGGAAAGAAGTCGCGCACTCGGCCTGGAACCTTCTTGTGCAGGGACTGGCCGGGCCGGCAGCGGCGGGCTGAGTCGCGTTCGCCTCGCGTCTCGAGGTGATCGCCTAGGCTCGTGGCATGGCTATTGTCTGGACAGTTCCTCGCGCTATCAGCTCCACCCTGCTCGTTGCTCCGTTGATCAAGGAGTTCCTTGTCGAGGGTGACGGCACCCTCGATGCAAAACTGACTGCGGTCGGTACGGTCTCTGCATCTCTCGAGAAGCAAGTCGGCCGCACGTTCACCTCGATCAGCGCTGCTTCGGCGGCAATCTTTTCCGGTGCTGCCGGTTCTACCAGCGTGCCCGACGCACTCCGTCTGGCCGTGATGCGCACTCTGTCCACCGAGGTGGTCGTCAGGAAGCCGGCTCCGCAGCCGTTCACCGAAAAGGTTGGGAAGAGACTGGGGCAGTACGTCTTTGCCCTGCGTGACCCGCGCAACGATCAGGTGTTCCATGTCGGGCACGGCACGGGAAATCAAGTGTTCGCGCCGGTATTCGAAGCGCTCGGTGAACTTGCGAATCTCGAAGGAGCGGACGGCCCAGCCGAGTCGAATGCTGCTGTGACAGCAGCCAAGATCGCCCGCATCCGTGAAATCTACGATGCGGGTTCGGCGGTGGAGCACTTCGTTCTTCTCCGCTCGGTCGCTGCCGCCACGGATTCGGCCGCCACTACCGACGAGGTCGTCCGCGGCATCGTGGAAGCCTTGCGAATCACCGACGCGGGCGAGGGCCTGACCAACCTCGCGGGCGATACATCGGACAAGGACGCCCGTGCGACCCGCGTCGAGGAACTCGCGTTGCGCTACTCGGCCGATCCCGCGCCGGAACTCCCGACGCCGAGCATCGTCCTCCACGTGCCGGCCTCCGCTCGTCCGGGAGCAACGCCGGAAGAGATCTACGAACTCGCGCGCGCCGAGTGGTCTGCCGGTGCAGCTGTTCGTGCCGAGATCGGAATCCCCGTTCTGGTGTTTGCCGACAGCATCATTCGTGGTGCATTCCGCGCTCAGTCATGGGAGGTGTCCACCCGCAATGCCGACGGAAGCCAACTGTGGCGGTTCAACGGAACCGTCGACGACGAGCTCGCTGCCAAGTACGTCGGAACCGAGGTCACCCCGCACAACGTCGGCCTGAAGAAGTGGCCCGTCAGCGGTTGGGTCACGAGGTTGACTACCGCTCGTCCGGGGGCGGTTTTGCCGGGACCTCGTAAGTCCAAGTAACGCAACAACTTCAGGTAGAAGGCATTGTGGGGGGGGGGGGGGGGGGGGGGGGGGCGTCGTCCACTCGTTGAGTGCGTCGAAGTCACTCAATCGCTGTTGGACCGGTAGATATTGCTCGGCGATGTCCCGTTGGAATGCTGCGAAGATCAATCCCGAGTTCGAGGTCTGCCCGCTCTCGGGTGCGTCGTCGTAGTTGTATGCCCGACGGAAGAACTGCTCCTTCTCATGCGTCTGGTGGGCTCGCGCGATGTGTGATCCTGGCGGGATCACCGGAATGCCGAACTTGTCCGTGAGTGTGAAATCCGCTTCGTCGAATTCGTTGGTTCCGTTGAGCGGAGCGCCATTGGACAACGTGCGCCCCATCGTGAGTTCGCGCCCCGAGCGATCGAGTTCGTCCCAGGTATCCATTTCCATGCGAATGCGTCGTAGTACCAACGAGGTTCCGCCCGCGAGCCACGGTTGACCGGCGCCGTCGTGCCAGATCAGTGAATCGAAATCCACTGTTCCCGGAGCCGGATTGACCGTCCCGTCCACTTGGCCCATGAGATTGCGCATCGTGGTTCCCTCGGGCGTGGTGCCGCGCGCGTTACGGAATCCCTTTTGTGTCCACCGGATTGTCGTCAGTGATCGGACGTTCTTGGTCAGAACTCGCACAGCATGAGCAATGGTCACCGGATCGTCGCCGCAGATCTGCAGCAACAGGTCCGATCCGCCCCATCGATCGTCAAGTCGGTCGATCTCGTAGCTCGGCAACGGCTCGAACCAGTCCGGTTGACGTGCTTGCAATCCCAGCTTGGTGAACAGGCCAGGGCCGTAGCCGACGGTCACCGTCAAGCGGGCCGGATCCACGGCCAGTTCCCGTTCGGTATCGGCCAACGCCGGGTTACCGGCGGTCAGCCGTGACGCATCCTCGGACCACATCTTCATGATCCCGACCACGATTGCTCGATCGGCTCCAGGCAAGAGGTCGAACCCGATGAACGTGCCGTGCGCTTGCGGAGTGGTGGCGATCCCAGCTTGGTGGACGCCGTAGAACGGTTCCACCAGCTTGCCTGCTTGCTGTTCGTGTTCGCTGCGCTCCACCACTGTGGTTGCGCCCCAAGTTATTCCCGCGACGCCGAGCGCGGCGGCACCTCCTCCGAGAAGGCGCCGCCGGCTGAGTGCTCGGCTGGGCGGGTTCGTGTTCTCAGCCACCGTGATTCGGGTCGTAGTTCTCCTGATTACCGGAGAAGTCGCGAATCTGGGCTGTGAACGTGGTGCTGGAACCGTCGTCGTAGATCAATGTGAGGTCGGTTTCTGCGCCTGGGAGCAGCGGCGCGGACAGGTCCATGAACATCAGGTGGTCACCGCCCGGGGTGAGGCTGGCGGACCCGTTGGCAGGGACCAGGAACCCACCGTCCTTGGGGCGCATCGTCATCGTGCCGCCGTCCCCGGTCACGACCTCGTGCAGTTCCAGTCGCGATGACGCGGGACTGGTTGCCGAGACCACGCGTACGTCCTTGTCGCTGGAGTTGACCAGTTCGGCGAACGCCGCACTCATTCCCTCGGGTGCTGCCTTGACCCATTGATCCTGAACTGTGATGGATTGTGCGGCTTCGGTTTCCTTGTCGGAGTTCGAAGAACAGCCGGTCAAGGCGAGAGCTGCGGTCAGTGCAACAGCTGCGAATATCTTTGTTCGAACAGTCATGTGTGTCTCYGTGATTCGTGAGGTGTCAGGTGGTGACGCGGCGTTTGAACGCCGCAATGCAAACGTCGATCAGCAGGAATGCGAGAAGACTGATGCCGAGTAGCGGAACAAACCAGCCCACCAGTGCGGTTACCGCAACCAGCGCAACAATGCTGAGCGGGGAGAGGTTGCGAATCCCGCCGCGGGCAGGGGCCCGGCCGACAGCCCAGTCGGAGCCACGGGTGGGGCGTCGGCGCCACCACATGATGTAGCCACGAATGACCACGCTGACCAACGCGAGTGCCAGTGCGGTGAGTGCGATCTGGTTGGCAAGGCCGAACAGCAGGCCCATGTGGAGCTGGATTCCCCAAGCCGAAAGTTTGGCTGCGAGTGGCCAATCCGAGAACCACAACTCGTCGGTGACCTTCTGCGTCGCTCCGTCGATTGCGATGGTGTTGTTGCTGTACACCCACGGCTGACGCGTCTGGGCGACGGTGAACGCCGTCTCGGCGTTCGCGGGTATCGATACTTCGACCGGACCGGTGATCCCGTTGTACCTGGCGATACCGAGGACGGTGTCGACACGTCCGACGTTGGTGTCTGTCAGCGTGCCGGCGGCGGCGGGGGCCATGTCGTGACCCTCGTGCCCGCCCGTTGCCGGTGGTGGAGCGTCGCCGAGAGTTTTCACGACCGAGGGCGTCGTCCAACTCAATGCGGTTCTCAGATTGCTGACGTTCTCTCCGGCGTAGGTCGACCACGTGAGGCCGGTCGCCGAGAGGAAGACCAATGCAACTGCTATCCAGATGCCGACGACACCGTGCCAGTTCAGGGTCCGGCTTCGTCCGGCGGATGCTCGGTCGATCGTGAGCAATCGAGCGTTCCGGGCGGTGCGGTAACGACGGAACCAGAGGTAGACGCCACCGAGTGCGACCACCCACATCCACGACGCGGCCAATTCGCTGTAGAGGCGGCCAGGTTCACCGAGATGAAGGTGGCGATGCAGCTGAGAGATCCAGGTGCGCAGTGGCAACGAACCACTGCTTCCGTAGACCGCCAGCTCGCCGACCGGCTGTGCAAGCACCGGATCGACGAAGACTGCGAGCCTCTCCGATTCGCCCAACGACGGATCGGTGAACAGGACCCGCGTGGTCTCTCCGGCCGCAGGGGACGGACGTACTGCCGAGACGGTCAGGTCAGGGCGGTACTGCTGAGCGGAACGGATCTGGTCGTTCAGTGATGCGATCTGTCCGGTGGTGTCGGTCTGGAGGTAGTCGCTGTAGACGAACTTCTCGATGGTGGGCGCCATCGCGTAGAGACCACCGCTCAGCGCGGCGATGAGGATGAACGGCCCGATGAGGATTCCGGCATAGAAGTGCAGGCGCAGAATCAGCGGTCTGGCGCCGCCGACCTGCTTCTTCGGGGGAGAGCTGTCGTTGGAAGCGCGTGTCTGTGCGCGCTCCAATTCGGGTGCGGACATGCGTGTACTCGATCCCGCCGTGCGCCTTTATTAACCGCGGGCGGTTAATAAAGGCGCACAGCAAAGTGGCGCACGTATTCACGTGCGTGAGAGGAAAGGGAAGGTGAGTTACACGAATGCCGGTGGGCCGCGAGTGCCCAGGCCTGAGGTGAGAAGTTGACGCAGAACAACTTTGGCGCGGTATCGAGTACGGGCAGTGAACGGCGAGGGTTCAGGTGCCCACGGGCGCAATAGGACGGCGACGATTGCCGCCACCGTCGATGCCGCCACGACGTACCCGTGTTCTGCGCCGCGGATCAGAACTGCGCACACTCCGACGGCAGCGATGTGCGCTGCGAGCATCGGAAGCGACAGGAGCAGGCCGTGTTGATGATCCGAAGCGATGGTCAATGTCGCGTGACCGATGGCCTGACCCGCAGCGAGCATAAGGGCGAGCAAGAGGGCAGGGGATCGGCGAGTGTCGATGGACGTGACCACCGCGCCGACGCTCGCGCACGCGAGGATCAACAACACCACCGCGCTCTCGGACGGGGCCATGCCGCCGCCACCGAGCGCGTGGGCTGCGACGGAAACCGCGCCGGAGGTACCGCCCACGAAAGCGCCGCGCAGCTGCGCGACATCTTTCGGACCCGGCGTCATACGCGAAAGGATACAGGCAGCTACTACGAGGGCTAGTAGTCGAGCCCGGCCGAGTCGGTTTGACGCCGTCGACGGCAGTCAGGTCGCGCCACTCACATTCTTGCAATCCCTGTATACGAATGGTGCACGGTCATCGTTCAACGCTGTCGGTCATCATCCGTACTCGTATCCGGCGCTGCCTACAGATGAACATGACTGGAACTCGTGGTCTCAGATGAGTGTCGAGTCGTTTGCGGGCGGCGGGATCGTTCGGCCGAGCCTTCGCGGAATCATGACTGCCAACGGAGATTCTGCAAAAAAGATTTGGATTACCGAGTTCGGGGCGCCTACAAGTGGGACTCCCGACAGCGTCAGCGAAGCACGTCAACTCGAGATCTATCAGGCAGCGATGGCAGACAAGCAAACCAAGTCTTGGTTGGGGCCGCTCATCTTCTACCGTCTCAACGACTACGCGCCTTACGGGGCAACGACGGATCGAGAGTCGTATTTCGGCGCAGTGAGGTCGGACGGCACCGTCAAACCGAGTGGTGCATACGTGAAGAGTGTGCTCTGCCCGTGATGGCGGTCGAATGGTACGAGTGATCCGTAGGGTTGGGGGCACTTCGTTCGAGAGCGCGGAATTCTGCAGCAGCTGAACACTTGTCCATGAAGGGAGGGCGATCGCCCAGGTGATCACCCTCCCTTTTCTCGTTTGTTACCAAGGGATTTGCCCTGACATTGCGGAAGGCTGTTTTCAGCGGCAGATGAAGATATCTGTGCCGCATATCGTTACGACGTTCGTATTTGCTGAGATCGGCACAGGCGTGGGGACCAAAGTCATCGAAGTGMGGGTGTAACGGTCTGTTGTGCCGTGACGGTATTGAGCAGAGAACGGCAAGCCCGCCAGAGTGATAGCGTCCGAGAGGCTATGTCCGAAATGATTCCGAACTCGACCTAGGAAAACGGTGCGCAGCGATAACAACGGTTCGAATAACGGAGTCCTGGGGAACAACTCCGGAACGACTCAGGGCGACGGCCTTTTCGACGCGTCCGACGACGGTTACGCAACGTCGATTCGAACCGTCACCTTCACGCCGCAATTCGACGAACCTGCGGCAAAACCGTTGCCCAGTCAGCGGATGCGCCAGCAACGTCGTGAAGAGCCGTCCGATTTTCGGACCTCGACGCCCAGGGCTATGACCTCTGTCGACGATCTGGACATCATCAAGCGGGCGAAGCGTCCACCCGAACGCGGTTTGGGCAGTGTGTTGTTCAAACTCACCGGGGGTCGGATCAACACCGGGCAGTCGGCCGCCGAACTCGAACATCAAGCTCTGGTGCGCCGTGCCAACCGAACAGTGCGCGGCGTGTACAAGATTGCTTTCATCTCACTCAAGGGTGGTGTGGGAAAAACCACGGCGGCAAAGACCGTCGGTTCGACGTTCGCGTCGATCCGTGGCGATCGAATCGTAGCCATCGACGCCAATCCCGACCTGGGGACTCTGGCTGATCGTGAACGACGTGAACATCACCTGACCGTTCGTGATCTGTTGGCCGACGGTGACATTCGTACGTACAGCGATGTTCGCTACTACACCTCGCAAGGCGACAGCCGACTCGAAATCCTTGCGAGTGAGGCAGATCCGGAAACTTCGGAGTCTTTCAACGAGCAGGACTACCTCGATACTCTGCGAATTCTCGAGGTGCATTACAACATCGTCATCACCGACTGTGGCACCGGAATCATGCACTCGGCCATGTACGGAATTCTCGACGAAGCAGACGCTTTGGTAGTCGTCAGCCCGACGGCGCAGGACGGCGCCCGTAGTGCCGCAGCAACGCTCAGTTGGCTGACCAAGCACGGATACGCAGATCTGGTGAGCAGGTCAGTCGTGGCGATCAATGCGACGCGCCCGGGTTCGTCTTCGCTCGACCTCGACCAACTCGAGGACGTTTTCGCTCAGCGTGGAGTGCGAGCGGTCAAGACGTTGCCCTATGACGATCACCTCGGCGAGGGAGGTCCGATCGACTTGAAATTGTTGAACAAGCGCACTGCACGGGCATATCTGGAACTCGTCGCAGCGATTGCCGACGGTTTCCCGGACTCGGTGGGCAAGCACGCTTCTCGCTGAACGTGCTCGCCCCCGAATCTGATCATTAGGCCGGTGTTCAGGGGTGCCGAAGTATCGCGCCGTATCCGTCGGCGAGAACGAGGCGTTCGTCGATCTGTACCAGCTCGGTGCCGGTCCCGATTGCGATGTAGGGGAGTACGCGATCGGCGGGCCCGATCAGCTTTCCACTGGTGACTTCCTTGTCGTCGGGATCGGTGAGCAGCAGTGTCTCGACCTTGCCCTGCTCGAGGGCGTCGAGGACGCGTGCGGTCCCGTCGATGGAGAGGCCGGAGTCCCGGCCCTGCTCTGCGACGTAGCGTTCGGTTTCCGCATCCATTCTGCGTAGTCGCTGCGTGTCGATCAGTTCACGAATCGACTTCGACACCTCGGCGGGTGTCGAACCGACTGAACGCGAACCTTTTTCGACGTCCACCACCCGTAGCGTCGACGGTAGGAGCTGTGCAAAAGCTTTGCGGGACTGTACTTCTCCGATCACGACCACCAGTGCGACCTTGTGTTCGCGGGCGAGCGCCGCCGCGCGCTCCACGGCCTGTGTCAGGTTCTTTCGGATGTTCTCCTCCACGAGGCTTTGGCTGTCGGTATACCGCTCCTGGCCGCCCACGTGCGCCTTGTGGACCGGGAAGCCGTCGCCGTCTACCGTTTCGCCGTACACGTCACGCCCGCGAGCATCGCGCACGCACAGGTCCGCGCCAGTGTGGTCGACCTTTGCGATGAGGAACGGTTCGGTGTCGTATCCGTGTGCGATCAGTGGAATCAAGTAGGGCAGTTCGCCCAAGGTCGCGATGGTGGAGCCGGCAGGTTCGAGCAGAATATCGTCGATCAGCACTGCCTCGGATGTGGCGACGATCGCGCGTCCGGCGCGACCTGAGATGCCGTGATGGTTGTCCTTCACCTCGTCCAGTCGCACGATCAGCGATTCCGATGCTCCCTGTTTCGTCAGTTGATTGCGCATCGAGCGCCATTCGAGTTCGAAGCGCTCGCGTGCATCTTCCCGGTTGCGGACGTCTTCGAAGTACACGGAGGCAAACGGGCCGTCACTCGAACCGACCTTCTTCAGCCGCCCAGCATGCATGTCGGCTCCCTTCTGTAGTGGTCCTATGCCGCGTACCCGACAACTGGTGATTCGACACGACCGCTTTCAGTTCGCACGTTTGTTCGACTGCTGGTACTGTCTGTGAACGTGAGGGTGGTGCAGAGGGAAGCCTGCATCACCTTCACGCCAAGAACCCGGGACCTGCCGCCGACTGCCTTCGGTGGCAGGTCCCGATTCTGCTTAATCGGCGTCGTCAGTGCCCTTCGACCTGTCGGAACTCTTGCGCCAGTGAGTGAATCGTTCCTTGATGTCCGTCGCTACGTCGCCGACGCCGTTCCCGACGGCGCCCACGGCACCGCCCAATCCGCTACCGATGTCGCGCACCATCCGGACCAAAGGGTCCTCCGACTCGTCGAAGTTCTGCTTGTAGGTCTTGGCTGCATTCTTGAACTCGTCGCTGATCTTCGCTCCGTCGTCATCGCCGCGGCGGGGGTAGTTTCCGCGCAGAATCGCGGCGTAGTCTCCGCTGTCCACCCACTTCTTGAGTTCGGCGGCGCGAAGCACCGAGAACGGGTGAGAGAGCAGTTCGATGTTGAGGAGCTTGAGTACACCGTCGCGGAGGTCGCCGCTGGCGTCGTACTCGGCGGCCTGGGCAAGAAACGCGTCGATGTCGATTTCACTGACTCGGGATCCGCCAGCCAATTTCATCTGCACGCGAATCGCTGTGTGTACGTCCTGGCCGCACAGTAGTCCTGCACGATCGCCGGACAGTTCGGACTTGCGTTGCCATTCCATCAGGGCGGCGATGATCGCGCGCAGTGCCCACCCGCCGACCGGCAGCCATCCGATGGTTCCGGCCAGTCGCATCAAATGCATCAAGATGGTGCGATACACGGCATGGCCGGACAGTGCGTGGCCTAGTTCGTGGCCGATGATGAACCGTTGCTCCTCGTAGTTCATCACGTCCAGCAGACCAGTAGTGACCACCATGAACGGCTTGTCCATGCCGATGGTGAAGGCGTTGACCATCGGGGTCTGGAGTACGAACAGCTCTGGTGTCTCGTCGGCCTGCAGGATCTCGACGCAGTCACGGCGCAGATCGTTCAGGTCACTGAACTGGCGTTCGTCGACTCGCACTGACGTGGCGAGGTACATGAGGCGGTGCTGACGTTCTTGGAGCAGTCCGGACAGCGTCCGCAGAACAGTGTCGAACCCCCGAAGCGTCCGGAGCGTCACCAATGCGGCCCGATCGGCTGGGTGTTCCCACGCACGCGAGCTGATGTCCGGGAACTCGATTCGGGTGCGATCTGGTGCAGTGGTCATGGTGGCCCCTCACTTCGATGTGTGTCGACTCACCTCCAGGGTAACGACTAGTCGGTTTAGCGCGGATTTCCGGCAGCTCACTCGGTGGGCTGGGGGAGCGTGCAATCCGTGACTTTGGGGTTGACGCCGAAGTAGTTCAGCGGGCCGGCGATGACCGTGAGCGCGATGGTCCCGACGCCGGCGCAGTTGGTCGGCGAACTGCTGTAGTAGCCGCGTTGGCCGGCCGCGACGGCCCCGACTATCAGCCAGATCAGAACGATCAGAGTCACAATTCTCATCATGGCGGGCTCGATTCTTCAAATATTATGGTGCCCAGCGAAATACCCGGTCAGAGTGGGTATGAAACGCTCAGCCGACGGGTATCCCTGATGTATGCGGCTCGAGGCGGGCGTATCCGCCCGAGTGAACGCACTGAAGGAGCTTGTGATGATCATCCTCGGCGTAATCCTGCTGATTATCGGTTTCGTGGTGAACATTCCGATCCTCTGGACGATCGGTGTCGTCTTGCTGGTGATCGGAATCATCCTGTACGCGCTGGGCGCGGCCGGGCACGCTATCGGTGGTCGGAGGCATTACTACTGATCAGGGGGTCGGCCCGTCATGCGTATCCGTGCCAGTCGGGACGGTGCGCTCAACGGCACGTGCGATCAGTTCCCGCAGGCAGACCTGGCGAAGCGTCCGCTGTTGCCAGTCGCTGCCGCCGCCGGTCACGCATTTGTCGCGAAGTGCTGATTCCACGCTCGTGTACTCGCCTGTCTCGTCGAGGGAGTCACGGACATGGATCAGGAGTCGGTGCAACTGTTCCGTGGCCGAAATTCTTTGTGTGGTAACCGGATCGATCGACGCTCCCAGGACGCCTTCCTTCGCGGACACCCAGGTTGCGAGGCGGAGGTTCTCGAGGGAAGTGCGCGGAGCGACGACTCCTCGTTCGACGGCGCGCAGTGCAGTGGCGACCAGCGCGCGCACAAGTGCTGCAAGCAATACGGTGTCGTCGACCGTCGGCTGAACGTCGCAGACCCGGATCTCGACGGTCGGTAGGTGGCAGGAAGGCCGGATATCCCAGTAGGCCATCCGCTTGTCGAGCATCACGCCGCAATCCACCATCTTCGCGACCGCGGTGTCGAAGTCCCCGGCGGTCTCGAAGTACGGCGGCGGCCCGGCGACGGGCCACCGGGACCATTGGATCGCCCGCCAACTCGCGAAGTCGGTGTCGACTCCTTGGTGGATACGGGAGTTGGCGCTCAGTGCCAGCAGGGCAGGCAACCAGATGCGCACGTGATTGCAGACCTGCACGGCCTCTACTTGATCAGCGACGCCCACATGGATGTGGCAACCGCAGATACTTTGTTCGGCGGCGAGGGCGCCGAAGTGTTCGCCCATCTGGCGGTAGCGAGGGGAGTCGCTGATCTCGAAACGCGAAGGCCCCGAAAGCGGTGCGCCGACGGCCAACAGCCTGCAGCCGTTCAACTCGGCCGCTTTCGCCGCGAGCCGACGCATGTCGATCAAGTGGGTTCGGAGTTCGTCGATGCTCTGGCACACGGGAGAGTTGGTCTCGACTTGGCAGCAGGACAACTCGAGCTGAAGATCCAAACCGAGTGTCGACGCGGTTTCCGCAACCGCGGCATTGTCGGTGGACGGCAGCCAGGATGTCGGGTCGACGAGGATGAATTCTTCTTCGACGCCGACGGTCGGGGTCGTCGATTCGTAGCGGCCAGCGGTGAATCCGGTCGAGCAGGTGGCGCCCATGCTCGCGTCTACCCGGTCGGTCGAAGGCGGAAACCGACCCGAGGAAGCCCCGTTCTCGTCGGGAGAACGGGGCCTGTGGTCGGTCTTGCCAACATCTCGGAAGCGTCAACGAGCCCTTGCACACCGTATGAATCTGGGGACTGGCGTGCCTGGGAAAACGTACTGTGTCGGACTCGGTAAAACGAGACCCCAAGGCATGTCTCACCCCCGATTTCACCCTCATGCGAGGGTGACTGCACGCCCTTCGTCGAGGCGCGGATCGAGACCTGGTGGCCTGCGGCGGTCCAGTCGCGTTTTATCCGTGGGGCCGCCTTTATCGGGCAGATTTCGAGAAATACGAACCCATCTAAACTAACGTCCAGCATTCGGATGTGAAGTTCTGGCGAAGTGTGGGGACTCGGTGAGTCAACAGACATTTGATCAGTTAATCGCGTGCACAGTATCCACTGAAGATATGTAATTTTCGAACTGGTATTGCGTTTCATCTGCGAGAATATCCAGTGGTCATGGGTGAAAGTCAGAAGGTGGGAGAAAGTGCCTGGGATTGTGTTGCTAACGGTTCGTTATCGCCGCCGAATGCCCACCATGTATGTGGATGGCGCCTCTTGGAAGCGGGAAAACTGCGTGTCATCCGTGTCGCAACTTCCTCTGCCTTGTGGTCTTGGATTGAGAGTTTCACCAGGAGGATCTTTCGTAATCGACGCGTCCGGAAATTTTTCTCAAGATTTACCCACTTGCGAATTAGGGAATTTAATTGGTTGTGGAAAGTGGAAATATTGCGGGTGGGAGCTGTTATTTGCGGTGATTTGCTCATATCTTGCTGAGTGAGGTATTTGCAACCGAAGTGCCACGTGGTCGAGAAATAATGCTTTTCATGCTTTACATTGGAAATTGCAAGATGCACGTTTCATCCTCCAGTGTTAAACGAAAGGACGAACGCAATGGGTAGCTTGGAAGATTTCGACATCGCGGCACTTCTTCAGAAGGTCATCGCATTCTTCGACGGATTCTCGTCGGACGAGACCGAGCCCCCCACGGGCTAAGACTTGGCGAAGCCGCTGTGCATCCGGATGACACTGGAAGCACAGCGGCTTCTCTGTGTCCGGACCTCATCTGTCAACCCAGTCGGAGACTGTCGCGAAATCTCAACCTTCTATCGTTCTAGCTGGTCGCATCCTTCTGGATCAGGAGCATCGCGTCGTCGACCGGATCGAAGTACAGAGCCGGATCGGCAACCAGGGCAGCGTCGTCACCGTGAGTTTGCATGGTGACGACCCAGGCGCGATCGTCGTGTTCCACGTAGTAGGCACCCGCAAGGACCCCGATGGAGCTGCCGCCCTTGAATCCGCCGTAGGTGAACCATTTCGCGGACTCGTCACCGAGCGCCGGATCTTCGGCCAGTATGTCTCGAACCGGTGCACCGCTCTCGGTCTTCGCCATCTCTTGCAACGAGACCAACGCGGCACGCAGGTCGGCGGGCGAGGCGAACCAGTCGATGTCGAAAGGCCATGCGGGGGTGGTGAATGCTGACGCCGGGATGTCCACCAGGCCGCCAGGTAGTGCCGCCAGTATTGCTCGACGCTCGTCCGGGGTTCCGTCGCGCCAGGCGATACGTTGTGCGCCATCGTTGCCCCAGCCGAGTTGGAACAGTGCGCGGGTCGGCTTCAGTGGAATGTTGAGCGAAGGATCCGCCATGCCCATCGGGGCGAATTCGGCCTCGACCTGCTCGCGCCCGACAGCAGCGATCAGCATGTCGGTGGCGGTGTTGTCGCTGATCGAGATCATCTTGCCGGCGGTCTCCCGGACCGTGACTTCGGTTCCCGACGGCAGGTCCTGCATTGTCCCGCCGGGCATCGACTTGAGGTCGTCGGTGATGGTGAGCTTCTGATCCCACGAGAGTGTCCCGTTCTGGACAGCCGTCGCGACCGCGCCGAGAACGTACAGCTTGATCGTTGACCCTGTGGGCTGTGGTGAGGTGTCGCCGACGCCGAAGACTTCGGCGTTCTTTCCGCCGGTGACCTCGGTGACGGTCAAGTTCGTCGGCGCGGGAAGTGCTTTGACAGCTGCCTCGAGCTCTTGCCACGATGCGGCAGGCACATGATCGTCTTTGGTCGGTGTTATCGCCATTCCAAGGACCAACCCGTTGCCGTCGACGACGACGTTTATGTCGAACGCGCCGCCGGTGGTACTGGTGATGGAAACGGTGCCGTCGGTATCGCCTCCCTTATAATTCACTGTTGTCCAGGGCTGTCCGGCTCGGATGGACTCGAAGTCCGGAGGCGTCAGGACAACTGGTGCGGTGGGTCCGAAGTGCTCGGCGATTTCTTCCTGGGGCAATGGCGCGCTCGTGTTGAACGCACTGAGAAGCCAGCTGATCTGCTTGCCGACGGGGCTGTCGGGGATCGTGACTGTCGTGGGTGTCTCGGTGGCGGAGACCTTTGTGCTGTTGTCCGAGGTTTGTGCAGAATCCGGCCCGGAAGTACATGCGGCGAGGGCGAATACCGCTGCGGAGGCAAGTGCCACCAGCGTGAGCGGGCGACTCTTCCTGCGTGTGTGTTCGAGTTTCATGGACTCATTTCATCAGCGTTCTCTTCGGCGCGCGTCCGTCTGAGGTGTAGACGTACTCAGCCTGAAGTACTGAATCGGTTCATCCTCGAGTACCGTCAACTACTTGTCGTGGTGACACGCATAGTGAAGCTGGACAAAACGGAGAAATACTGCACCCGAGTAACTTTCGTGAGGACTGCCCGAGTTAGTTCTTGGTCGCGGCCAGGAAAGAAGGCTGCGTCGACAGTGCGGCGATCTCTTCGGGGAGATCAGGAATCCGGCGATCGTACAGATCTGCCAACTCCACCGAGCTGAAGCGTCGGACGGTCCAATTGTGTTCAGTGAGCCACCGGCCGGGATCGGATCGTTTGTCGCTGTAGAACAGTTGCGAAATGTCCAGGTCTCCGAACGGGTTCTCGGCAAAGTACTTGGATCTGATGGTCGCCAGCTTCTTCGGGTCCGTGCCGGCCGGAAAGTCGTTCACTGCCAACCGACTACCAGTGGCCGAGAGTTCGTCGATCCGCTCGAACAGGGCGTCGTGGGCCGGGCCGGGGAGATAAGCGAGCAGGCCTTCTGCGGACCATGCAGTAGGTTCCTTCGGATCGAAACCCGCCTCCGCGAGCGCAGCCGGCCAGTCGTTGCGCAGATCCGTAGGCACAGTGCGTCGATCAGTTTTCGGCTGGGCGTCGCGCGCCGCGAGCACTTCGGCTTTGAACTCCAGTACCTTTGGTTGATCTACTTCGAACACTGTGGATTCTGAGTTCCAATCCAGCCGGTACGCACGCGAATCCAACCCCGCCGCAACGATTACCGCCTGCTTTACTCCGGATTCGGTTGACGACAAGAAGAATTCGTCGAAGAACCTGGTTCGCAATCCCATGAAACCGCCGAAGGGTGTGTCGTCGAGGAGTGCCGGATCTTTCAGAAGAGCTGTGAAATGCGGCTCCGCTGCAGCTTCTACGAACCACGATGCGAACTTGTCTTCGATGATCGCGTCCGAGCGGGCGCTTTCCAATGCGCGGAAGGTCGCCACTGCAAGCGCGGTGAGTCCGACGCTACTGACGATGTCCCACGTATCTCCATCGCTCCGCATTTTCTGGGTGTCCTTCCGCTCTGGACGACTGAGCCGAACCCTCTCGACTTTACGCCCGAGCGACCCCTTGCCGCCTGGAACGGAACGGTCGGAACTGGGGCGCGAACAACAACGAGCCGGCATCGGAACATTTTGTAGTGCAAGGCGTTCGGTTTGAAGTCAGCCCTGCCAGGAATCTGCCAGGGTTGTGCCAGTGGACGGCCAGGATGCAGGACTTCACTGGTGTGTGCCCCGTTCGGGACAGCCAGAGAGCGTCTGGAGAAATCTTCGGAGAAGGGATCGATCATGACACGACTATCCGCACCGGAACAACGTAGGAAGTACTTCTGGACCAAGCTCGCGGTGACGGGTGCGGTATTGACCGTACCCATTGCCGTGCTCGCCGCACCGGCCTCGGCAGATACTGTGAATCATGATGTAACACAGGCCGATAACAGTTGGTACGGAGATCAGGGGGGCGATCACTCGCACGATTGGGACCGTGGTGGAAACGGCGGCTGGAACCAGGGTGGTAACTGGAATCAGGGCAACGACTGGGGCAATCAGAACCAATGGCAAGGCGGGCAAGATCAGGCACCCGCGCCGACAGTGAACCCCTTCGCCGGACTGTTCGGATCCAGCTGATCCCCCGGCTACACGACGAATTTCGGGTCGAGAGAGATTGTAAGCCCATGTTGCAGGAAGGCTCGCTCGAGATGTTGGCCGCCGCGGCACGGAGCGGTAGCGATGAAGCCATGACCGATTTGTACGCAGTGTTTCGCCCGATGGTTGTGCTGCGGTGCCGCGCCGAGCTTGATCGGGCCGTCTCCGACTCCGCCGCGGATGCTGCATGCATCTCTGTTCTCACGGCAGTTTGTGACGGATCGGCGGCGAATCAGCCTTTCCTGCGCCTGCTGTACGTGAGTACAAGCGTCGCGATTGCTCGGGCGGCATCCGACCGGTTCAGCAGTGGGCCGCTCCCGCCTCCAACAGCGCTCCCGGTTGTCGAACGCGATGTCCTGGTGTTGCGGTTGATCGTCGGCCTCGACAGTGAGGCGACGGCAACATCGCTCGCCCGTACGACCGACCAGGTGTCACTCGACCTGCATCGTGCGCTGCAGCGCCTGCGAAAGTTGAGTTCTCCGAATGCAATCAGGGAGACGTTGGTGTCTACCTGAGGACGTTCGGAATGCGCAGGTTCAGGCGGGAACGGATCCCTGCCTTACCGGCCGGCGATGTATTCGATCGACGGTCCGGCGGTCCAACCACCGTCGACGGCGATCTCGGAACCTGTTGTGTACGAGGCATCGTCGGAAAGTAGGTAGGTGACCGCACCGACCAACTCCTCCGGGCGACCGACACGGCGATACGGATTGTTGGGGAATGCGCCCTCTTCGAGGCTGATGCCCGTCGGCGCAGTCATGGGGGTGAGGACCATGCCGGGGTGTACGGAGTTGACCCGAATCTTGTCGCGACCGAGTTCGACGGCGGCGATCTTGCTCAGCCCACGCACGCCCCACTTGGCTGCGCCGTAACCGCTGGTCAGAGCCATGCCCATCAGGCCGGCGGCCGAGGAGATGTTCACGATGGATCCGCCGCCTGCTGCCTTCATGAACGGCACCACCGTGTGGATACCGGTGTGTACGGACACCAGGTTGATCTGGATGATGCGTTGGAACGTCTCGAGCGGTTCTTCGGCGACCGTCTGGCCGGAAGCCGAGATTCCGGCATTGTTGACCAAACCGTTGATCGCGCCGAATTCGGATACCGCGTACTCGGCGGCGGACTTCCAAGACGTCGGATCGGTGACGTCGAGGTGAACGTAACGTGCTGCGTCGCCGAGAGATTCGGCCACTGCTCGGCCGTCGTCGTCGAGTAGGTCGCCGATGACGACGCGGCCGTTACCCGCGACGATGCCGCGCGCAAACGCTTCGCCCAGGCCGCGTGCGCCGCCAGTGACGAGAACGATTTTTCCGGAGAGATCCTGAGTCATGATTGTTCCTAACCTGTTGGTGTTGCGAGATATGGCTTCGAGAACGCGCCGAGCGCGCGGGTGATGGCCTTGGGTGCGGGGGTCCGGAGGTCTGCCATCTCGCGCAGTGCGGCCACTACCGCCAGTGTTGCCTGGCCCGAAGCCGCTGTCGTGTCGAGCGAGCCTTCTGGCCGATCGATCAGACGTGCAACTTCTGGGCGGATCAGTTCCATCGTCTCGAAAGTTGCTGATTCCCACACTCTCCGGAGTGCCGCGTCATCGAAGATGATGGGCATCAGTGACCGAGTCATCGGCTCGAAGGACTCGCCGACCGATGCGATAAAGGCCGTCTTCACTGCCGCTGAGAGTCCGAATTCGCGGGATTGCGCGCTGAGGGCGGTGGCAAGACTGCGGTTTCCCTCGTCGAGCATCGGCCAGATGCTCTCTTCCTTGGTGGCAAAGCAACGATAGAAGGTGCGCTCGGAGATTTCTGCCCGTTCGGCGAGCTCCGCGATGGTCGTCGAAGTGTCGCCGCGTTCGACGAAAGCGGCAGCGCAACTCTGCGAGACGCGGAGAAGTAGTGCAGTGCGGCGGGCTGTTGCCATATCCGCACTGTACCAAAAGTGGCAGAAACTGCCACAAGCTGTGCCGGTCGGTCAGCCGGTGCTGCCTTCGATGCCGGATACCTCCTGTTCAACGGCGCTCTTGATGTTCAGCAGCGTCTTGCGGATGTTGCCGCGCTGAAAGTCGGCGAACGTCTTTCCGCCGGTGGCAACCTTGTCGAATATGTCGGCCGCAAAATCCGGCCAGCCCCGTCTGTCGTCGATCCACGTTTCGGTAACTCGGGTTCCACCGGGGACGGGCTGAAATCGGTACCGCCAGGTTGCAATAGCGGCAGAGATTCGTGGCGTGGCAAGGCCGATCTTGTGAACACGGAATTCGAACAGTTTCCCGGTGTCGGCAGCGGTGACGGTGCATCTTGTGGTCCACTGCGCGCGCCCACGTTTGTTGTGCCCGTCGAACTCCATACCCAGGAAAGCGCTTTCGCGGTCTCCCCGCAAGGTAGCTCCCAGGTTTTCGGGACTCCAGTCGCCCATGCGAGTGGGATCGCTGATGAGCTCGTAGAGAGAAAGCGCGTCGACATTGACGACGACGTTGTCGGAGACGGTGAGTTCGCGAGCCATTTCGGTTTCAGTTTCTTTCTGTCGAACGTGGATGGAATCGGTGCTGATTATTACCCGTGCGGTTTCAGTTGGATCTTGACCGCGCCTTCCTGCTTTTTCTGAAAGATCTCGTAGGCGTGTGGCGCCTGATCGAGCGGCAGCTGATGAGTGGAAAAGGTGTCGACGCCGAGTGGGTCGTCATCAGTGAGCAAAGGCATGATGTCGTCTACCCACTTCTTGACGTTCGCCTGACCCATCCTGAGCTGAATCTGCTTGTCGAACATAGTCATCAGCGGCAGTGGATCAACCATGCCGCCGTATACACCGATCAGAGAAATCGTCCCCCCGCGCCGAACGATGTCGATGGCCGAATAGACCGCACCGAGTCGATCGATTCCTGCGTTACGCATCGCAGGCGCGGCAAGAGCATCGGGAAGGAGTCCGACGAACTGCTGCGCGAGCTTTCCGATCGGAGACCCGTGAGCTTCCATTCCGACAGCATCGATCACCGAATCGGTTCCACGGCCGTTCGTCGCATCTCTGACTGCGTCACCGATCTTGCTGCCGTAGTCGTCGAGATTGAGGGTTTCGATCCCGCGTTCGGCAAGGCGTGCAAGGCGTTCGGGTACACGGTCCACGCCGATTACTCGAAATCCCTTGTGGTGAGCGATGCGGGCCGCCATGTCACCGATCGGTCCGAGACCGAGGATGGTCACGGACCCACCCGGCGGGATGTCGGCGTATTCAACCGACTGCCAGGCTGTGGGAAGCACGTCGGAGAGGTAGACGAATCGCGAATCCGCGGGACCTTCGGGAACTTTGATGTGTGTGAAATGTGCTTGCGGTACTCGAAGGTACTCGGCCTGCCCGCCTGGCACCGAGCCGTACAGCTCGGAGAAGCCGAACAACGCTGCGCCCGTTCCCTGATCGCGGACCTGAGTCGTCTCGCACTGTGTGTAGAGGCTCGAATCACACATGAAACAGTTGCCACACGAGATCTGGAACGGGATCACGACGCGGTCGCCTATCTCGAGATTCGTGACTTCCGAGCCGACTTCTTCGACGATGCCCATCGGTTCATGACCGAGAATGTCGCCGGCATTCATGAACGCACCCAGAGTCTCGTACAGGTGCAGATCGGATCCGCAGATATTCGTCGTGGTGACCTTGATGATCGCGTCACTGGGTTCGACGATCTTCGGGTCCGGAACCGTATCGACGCTTACTTTTCGTTTGCCTTGCCAAGTCACTGCGCGCACTGGGATCGACCTCTCATCGTGGAAATGCTGTTCGCAGTCACCTGCCCGAAAGCGCTGAAATGCAAACAAAACCGGTGAGGGTTGCGGGAAGTGCTGAGAGCGTTAGATTGAGAGGGAGGCGGGCCGAGGCTCCTGAAAGGCGGCACGCCGTATGACTGACAGGACCAAATGACGGGGATGACCGCATGACCGAGAAAGACAACAACGACCAGTCGCCCAAGGGTGGGCACCCAGGGCCCGTGGACAAGGGCGGCGACGGCGGAATGGCAACTCGAGAACAGGCGCCTGAACTGGTCGAGGAGACCTCCGAGAAGAAGTCCGACGACAAGTAGTTTCCTTTTACTCCGCGTTGGGTAACAACGGGGATAGGCCGCATCGGACCGTCCCGGAATCAATGCGGGCGAGGTTCCTCGAGGTTGAGCAGCCAGCCACGGGAACCGCCTTAAGCATCTCCCAGTTCGTGGTTCAGCCGGGTTAGAAGTTCAACCCTGTAACAGCAAGTGATCGAACCGGGTCCGCAGAAGTGTCGGGACCCGGAAATCGTCCAGCGTGCGAACTATCAACTGCTCGGCAACATCCCTGAGTTTCACGTTGGTCTCCTGCGAACGCCACACGAGGATGTCGAAAGCTCGATCGGCAGAGATTCCGTAGATCACCATGAGCATGCCTTTGGCTTGCTCGATCACCCCGCGAGAAGCAGTGATTTCGTTGACCAGCACGTCGACAGATGCTTTCACCGTGCTGTCCAGGGTTTCGGTGACGTCGATGTAGAAGCCTGAGCTGCCGACCACAGCACCCGACTCGTCCACGACGCTGTCGCCGACGACGATTACCGAGTGAGTGTCCCCTGCGGTGTCGATGATGCGGTGGCGGCTGCTGAACGGGCCGCCTGAAGTGCGGATGGCATGCAGTGTCTGGGCAACGTGTCTTCGGTCGTCGGGATGCTTGTGCGCGAGCATCAATTCCGTCGTCGGAGCCACTTGGTCGGGTTCGTATCCGTGAATCCGTGCGACTTCGTCCGACCACTCCCACCGGTCGCCGTTGCGGTGATAAAGAAAGCCGCCCACCCGGTGTGGAGCCCCCGATCCCGACGTTCGCCCCAACCCGTCCTCGTTCACCACACACGCCCCCTCGTTCTCGACCTCGTCCCAACCGGCGTACTCGCCAGTTAGTTATATCGGACAAATCCGGCGGAGGTGGTGTCGGTCCCATATTTCGGAGCACCGTCTGGATCGCTACCGCATGGGTCGGGGAAACCGGCGCTCAGAGAACGTGGCGACGGTCCCACTTCAGTCGCGGCTGAAGCAGTGTTGCCGCTGTGTCCATTCGGTGATCGCCGCCGCGATGGCCGCAGGCTGATCCTCGGGGGCGAGATGTCCTGCGGGACCGCACTGTTTCACCTCGAGGTTTGCGATATTCGATCGGCTCCACGCGACTTCGTCAGGTCCGATCATGAGAAGTTCGGCGGGGCCGCTGAAGGTGAGAAGGAGTTTGGGTACCTCGCTGCTTTCTGCGAGCCAATCGCTGTACGCCGCCACTCGTGCATTCACGTCGCCGGGACTTCCTTCGACGGGGAAGGACCGTGGCCACTCGAGAAGGGGCCGGCGACTCTCCGGCGAGGGGTAAGGGGCGCGATAGGTTTCAGCATCGGTCTCGGACAGCTCTCCGAGAACTGTTCTGTGAAGCGCAATTTCGAGGAAGAAGTTTTCGTCGAGTACCTTGGTCTCGCCGATGCCGGGAGCTCTCAGGGCCTCGACCCGCGCTCGTGCGTCTCCCGGGAAGTGCTCGTCCCAGGTCATCGGACGGAGGATCGTTTCGAAGAAGGCAACACCTCGAACGCGTTCGGGATGGCGGGCAGCCCAGTCCAGTGCAAGTGCCCCGCCCCAGTCGTGTCCGACGAGTACGACGTCGTCGAGCTCCATCTGGTCGAACCATGCGTCGAGGTAACGGGCGGTGTCGAGAAAACCGTAGTCGATTGGCGGTTTGCCCGACGCGCCCATTCCGATGAGGTCAGGGGCAAGCGCTTGGCCGAGATTTCCTATCTGCGGGAGGATGTTTCGCCACAGGTAGGAGGATGTGGGGTTCCCGTGGATAAGTACGAAGGGTGTTCCGTCTCCGCACGAGCGGTAGGCCACAGTCGAGTCGAGCACGGGAATTGTGGGCATTGCGACTCCTCAAATAGTTTCCATGTACCCTAATTTAGATAGTAGCCATGTATTCTATTTGAATGCAAGATCGAGAAATATGGACGACGGGGTCGCTGGTGTGGCACCTTGGCTTGCGCTGGCGGGCGGGGGTTGACCGAGCGATCGCGCACCTCGGGTTGACCCACGCCCAGTATTCGGTGCTCGCGTCTCTCCATGGTCTGGTGAGTGCGGGGGAGAGGCCTAGTCAGCGAGAACTCGCCGCGCACACGGGGTTGCAGCGAATCTACATATCCAAGCTCGTGCGAGCGTTGGAGAAGAGCGGGTTTGTTGTCAGCGAACGAGACAGTCGCGATGCGAGAGCCGTTTGCCTCGATCTCAGTGACGAGGGGAAACGAGTCATAGAACTCGCTAAAGACATTGTCCGCCAATTGGATGCAATGAATACGGAAGTGCTGACGAAAACCGGTGGGCGGGAACTGGCCGAGCTCCACCGCGCCCTCGGTGCGTTACTCGACGCCACCGAAGCAGGAGATGGATAATGCGCCGGTCCGCTTCGTGGCGCAACCGATGGTGATCGTGTGCTGACTCGGTCCATAGGACGTTCGTTGGGGGAGCGGCGGAAGCGTCGATCCCCCAACGAGCCCTATTGTCTAGCTGTCGATCGTCACGGTGTCACGTTGATCGGTGTGGCCGATGCGAACTGCAGTGTGCCGGACATGGTTGCCGTGCCAGTGGCCGCGGCGGGGCAGACGGGCCCGGTGCCGGTACGCGTGTAGTTCACAGTGCCGGTGTTGCTTGCCACGACGCGCTGGTTGGGAATATCGAATGGCAGCGGTCCGATATTGCTGGCCCCGACGGTGACTGTGCACGTGGATCCGGGCATCGTGACGACTGCGCCTCCTGCAGGAATGACCAGGGATCCCTGAGCCGATCCGGTGTCTGCCGAGACGTTCAATAGCCACGAGCCGGAGGTCGTGACCACAGCGGGTAGGCCGTTAGCCTTGCACCCGGTCAGGCTGCGGGTGCCGATGTTTACGTTGATCCCGCCCGTGCCGGTGGTGGAGTTACCCGGCGCCGCTGGGATGGTTCCGGATCCCGTCGTGCTGGAGCAGGTAAGCGTGATCGTGCCAGTCTTGATACTGAGATTGCTGCT
>NZ_JBFUJN010000038.1:0-35014 GCF_056401335.1 Rhodococcus sp. P4_F3_2
AGGTTGGTTACTGTGACAGTTTCATAGAGTTACGGCGGTCATAGCGAAGGGGAAACGCCCGGTCCCATTCCGAACCCGGAAGCTAAGCCCTTCAGCGCCGATGGTACTGCACTCGACAGGGTGTGGGAGAGTAGGACACCGCCGAACACCCGTTAACCGAAAGGGGACCCAACATATTGGGTCCCCTTTCGTGCGTTGTATGAGAGGAATGACTGTGTCGGAGAATGGCGACGAGCGTCGGTCCTTCCGTGGGGGAGGAGCGCCTCGATCAGGTGGCCCCCGTCGTGACAACGACGGGCGTGGATCACGCGGCGCTGCAGGCGGAGACCGCCGCGGTGGTGCCGGAGACAACAACCGTGGCGGTGCTGGAAACAGTAACCGTGGCGGCGGATTCAACGGCGGACAGCGTCGCGGCGGCGAGGGTGGGTTCACCCCTCGTGGACGCGACGGCGACCGCAACCGTCAGCAAGCACGACCTGACGAACCGGATTTGCCCGACAACGTAGAGCCCACCGAGTTGGATCCGGCCGTTCGTCGGGATCTGCTCAGCCTCGACAAGGACAACGCCAACACAGTTGCGCGTCACCTGGTCATGGCAGGCAAGCTTGTCGACGAAGACCCGGAACTTGCACTGCTCCACGCTCGTGCTGCTCGTCAGCGCGCCGGCCGAATTGCGGTCGTTCGTGAAGCTGCTGGAATCACCGCGTACCACGCCGGTGAATGGGCTGAAGCTCTCTCCGAGCTTCGTGCTGCCCGTCGAATGGCTGGTGGACCGGGTCTGATCGCTGTCATGGCCGACTGCGAACGCGGTTTGGGTCGACCCGAACGCGCCATCGAGCTCGGCCGTAGCGACGAGGCTGCCCTGCTTTCCGGCGACGAGGCTTCGGAGTTGAGGATCGTGGTCGCCGGCGCCCGCATGGATCTCGGTCAGTTCGATCAGGCAGTTGTCACACTGCAGACCAAGGATCTGGACGCAGCGCGTACCGGTGAAGCGGCAGCTCGGCTTTTCTATGCGTACGCTGATGCCCTCGTTGCAGCAGGTCGTGTCGAAGACGGATTGAAGTGGTTCCTCAATGCTGCAGCTGCAGACCTCGAGGGTGACACGGATGCTGAAGAACGGGTGGCCGAGTTGACCGGAGAAGATCAGTGACCGTGCTTCGTACTCAGTACGACGTACTTTTGCTCGATCTCGACGGCACGCTGTACGCCGGAGCTCATGCGATTCCCGGCACCCAGGCTGCGTTGGGTCAGGGTACGCAGGCTTTGTACTACGTGACCAACAATGCGAGTCGCTCGCCTTCGGCAGTGTCCGCGCATCTGACCGAACTCGGTTTCGATTCCGAAGACGATCGCGTGGTCACCAGTTCTCAGACGGCGGTGCGTCTGTTGGCTGAGCGTCTCGAACCCGGTGCCGCTGTACTCGTCGTCGGTACCGATGCATTGGCCGACGAGGTGACGCGCGTCGGGTTGCTTCCGGTGCGCGAATTCGCGGATTCCCCGGTTGCAGTCGTCCAAGGACATTCGACGGAGACCAACTGGTCGATCCTCGCCGAGGCATGCTTGGCGATCAGGGCCGGGGCGCTGTGGGTGGCTGCAAACCTGGACACCACACTGCCGTCGGAACGAGGTTTGGTGCTCGGCAACGGCTCGATGGTGGCGGCTCTGCGCGCCGCCACGAGGCAGGAACCCTTGGTGGCAGGCAAGCCTGCTGCTCCGCTGATGGAGGATGCGCTTGCACGCAGTGGGTGCTCGCGTCCACTGGTCGTCGGCGATCGCTTGGACACTGATATCGAAGGCGCACATGCTGTTTCGATCGACTCACTGTTGGTACTGACCGGTGTGAGCACGCCGGGCGACGTACTGCGGGCTCCGATTGAGCAGCGCCCCACCTACATTGCAGCAACTCTGGATTCGCTCAATCAGCCGGCTGTCGAATCGCTGGTCGGTGCGGACTCCAAGTGGTCTGTCTCCGTGAACGGGTCGGCGCTGGTTGTCGACGGCCCGGTTGTCGGGGACGAAATGTCACTTCTACGTGCGGTTGCGCCTGTCGCATGGGCTAATCCGTCGTTCCAGACGCTGGAAGCGTCGGATGCCGGCGTGGCGGATCTGTTTGCTTCCTGGCTGGCCTGATTTCTCGCATATGTGTTCGACTCGCGGGGGTGCGGGTGTATGCGCAACGGAGAGTCATGCACTAACGTTGTGCCCGATGAGCACGCCGACACCGCACCCCGGAAACTCGAGCAACGGATCACCGCTRCCCGGGTCACGCCCTACCGTCGATCCGGAACGAATACGTTCTGACGTCGACGGTTTGCTGGCACGCCTCGGCGGCATCGAACACGATCCGAACGATCATCACGGAGCAGGTGTGATTCCGCAGAAGGCACATATTTTGGAACAGGCACACGAGGTGCTCGTCCAGGCACTCGCCTCTGTGGACAGGGCTTGACGTGGCACGTAGAGCACGGGTGGACGCCGAATTGGTCCGTCGCGGTCTGGCACGATCGAGAGATCATGCGCAAGAACTGATCTCCGCGGGCCGAGTTCTCATTTCCGGAGCAGTTGCGACCAAGCCCGCGACGGCGATCGAAGCCGGAACGCCACTTCGGGTCGTCGAGGTGGAGCAGGAAGTTTCGTGGGCGTCGCGCGGTGCTCACAAACTGATCGGTGCCCTTGACGCCTTCGGTACCGAAGGATTGACGGTCGAAGGTCGCCGGTGCCTCGACGCCGGCGCTTCCACCGGCGGGTTCACGGACGTTCTGCTGACACGCGGTGCGAAGGAAGTTGTCGCCGTCGACGTCGGTTACGGCCAATTGGTGTGGCGCCTACAGTCCGACGACCGAGTGCATGTCATCGACCGAACCAATGTTCGCGCTATCGATGCCGAGACGATCGGCGGAACTGTCGATCTCGTTGTCGCGGACCTGTCGTTCATCTCTCTCAAACTGGTACTCGGGGCGTTTGTCGCCTGTACCGCTGACGGCGCGGACCTGGTTCCGATGGTCAAGCCTCAGTTCGAGGTGGGCAAGGACCGCGTCGGTGCCGGTGGCGTCGTACGAGATCCGGAACTGCGAATCTCCGCTGTGCTCGACGTGTCGGAGGCTGCTGCAAAGGTAGGTCTGCGGACGTTAGGTGTCGTGGCCAGCCCATTGCCCGGTCCGTCGGGAAATGTCGAGTATTTCCTGTGGCTTCGAAAGTCGGGTACATCCGGCGACGAAGAGACGGATACCGACGCCGAGACGAACACCGAGGGAATTCCTACGGTGGAGGACATGATTCGCAAGGCTGTAGAGGAAGGGCCCCAGTGAACGCGGTCACGAACGGCGAGTCGCGCGAGATCCTTCTTGTCGCACACCCTGGTCGACGTGACATCACGGAAACTGCCAAGCGGGTCGGGAAGATCTTCGAGCGCGCGGGAATTGGACTGCGAGTCCTCGTCGACGAAGCAGACAGCTCGCGCATCGAAGCAATGACGGAACCAGAGGGTTTCTCTGCGCCGGGTCTCGACGTCACGGTTGTTCATCCCGGCCCTGATGCTGCCGTTGGATGCGAGTTGGTACTTGTTCTCGGTGGCGACGGCACGTTTCTGCGCGCCGCCGAACTCGCTCAAGAAGCGTCCATTCCTGTACTGGGCATCAACCTCGGACGGATCGGATTTCTGGCAGAGACCGAGGCCGAGCATCTCGACGAGGCTCTCGCACAGGTAGTTCGCAAGGAATATCGCGTCGAGTCCCGTATGACACTCGACGTCGTGATTCGGGTGGACGACGAGATCATCGACCGCGGGTGGGCGCTCAACGAGGCCAGTATCGAGAACCGTTCGCGTCTGGGAGTTCTCGAAGTTGTCCTCGAAGTCGATGGCAGACCGGTGTCCGCGTTCGGTTGCGACGGTGTTCTCGTGTCCACTCCCACAGGCTCGACCGCTTATGCATTTTCCGCAGGCGGCCCCGTCGTGTGGCCCGAACTCGAAGCATTGCTCGTCGTACCCAGCAACGCGCATGCGCTGTTCGCGCGGCCGTTGGTCACCAGCCCGAATTCGATCATCGCGGTGGAGACCGTCGCAGGCAGCCACGACGGCCTGGTCTTCTGCGACGGCCGTCGTACCTTGGAACTGCCTGCCGGCGCTCGCGTCGAGATCGTTCGCGGCGCCACTCCCGTCAAGTGGGTCCGGTTGGACTCTGCGCCTTTCGCTGATCGGATGGTTCGCAAGTTCGAGCTTCCGGTTACCGGATGGCGAGGAAGGAAGCCTTAATCGTGCTCGCAGAGATCCGTATCGACAGTCTTGGTGTGATCTCCGAGGCCAGCGCCCAGTTTCACGAGGGCCTGACCGTCCTGACCGGTGAAACCGGCGCAGGTAAAACGATGGTCGTCACCAGCTTGCACCTCCTCAGCGGAGCGCGAGCGGATGCCGGTCGAGTGCGGTTGGGCGCGTCGCGAGCCGTTGTCGAAGGACGATTCATCGCCGACGACGTCTCACCGGCCACCGAGCGTGAGATCGTCCGAATCCTGGAATCGTCCGGCGCCGAGCGCGACGAGGACGGGACCATCATCGCCGTGCGGACAGTCGGCAGCGATGGGCGGTCTCGGGCTCATCTCGGCGGACGAAGCGTGCCGGCGGGAGTTCTCTCCGAATTCACGGACCCACTTCTGACTGTCCACGGACAGAACGATCAGCTGCGATTGCTTCGTCCCGACCAGCAACGCAACGCGCTGGACCGCTTCGGGGACAAGGCAATCGGAACGCTGCTGACGAGGTACCGCAAACACCGTCGTGAATGGCTCGATGCTCGTTCGGAGTTGATCGAGCGCACGTCGAAGGCTCGTGAACTGGCACAAGAAGCAGATCAGTTGACCTTCGCGCTCAACGAAATCGACGGCGTGGCACCCGAGCCCGGCGAGGACACGGCGATCGTTGCCGAAGTTCGTCGACTCAGTGAACTCGATTCGCTCCGCTCGGCTGCGGAAGAGGCGCACGCTGCGCTCGCCGGTAGTGACGACATGGCAAGCGGCGACGTCGGTGTCATGCCGGCGCTAGACCTGATGTCCGAAGCGAGGGCGCGCATCGAGTCGGTCACCGACGCCGATCTGGATGGCCTCGGTTCCCGGTTGGCCGACGCTATTGCCGTCGTCACCGACGTTGCCGGTGACCTGAACACCTACCTGTCGGGGCTGCCCGCAGACCCGGGTGCTCTGGACTCTTTGTTGTCGCGGCAATCGGAACTGAAGACTCTGACTCGCAAGTACGCCGCCGATGTCGMCGGTGTTCTCGAATGGGCAGATACTGCTCGCGCTCGTCTATCCAAACTCGACGTGTCCTCGGATGCGTTGTCACTGTTGGCCAAGCAGGTCGAGGAGACGGCTGGCCTGACCGCGGAAGCCGCTACCAAGCTGAGCGCCGCGCGAGTCAAGGCGGCGGCAAAGCTCGCCAAAGCCGTCAGCGCGGAACTCGCCGGTCTGGCGATGGGACGTGCGGGCCTCGAAGTGACTGTGCGTTCGCAGCCTGCCGGCCCGCAGGACTCGGCGCCGCTCAGTGTCGGGGGAGTAGACCTGCATGCCGGGTCTGCCGGCGTCGACGAGGTGGAATTTCGCCTGTCAGCGCACAGTGGGGCACCGTCACTTCCGATCAGCAAGAGCGCTTCGGGTGGCGAGCTGTCACGCGTCATGCTGGCGCTCGAGGTTGTTCTCGCTGGTAGCGACACCGGTGCGACGATGGTTTTCGACGAGGTGGACGCGGGGGTTGGTGGCCGCGCTGCTGTCGAGATCGGCCGCCGATTGGCGAAACTTGCTCGTACGCATCAGGTTATCGTTGTCACCCACCTTCCGCAGGTTGCTGCGTTTGCCGACACCCACCTCGTGGTGGACAAGGTCGACGACAAAGGCGGAGTGGTGAGCAGTGGCGTGCGGACCTTGTCGGATTCGGATCGGGTGGTCGAATTGGCCCGTATGTTGGCAGGGCTGGACGACACCGAAACCGGTCGTGCGCACGCCGAAGAACTGCTCGAGATCGCGAATGCGGCCCGCGTCACAGATTGAAGGTTCTGTGGTGTTGGTGTGACTGATGTGGTAGTTGTCGGCGCGCCTCCACCGGTCAACGCGGTTTCAGGTTCATCATCGAAGCCATGAAGATGCCCGGATTGCTCTCACGTAACACCGAATCCTTGCCTGGGATCAGTGGCATCGCCAGGGCCGATCGGAACACGGCGAAGCTTCTACGCCGTGTCGGTCCTGGAGACATCGTGATCCTCGACGAAGTCGACATCGATCGCCGGACCGCCGATGCTCTGGTGAAAGCCGGAGTCATGGCCGTGGTCAACGCGTCGCCGTCGATTTCGGGGCGGTACCCCAACCTCGGACCGGAAGTGATCGTCGCCAACGACATCGTTCTCGTCGATGCTGTCGACGGTGATGTCTTCAAGAACATCAAGGACGGAAGCAAGATCCGCCTGCACGAGGGCGAGATCTTCAACGGCGAGAAGAGCCTCGTCAAGGGTGAAGAGCAGACCGAGACCGAAATATCCGACCGGATGATCGAGGCCAAGACCGGCCTGGTCGATCACTTGGAAGCGTTCTCGGGTAACACCATCGAGTTCATCCGCACCGAAAGCCCGTTGCTCATCGACGGAATCGGTGTTCCGGACATCGATATCGACTTGAAGGACCGCCATGTCGTGGTCGTCTCCGACGGCCCCGAACGCGAGACCGATCTGAAGAACCTCAAGCCCTTCATCAAGGAGTATTCGCCGATCTTGATCGGTGTCGGCGCAGGTGCGGACGTGTTGAGCAAGGCCGGATACCGCCCCGATCTGATCGTGGGCGACCCGGAGGAAATCACCAGTTCCACGCTCAAGTCCGGCGCGGAAGTTGTTCTGCCTGCAGACCAGGACGGTCATGCGGCGGGGCTTTCCCGAATCCAGGATCTCGGTATCGGGGCGATGACGTTCCCGGCGACCTGCTCACCGACCGACCTTGCCCTGCTGCTTGCCGATCACCACGGAGCTTCACTGATCGTGACGGTCGGCAACGTGGTGTCCTTGGACGAGTTCTTCGACCGTGGGCGTCGTGAAAGCAATCCGTCGGCGTTCATGACACGGCTCAAGGTTGGACCGAAACTGGTCGACGCCAAGGCTGTAGCAACGCTGTATCGAAGTCGAGTGTCCGGCGGCGCGATCGCGCTCCTGGTGCTCGCCGCCCTGGTGGCAGTGATCGTCGCCCTGGTCGTGTCCAATGCCGGTAGTGAAGTTCTCGACTGGGCAATCGCAACGTGGAACAGCTTCGCGCTGTGGGTTCAGGGGCTCTTCAAGTGATTTCGATGCGTCAACATGCAATTTCCATAGCGGCAATCTTTCTGGCACTCGCGATCGGCGTGGTGCTCGGTTCCGGAATGCTGTCGAGTGGATTGCTGTCCGGTCTGCGTGACGACAAGGCGGACCTGCAGAACGAGATCGAAGACCTCAATCAACAGTCCAATCAGCTTCAGCAGCAACTCAATTCCGCGGACGGCTTCGATGCCGCTGTCGGCGGTCGCGTCGTGCGTGACAGTCTCGCTGGTCGCACCGTCGTCGTCATCACGGCACCGGACGCGGATCCCAGTGATCTCGACGGTGTCAACCGACTCGTCACTGCCGCCGGCGGCGCCGTGACCGGACGCGTCTCGCTCACCGATTCGTTTGTCGACGCCACCGGCGGTGACCGTTTGCGGACCGTCGTCACCAATGTCATCCCTGCGGGGACCACCCTCAAGACCGGTGCGGTCGATCAGGGCAGTCTCGCAGGTGATCTACTCGGGTCGGTCCTGCTTCTCAACGGGCAGAACAGCGAACCGCAGAGCACTCCGGACGAGATGAATCTCGCGCTCGACTCGCTGCGTAGCGCCGGTTTCATCAGCTACGACGACGGAGCGGTCAAGCCGGCTCAGCTCGCCGTGGTTCTCACCGGCGACAACAAGAGTGAATCCGACGCAGCCACGGGTAACCGCGGCGCCGTCATCGCCCGGTTTGCCGGTGCTCTCGACGGACGCGGCGCAGGAACGATTCTCGCGGGCCGGCCTGGCTCGGCCGAGGGCAGTGGTCCGGTTGCCGTCGCGCGTGCGGACGCGGCGCTCTCAGCGGGCTTGACGACCATCGACAACATCGACCGGGAATCGGGCAAGATCACGACGCCGTTGGCACTTCAGGAACAGTTGAACGGAGGCGCCGGCCGCTACGGCACGGGACCGGGAGCGGCGGCGGTTACCGTCGGCGCACCCACCAACTGAACACCCCGGTATTGATACGCCGGTCACATCGGGGGCGGAAAGTCGGCGCGTTGTAGGCACCGACCCCCGATAGGTGTTACCGTGAAATCCCGTGGGTCGGCAGGCCCCAGCATGCTTCATCAGACCAAGCCCTGCACAGTCGTCACGGGAGCCCCTTTGCCACAGTCACGCACTAACACGCGTACCGCCACCAAGCACATCTTCGTCAGCGGAGGTGTAGCTTCCTCGCTCGGCAAAGGTTTGACCGCCTCGAGCCTGGGACAGTTGTTGACCGCGCGGGGAATGCGCGTGACCATGCAGAAGCTCGATCCCTATCTCAATGTGGATCCGGGCACCATGAACCCCTTCCAGCACGGCGAGGTCTTCGTCACCGAAGACGGTGCCGAGACCGACCTCGACGTCGGGCACTACGAGCGGTTCCTCGACCGTGACCTATCCGGTCAGGCGAACGTCACCACCGGCCAGGTGTACTCGACGGTCATCGCCAAGGAACGTCGTGGCGAGTACCTCGGTGACACCGTTCAGGTCATCCCGCACATCACCGACGAGATCAAGCGTCGCATCCTCGAGATGAGCGGCCCGGATCTGCAGGGACACCGCCCGGATGTCGTGATCACCGAAATCGGTGGAACCGTCGGCGACATCGAATCGCAGCCCTTCCTCGAAGCCGCTCGCCAGGTCCGCCACGACGTCGGCCGCGACAACGTCTTCTTCCTGCACGTCTCCCTCGTGCCGTACCTCGGCCCCTCCGGAGAACTCAAGACCAAGCCCACGCAGCACTCGGTTGCGTCGTTGCGCAGCATCGGCATTCAGCCCGACGCGCTGATCCTTCGTTGCGATCGTGACGTTCCGCAGGGCCTCAAGAACAAGATCGCGCTGATGTGCGACGTGGACGTCGACGCCTGCATCTCGACGCCCGACGCTCCCTCGATCTACGACATCCCGAAGGTTCTGCACCGTGAGGGCCTCGACGCCTACGTCGTTCGCCAGCTCGGTCTCCCGTTCCGCGACGTCGACTGGACCGTGTGGGGCAACCTCCTCGATCGTGTTCACCAGCCGCGTGAGACCGTGCGCGTCGCGTTGGTCGGCAAGTACGTCGACCTGCCCGACGCATACCTCTCCGTCACCGAGGCACTGCGCGCCGGTGGATTTGCCAACCGGTCGAAGGTCGAGATCTCCTGGGTCCCGTCGGACGCCTGTGAGACGGAAGCCGGAGCGCAGGCCGCTCTCGGTGACGTCGACGGTGTTCTGATCCCGGGCGGCTTCGGCATCCGCGGCATCGAGGGCAAGCTCGGCGCGATCCGTTTCGCACGTTCACGCAAGCTGCCGCTGCTGGGTCTGTGCCTGGGTCTGCAGTGCGTCGTCATCGAGGCTGCTCGCAGCGTCGGCCTCGACGATGCCAACTCAGCCGAGTTCGAGCCGGACACCAAGCACCCGGTCATCTCGACGATGGCTGATCAGGAAGACGTCGTCGCCGGTGACGCCGACCTCGGTGGCACCATGCGTCTGGGTGCTTACCCGGCCGTGCTGACCAAGGGTTCCGTCGTCGCTCAGGCCTACGGAACCGAGGACGTCTCCGAGCGTCACCGTCACCGCTACGAGGTCAACAACACCTACCGCGACCGGATTGCCAAGTCCGGCTTGCAGTTCAGCGGAACCTCGCCGGACGGTCACCTGGTCGAGTTCGTCGAGTACCCGCGCGAGCAGCATCCGTTCTTCGTTGCCACCCAGGCACACCCGGAGCTCAAGAGCCGCCCGACGCGCCCGCACCCGCTGTTCGCCGCCTTCGTCGAAGCAGCGTTGACGTACAAGCTCGAAGAGCGCCTGCCCGTCGACGTCCACGGTGACGAGAAGATCGACACCGCTGCCACCGAGACGGCGCTCGACGCTGCAGTCGAGAACGTGGAAAAGGTCTAGCCACAGATGAGCGATCCCGGTCGGCACGAATTCGACACCCTCGGCTCCAAGACGGTCTACACCGGCGCGATCATCGCGTTGCGCGTCGACACCGTTGCGATGCCTGGTGGTCAGCGTGCCGATCGGGAAGTCGTCGAACACCACGGCGCCGTTGCTGTCGTGGCACTGGACGAGCACGACAACCTGGTGCTGATTCACCAGTACCGTCACCCGCTCGGGCACCGGTTGTGGGAAATCCCCGCTGGTCTGCTCGACGCTGCGGGGGAGAGCCCGGTCGAGGCGGCAGCGCGCGAGCTGGGCGAAGAAACCGGACTCGGCGCCGATCGATGGTCGGTGCTGGTCGATGTAGCTCTCTCACCCGGGTTCACGGACGAGGCGGTTCGCGTCTTCCTCGCCGAGGGGCTGCACGAGGTGGAGCGCGACGATCCCGAACACGAAGAAGCCGATCTCGAGATTTCGCGAGTTCCGCTCGCCGACGCCGTCGACATGGCTCTGCGCGGCGACATCGTCAATGCCACCGCGGTATCGGGCATTCTCGCGATCGCTACCGCACGCGCGACGGGAAAGCCGCTGCGCCCGGCTGACGCACCGTGGCCCGATCGTCCTCGCGCATTCGGAGAACGCAAGTCGCGAGCCTGAAGTGCTTGCCCGACAGGTGGATTCGTATCTCGACCATCTAGCGGTCGAGCGAGGATCTGCGCGCAACACTCTGCTTTCGTATCGCCGCGACCTGAATCGGTATGCGGAGTACCTGAACGGGCGCGGCATCGACGACGTCGCGGGCGTGACGGAAAACGACGTCACCGAATTCGTGACTCATCTGCGCCTGGGTGACAAAGATGCCGGCGTCGTACCGTTGGCCGCCAGTTCGGCAGCGAGGACCCTGATCGCGGTCCGCGGATTCCACAAGTTCTCCGCCGCCGAGGGCCTGGTCGGTGTCGATGTGGCTCGAACGGTCAAGCCGCCGACGCCCGGACGCAAGTTGCCCAAGGCTCTGCCGCTCGACGACGTGATCGCCCTACTCGACGCTTCGGGTGGCGGTGCGGCCGGTGACGGGCCCCGCGACCTGAGGGATCGCGCTCTCTTAGAGCTTCTGTACTCGACCGGAGCACGCATCACCGAGGCGATCGATCTGGACGTCGACGACATCGACACCGAAACCCGTTCCGTGCTGCTCAAGGGCAAGGGCGGCAAGCAGCGGATCGTCCCCGTCGGCAGGCCGGCGATCGCCGCCGTCGACGCGTATCTCGTCCGCGGGCGCCCCAGCCTCGCGACGCGTGGTGTTCCTGCCCTCTTTCTCAACGCTCGCGGGGGACGCCTCTCGCGTCAGAGTGCATGGCAGATTCTTCAGGACGCGGCCGCGTCGGCCGGGATCAAGGCGGACGTCTCACCCCATACGCTCAGGCACTCGTTTGCCACACACCTGCTCGACGGCGGCGCGGACGTACGCGTCGTGCAGGAACTTCTCGGTCACGCTTCGGTAACCACGACGCAGATCTACACACTGGTCACCGTCACAGCGCTGCGCGAAGTGTGGGCTCAGGCACACCCCCGCGCCCGTTAGGCGTTGGTTGGCTCATGCGTGTCTGCGAGACCATTCGGTGATGTAAGCGGTAGCGTTCAAGGAGCGCGAGCGGCCTCCACCGCAGTTTCGGGGGTTTGCCGGCGCCGAGAGCAACCGCCGAAAGAGTAGGGGAGCATCGGACCGTGTCGACATCGCAGCCACCAGCGGCGGAGTCCGCGCCGCCGCATGTCAATGCCCAACTCTTCGAGCGCGTGAACGAATCAGCACCAGCTGTACCCTCCGAACCAGAGGCGATGTTCGAAATAGATACGACGCCAGTAGCCTCTCCACCTGCGGAAACCCCTGCTGTTTCCACGGAAGAACTCGGTCCGACGGGCCGGCCGGTCCGCGAGGTACCCCAACCGACACCGTTGGCGCACCACGGACCCGCGATGATCATCGCGATGTGCAACCAGAAGGGCGGCGTCGGCAAGACGACGTCGACCATCAACCTGGGCGCGTCGTTGGCCGAATACGGTCGCCGAGTGCTCTTGGTGGATCTCGATCCCCAAGGAGCGTTGTCTGCTGGTCTGGGCGTTCAGCATCACGACCTGGAACTGACCGTCCACAATCTCCTGGTCGAACCGCGTGTGTCCATCGACGACGTGTTGATGCGCACTCGGGTGGACGGTCTGGACCTGCTCCCCAGCAACATCGACCTTTCGGCCGCCGAGATTCAATTGGTCACCGAGGTCGGGCGTGAGCAGACTTTGGGGCGCGTGCTGCACCCGGTTCTCGATCGGTACGACTACGTCCTCATCGACTGCCAGCCGTCGCTTGGCCTGCTCACGGTCAATGCGCTGGCGTGCGCCGATTCGGTCATCATTCCGATGGAATGCGAGTACTTCAGCCTGCGCGGCCTGGCGCTTCTCAACGACACCGTCGAAAAGGTGCACGACCGTCTCAATCCGAAGCTCGAGTTGGCCGGCATCGTCGTCACGATGTTCGACGCCCGGACCCTGCACGCTCGTGAGGTGATGGCGCGAGTGGTCGAGGTGTTCGGCGACGTCGTCTACGACACGGTGATCAACCGCACCGTTCGATTCCCCGAAACCAGCGTTGCCGGTGAGCCGATCACGACGTGGGCGCCGAAATCGGCTGGCGCCGAGGCATATCGAGCCTTGGCCCGCGAGGTCATTCACCGGTCTGGTCGTTAGTGGAACTGATTGCATCGCAAGAAGATCCGGTCGAAGTCGAGCCGGATTCGATCGATCCGAACGTGCCGACCGACGCTCAGACCGCAGCCAAGGCTGCCGGTTTTCGAGTCACTCTCCGGAACTTCGAAGGCCCGTTCGATCTGCTGTTGAACCTGATCAATCAACGGCAGCTCGACGTCACCGAAGTCGCCCTTCACACCGTCACGGACGATTTCATCGCGTACACCAAGGAACTCGGCAGTGCGATGGGCCTTGATCAGACGACGGAATTCCTGGTTGTCGCAGCTACGCTTCTGGATCTGAAAGCGGCCAGGTTGTTGCCCGCCGGGCAGGTCGAGGACGCGGAGGATCTGGCGCTTCTCGAAGCACGTGATCTTCTCTTCGCGAGACTGCTGCAGTACCGGGCGTACAAACAGGTTGCGGCGCTGTTCGGTGAGTTGGAGGAAGCAGCGCTGCGGCGCTATCCGCGCTCTGTCGCCGTCGAGGATCAGTTCACCGAACTCCTGCCCGAGGTGTTGTTGGGCGTCGACCCTCAGCGTTTTGCGGAGATCGCGGCGACGGTGTTCACACCGCGTCCGGTGCCGACAGTGGGCCTCGATCACCTCCATGTGTCCAATATCTCGATACCCGAACAGGCCGAGCGAATTCTCGAGTTGCTGCGCGAGCGAGGCATCGGGGAGTGGACACCATTCGGGGACCTCGTTGCCGAGTGCGAAATCACTGTCGAGATAGTGGCAAGGTTTCTCGCATTGCTCGAGCTGTATCGCCGGCAGGTCATCGTGTTCGAGCAACCCGAGGCCCTCGGACCGCTGATGGTGAGTTGGACCGGAGACGACCCGGCCGCGCCGGTCACAGAGGAGGACTACGGATGAATGCCGAACCGACGGAATCAGAGTCTTCGCAGCTAGACGAGATTATCGAGCCTACCGACGACGCCTCGGAGTCCGAAGAGTCTGCACCCGATTTCGACCTCGACGACGATCAACTCGACGCAGTGCTGGAGTCGCTTCTGCTTGTCGTGGATTCGCCGGCGGAAGTGAACCAACTCGCATCTGTCACCGGAACCGCGCCGGAGCGCGTCGAAGAACGCCTGACGTCGATGTCGGCCGCATTGACCGCTCGCGGCAGCGGAATGGACCTTCGCTACGCGGGCGACGGATGGCGTCTGTACACGCGACAAGAGTTTGCCCCGTACGTGGAAAAGCTGCTATTGGACGGCGCACGCACCAAATTGACCAGGGCGGCATTGGAAACTTTGGCCGTAGTCGCATACCGTCAACCGTTGACTCGTGCGCGGATCAGTGCGGTACGAGGCGTCAACGTGGACGGGGTGGTACGCACCCTCCTTGCCCGCGGACTGATCGCGGAAGCCGGGCCTGACCCGGACACCAACGCGACACGGTACTCCACGACCGAACTGTTCCTCGAACGGCTCGGACTGGCCTCGCTCAGCGAGCTCCCGGAGTTGGCCCCGCTCTTGCCTGATGTCGATCTCATCGACGACATCAGCGAAAGCCTGGAATCCGATCCGCGATTTGCGAGAATGAACAAGGCAGACGTGCCCACTGAGGTAGTGGACACCGAAGTCGACGACTGACCGGAATTCCGGCCGTCGTCAGCACCGAGAAAGACCCGACCACGCTCGGGAAACAGTAGAAAACTGACAGGAAAAAAGTGAACAATCCCGCTCGCCGAGATGGCACACCGGACCGTAACAACTCCCGCGACAACCGCGGCGCACGCAGCGATGCCCCCCGTGGTGGTCGCAGCGACGCCCCCCGCGGCGCACGTAGCGAAGCGCCCCGTGGTGGACGCAGCAACACTTCCCGCAGTACCTCCGGATACGACCGCAACGCCGGATCCGACCGTCCCCGCACGGACGACCGTCGCGGTGGATTCAATGATGACCGTCGCCCGCCGCGCAGCGATGACCGTCGCCCGCCGCGCAGCGACGACCGTCGCCCGCCGCGCAGTGACGACCGTCGCCCCGCACGTACGGACGACCGCCGCGGCGGTTACAACGACGATCGGCGCGGACCGCGCACTGACGACCGCCGCGGACCCCGCAGCGATGACCGCCGTACCCCCCACGTAGACGCCCGTCGGGCACCGCGCGGTGGCGCCGACCGTCGTAGTGACGATCAGCGCGGCGCACGCCCCGACGCTCCTCGCGGCGGCGCATGGTCGAACGCACCTCGTGGATCCAAGTTCGACGGACCTCCGCGCAAGCGCCCGGCAGCTCCCACACCGCCGGCGACCAACAAGCGTGGCAAGCCGAAGACCGAGAAGCCGCAGCGTGTCGTCTCTCAGAACCCGTTGGTCTCCAACGCCAAGCCGGCGCGTCACCAGCATGCCGAGATCACCAAGCACGACGGCCCGCCGAAGGGCGACGGCGTCCGCTTGCAGAAGGTGCTGGCTCAGGCCGGCGTCGCATCACGCCGTGCAGCTGAAGAACTGATCGACCAGGGGCGCGTCGAGGTCGACGGCCGCATCGTGGTCGAACAGGGTCTGCGTGTCGACCCCGAGAACGCAGTGGTTCGTGTCGACGGCGTCCGCGTCGTCGTGCAGAAGGACCTCGTCTACCTCGCGATGAACAAGCCGCGTGGCTGGCAGTGCACCATGTCCGACGATCTCGGTCGTCCGTGCGTCGGTGACATCGTCTCCGAGCGCGTTCAGTCCGGTCAGCGGCTCTTCCACGTCGGCCGTCTCGACGCCGACACCGAAGGCTTGCTCCTCTTCACCAACGACGGCGACTTGGCTCACCGCCTGATGCACCCGTCGTTCGAGGTTCCGAAGACGTACCTCGCCACGGTTCACGGCGTTGTCGAGCGCAGCACCGGCAAGCAGCTGCGTGACGGTGTCACTCTCGATGACGGTCCGGCCAAGGTGGACGCGTTCACCGTGCTCGAGATCAACGAGGGCAAGACGCTCGTCAAGCTCGTTCTGCACGAGGGTCGCAAGCACATCGTGCGTCGCCTCCTCGATGCCGTCGGTCACCCCGTTGTCCGTCTGGTTCGCACCAACGTCGGAGTTGTCGCTCTCGGCGATCAGCGTCCGGGAACGCAGCGCGTCCTCGGACGTAGCGAGGTCGGAGGACTGTACGAGGCGGTCGGCCTGTGACCGATTCGTCCATGCCGCTGGTAGTCGCGATGGACGGACCGTCCGGAACCGGCAAGTCCAGCGTCTCTCGCGCGTTGGCGCAGCGTTTGGGTGCTCGCTACCTCGACACCGGAGCCATCTACCGGATCGCGACCCTGCACGTGCTTCGTCAGGGAATTGATCTGGCGGATTCCGCCGCGATCACCGCCGCCGTTGCGGCATTGCCGTGGTCCATCGGTACCGATCCGAGCAGCGAGCAGGTGCACCTCGACGGCGCGGACGTCAGCGAGGAGATCCGCGGCGACGCGGTCACCAAAGCTGTCTCCGCGGTGTCGGCCGTACCCGAGGTTCGCGACCTGCTGGTCGCCACTCAGCGTGAGCTGGCGGCCGGAGCGGAGCGGATCGTCGTGGAAGGTCGCGACATCGGAACCGTCGTACTCCCCGATGCAGACGTCAAGATCTTCTTGACCGCATCGGCGGAAACCCGTGCAGCACGGCGCAATACGCAGAACGTCGGCCAAGGCCGTGAAGACAATTACGAAGCGGTGCTGGCTGATGTGCAGCGCCGTGACCATCTCGATTCGACTCGGGCAGTGTCGCCGTTGCGCCCTGCCGAGGATTCCATCCTGGTGGATACGAGCGAATTGGGAATTGAAGATGTGATCGCCAAGTTGCTGTTGGTGGTCAGCGACAGAACTGGAGCAGTGCAGTGAGCGACGATCTGGTAACCGAATATGCCGGTGACGGAACTTGGTCCGAGGAATCGGAGTGGGATTACGCCGATCTCGAAGCGGACGGCGAAGGCGAAGCGCACATTGCCGTCCCGACCTTGGCTGTTGTCGGTCGACCGAACGTCGGCAAGTCGACGCTCGTCAACCGCATCATCGGCCGTCGTGAAGCGGTAGTCGAGGACATCCCCGGCGTTACCCGTGACCGCGTCTCGTACGAGGCGAACTGGGCCGGACGGCGCTTCCTCGTCCAGGACACCGGCGGATGGGAACCCGACGCAAAGGGTCTTCAGCAGGCCGTTGCCCGCCAGGCCGAATTGGCCATGGGAACTGCTGACGCCATTCTCCTGGTCGTCGACGCCGTTGTCGGCGCTACGACGACGGACGAAGCTGTCGCTCGAGTGCTTCGCCGCTCGAAGACTCCGGTCATCCTCGTTGCCAACAAGGTGGACGACGGACGCACCGAGTCCGAGGTTGCAGCGCTGTGGTCCTTGGGCCTCGGTCAGCCGTACTCCGTGAGTGCGACGCACGGACGCGGTACCGGCGACCTGCTCGACGAGGTTCTCGAGAAGCTGCCGGAAACCCCGCGTGAAGGTATCCCCGGCGGCGGCCCGCGTCGTGTTGCTCTCGTCGGAAAGCCGAACGTCGGAAAGTCCAGCTTGCTCAACAAGCTGTCCGGTGACGAGCGGTCCGTCGTGCACAATGTTGCCGGCACCACCGTCGACCCCGTCGACTCCATCGTCGAACTCGGCGGGCGCCCTTGGCGTTTCGTCGACACGGCTGGTCTGCGCAAGCGTGTCAGCCATGCCAGCGGCGCGGAGTTCTATGCGTCGCTGCGTACGAAGAGTGCGATCGAGGCCGCTGAGGTCGCGATCCTGCTCATCGACGCACATGAGCCGATCACCGAGCAGGACCTCCGTGTTCTGAGCATGGTGGCCGACACGGGTCGTGCATTGGTGATCGCATTCAACAAGTGGGACCTCGTGGACGAGGACCGTCGACTCATGCTGGACAAGGAAGTGGACCGCGATCTGGTCCGCGTTCCGTGGGCTCAGCGAGTCAACATCTCCGCCCACACCGGTCGCTCCGTGGCGAAGCTCGTGCCTGCGCTCGACACGGCTCTGGAGTCCTGGGACAAGCGAATCCCCACGGGTCGCCTGAACACCTGGCTCAAGGAAGTTGTGGCAGCAACACCGCCGCCAATGCGTGGTGGTCGCCTGCCTCGCATCATGTTCGCGACTCAGGCAAGCACACGCCCGCCGACATTCGTTCTCTTCACCACGGGCTTCCTCGAGGCCGGCTACCGCCGCTTCATCGAGCGGCGTCTGCGTGAAGAGTTCAACTTCGACGGCAGCCCGATCCGCGTATCCGTCCGAGTGCGCGAGAAGCGTGACCGTAAGGGCCGCTGATTCTGCGTCCAATTCGGTACTGAAACGGCTCTGACCAGCCGATTGGTACTTCGGCCCGTCCCTGATGTAATCTTTCCAAGCGCCCGAAACAAGGGCGTGGGACGGGCTGTGGCGCAGCTTGGTAGCGCACTTGACTGGGGGTCAAGTGGTCGCAGGTTCAAATCCTGTCAGCCCGACCGAAGTTAGATCAAAAAGGCAGTTTCTCAGAAATGAGAAACTGCCTTTTTATTTGTGCCTTCAGAGGTTCGGCAACGGATCTCGTGGGAAGTCCTGCGGTGACGTGATCTCCGCGTCGGCAGCGTTCACGACTGCAACATATTCTTCGTTGATCTCGTACGTTATGCCCGCGGCAGTGAAGTGCGGCGTGGACGCGGTGTCGACTGGGCCGAGAACGGTCCTTCTCGGAAACTGGGTGAGGATCGACCTCGGCACTTTTCTGGACCGAAAGCTCGTCGAGAACACGGTGATCGCCTTTCGGCTCACCACGACAAACACACTCGGTTTCGCGCTCATCAGAACGTCTGCTGGAAATACGTACCGGATCTCGTCATCTGGATCCAGGTAAGACCGAAGGCGCTCGCGAACATCCGCAGAAACCGGCATGGGCGGAAGGTTAGCAGCACGAGCATAAGAGCTTGCAAAGTTCGTGGTGTCGACCGGCCAATAAACCGAGTATTTCTACGGCGCTTATCCACCGTTTGGCGATTTTGCTCCTATTTCCCGGCGATGGAGCGGGCGTTGGACCTTACCAATGTCAAGGCGACGTTGATCTTGCTGTCTGGTCATCAGACGCTGGCGATACGGCGGTGGTCGAGTCGATGGCCAGCTTCAGTCCGGTGCTCGGAGCGGAAGTCCTCGCTGTCACTGGTGGTGATCTCACTGCGTTCGGAACCCCAGATCGGTTGGCGAAATACCTTGACCCGATCCCCATCGCGTACGTCGAAACGAGGCCGCCGGAGATCGTCGAAGCTACTAGGTTCACAGTGAGTTCGGGGATGGTCCTCGATTGGCCGACGGAACGATTAGCCCCGGCTGCTGAGGCGTGGTGGTGGTTGGAACGGCCTTTCCGATGCCGGCCGAATTGATTCCGCGTGCTGCATGTTGCTAGATCTCGCGTACGATGACTACTACGAATATTTCCCGGGGTCGCTTTGCCACTGCCCGGACATTTACGAGTTGCCTGGCATTAGCGCTGACGTGCGGCGAGTGCTGCGCTCGACCAACGCGATCGAGTTTCTGACTGCCCGGTATTTGGGGGTTGTGAAAACCGGCGAGGGCACGTAGGGCGCGCTCGTGTGCGAGGCAGTTTGTAAGCGAAATGTCGGATACTATTCGACCGTTGTTAAGAAATTTCGCTCGGGACTGCACCCGGTCTCGTCGACATGTCAACTGAGGTGGGTGCAGTCCCTTTCGGCTAACGTGACAGCACCGTCTGCGGGTGTGCGAGCTGATTTCCGTCCTTATTTCCGTGCGTAGTGGGAAGATCGTGATATGACTACGGCTGCCTATCTCGCGTCGGTTCCCGCTGATCGTGCGAACAACCCACACATCCTCAACTGGTGGACGACCGAACAAGACGAGGTCGTCAAAAACGCGATTGCGAGTCACCAGTGGCACTACTTTCTCGTGGTTCCGTCTCTAATTGACAAGATCACCGATAGGGCCATTATGGATGAATGGCGGGCTTCTGATCCGCTGTGCAGCCAATACGACTGGACTGGCGTTCTAAGTCATTTCATAGCAGCGCGTGGAAGAACTCTCGGATTCGAGCAGGCGATTCAACCGTCAATGCAGAAGAGTTGCCTGATCTGTTCGACACAGTTCCAGGAGGCAGACCTGCTTTTGTGGGCTTTCCGCAGGCTCGGAGACCGCTCAGCGCTCGATTATTGCGAAGCATGTTGTAGAAGGGCCTTCCAGCCACGATCAAAGGCTGAGACGCCAACGGAGGTGGAGGCATATGCCGTAGATCTCGCTGCTGCCCTTCAGACCATTCCGCCTCCCCAGTTCTTCGAGAACGTTCGGGACCTTCATTCGTATGATCCACTACTCCGAACTGAACTGATGAAGATCGCCCAGCGCAGCCCCACCGTCGGACGTATCAAGAAAACCCACGGTTCCTGGTTTCAGGTGCTTGTCGCCTCCGGAGTCCTCCCGGAGGGGACATTGCGCGAAGGTAGGGGAACACGATGCCTGGCGACCGATGGCCACGTGTGCCTTTCGATAGCCGAGAAGACAATTGACGACTGGCTTACACACCACGACATCCAACACGAGAAGGAACCGTTCTACCCCAACAGTCGGCTCCGCGCGGATTTCAAAGTGGGCGATGTTCTCATCGAGTACTTCGGTCTGGCAGGGGATTCGGAGTACGACAAGAGGATTGAGAAAAAGCGATATCTTGCAAGTATTCACGGTATCGAGCTCATTGAAATCTATCCCGTAGACCTCGCGAGCTGGAACATCAAACAGCGGGGGATCCTCGCATTGTTAACCCCGACCAGACCCTGACGGATCCCGTCTAGTCGAGAAAGTAGGCGAGGACTTTCTCGTTGGAATTCAGGATCTCTTCGGTAGCCACTCCGAGTTCGAGTGCGAGTTCGAGGGATCCGAGGAGGGCGACCTCTATGTCGGGGGAGAAGGCTCGTTCGAGCAACCCGAGGTAGTCGGACATGCTCGCATCGAGCTTCTCGATGAGCTCCCGATACTCAGCGGCGAGTTGCTCGTCGAGCGCCCGCTGTTCGCCGACGTATTGCGCGATCAGCGAAGCTTCCCGCTGGGAGAGGGAAGACGAAACGGTCTTGTACATGATGATTCCGACGGTGTTGCCGATCACGGCACCGAGGACAGGCACTGGGATGAGAGCCTGCCCGACGCAGGAGGACAGGGCGCTGACGGCGGTCTCCAGGCAGACGAGCTCCGCGTTCTCGATGAACTCCAGCTCATCGATCTCGCCACGACGGAGCTTGTTCGCCTGCTCCGCGACGCCGAAAGCCGCGGTGACGATCGAGCTGGCGACAGCGGCGGAGGTGGCGGTGAAGTTCGTAAGCCAGTAGATGCTGAACCCTCGGACACCGCCCTTGACGACGCCGAAACCGCCTTCGCCCGCGATGTCGGCCCAGTCCTCGCCAGTGAAATCTCTGAGCTGCGTGCCAGCACGGCGTTTCTCGACCACGGCCAGCGCCAAGGCGGTCCCGCCCTCGATCGCGGCGGCCGCAAGCGTGGCCTTCGCGCCCTCTCTCAGGGTCGGGCGGCTTTCCCGGTAGGCATCGCCGCGCAGGGACTGGTCGGTGGAGCGGAGGGAACCCTCCTCCGTCATGAGCGTCGCGTCATAAGCGCCCCTCTGCACCTCGGAGTACTCCAGGTGCGAGGGTTCGAGGGACTCGATGCTGACAGATCCCTCCACGAAGAAGGCTTGGATCCGGTTCCAGTCCTTGAGCGATGGGCCGTCACCGCCGAGCGTCAGGAGCTTGCCAGCATCCTCGCGTGGCATGGCGTGCAGCTTCCGGATCACCTCGAAGTGGTCGCGGGGAATCTGGTATTTTCCACCGCTTTCGACGAAGTCGGGATACCTCTCAAGATGGTCCGCGATCGCGCCGAGTCCGAAGCGGCCGCCGGCCGCGACGAACTTCTGCTGAATCTCCACGCCGCCGCGCATCAGGTCCACGGGGCCGTTGTCATTGACCCACTGATAGACAGGGCCGTTACCGAGGATCTGGCTTCGAGCGTTGCCGACGCCCACCTCAGCGACCTCGGCAATGAAGCCGTGCATGCCCTTGACTCCGCCGCGATTAGCGGCAACCACCTCGAGGTCTATTCTCCGCATCGCGTCGTGGAGGCTGGCGAGCGCGTCTTCGAAGTTCACGTCCTGCCGATTGAGGGCGCGTAGCAGGTTGTCCAGTCGGAGCTGGTTGAGGTAGTTCACCCAAGCGGCGACAGCCTGTTCCTGGTTGCTCTTCCCTAGTGTTGCCGCGTCACTCACCTTCGGGGTCCTGCTCGATTCGCTTGCCCAGCAAGGCCGCGCCTGCCTTTGTGTTGTTCACCAGCGCGGCGAGCTGGGACTGCTGCGGCGCAGACAACGCGCGGAAGTCGGCGCCGAAGTATCCCAGCGCGTCGCCGTAGCTCTGCAGGAGCAGTTCACGAAGGGAGGTGGTGCGCCGGAGGAGGTCGTCGATCTGAGCGTCTATGCCCTTGACGAGCACGGTGTTCAGCTTCACCGCGGTCAGCGCCTCCTGTTTCGCTGCGCGGTTCTCGAACTTGTTCTTCGCGAACAGCCCGATTGATGCGAGGAGGGTGGCCCCCGCGACTGTCCAGCCGACGGGGCCGGCGAGAGCGAGCAAGGCGCCACCTGCCGCAGTGCCTCCGCCTCCGGCCGCGATGGCTCTTCCTCCGAGCCAGGCCAGAGCAGCCTTGGTCGCGACGGCTCCGGAGAGAGTGGAGATCGCGGTGCCGGTCGATGCGGTGCCGAAGGTGGTGGCGACCCACAATGCAGCTGTCGGAGCCATGCTCGCGACCGCGGCGCCCGCGGTGAACCCAGCGCCTGCGCCGGCAGCCGACTTTCGCGCGGCTTCGAGGTCCTTGCGTGCGAACTCCTCCGCCTCCAGGAACTCGGTCTTGTGGACGTCGATCTCGTCGAAGTCGGTCTCGAACGACTTGGGGGTGTGAGCGACGCTGTTCACCAGCAGCTCGACGAGCTCGATCAGATCCGTCGAGCGTTCGCGCTGGCGTAGGAGAGAAAGGCCCTTGTCGTTCATCGAAGCGAACGCGCCGTTGTACTGGGCTATGGCCTCCTCGTAGGGGTCTGCCTTCTTCGTGGTCAGCTTCCCGGCGGTGCCTACGGCGACGTCCTCGAGGTCGCTGGTCTGCTCGATCAGTTGCTTTGAGCTATTCCGCGCGAACTTGCCGAAGCTGCCGACAGCTTTGTCGAAGCCCTGCTTGGCCCTGTCCATCCTGAGCGGTTCAACCATCGAGATCTCCGAACTCCGTCGCTGTGTCCTGGCGACAGTGCTGTGTCCTGGCGACAGGACAATATCGGACATGAGAGACAACGTGGACGCACCGGTTGGTTTCGAAGTGACTGGCCCGCCTCGATTCCCCAACTACGGCTACCCCAACGTGTCGTGTCGGGCGACCACGGTGAAGCGGTCGTCCGAATTTGAGAGGGGGAAAGCGTATTTCGCAGAGGTCTTTGGGAGATGTACGGGATTGGTGTGCGCGGTGATAGGGCCGTGCCAGGCAGAGACCGTCGAGGCTGCCCACATTCGTGCGTTCGCCAAGCATGGGGTTCATGAACTCAGGGACGGCATCTCGCATCAGAATCGCCGCAGCAACAAAATGATATCCAATTCTCTGTTGTCGCAACGTACTGATAGCGGTGCCGTGCTCGTCTGCGCTGCCCTCAACAGGACGAAACCCCGCCCTGATGTCTGAGGTCGAGGCGGGGCATATCTCAAGTCGCCGTACGATGCCCTGAACGGCTGAATCACCCTGCTGGGCCTACCCATTGAAAACCTCAGCGTCTCGACCGTAATACGCCACGGCCAAGAGAACGGACCGATCGGGCACAAATCCACCAAAAGGACGACTCCGACGATGGCATGCCCCGCTGGCGCGGGGATGCGCCAGGGCCCGGCCCCAACCCACGTGCGGTGTCCATATCCCATTCGGTCCTGCTATATGGGGCTACCCGACGCTGATCCGTCCGCACGTGAAGAGGCGCCGCTCTCGTCAGTAGAGCGGGGCCTCGACCGCGACGATACCCAAAGTTTTTACTCCCACGAAGGAGCCCGCCAAACTTCCGGAAGTGGACTGCCGGGCCGGATAAGCGGAGGCCGGTCCGACCCGCCGTGCGTACCGAACCGTTGGACTGGACGGTGCGCGGTTCGGAGCGTCCGCCGGAAGGGACCACCTGGTAAGCGGACCCACCGCATGGGATCACGGGCGGGACAGACTCCTGCTTCGGGTTTTGCGGTCTCTTTTTCGGCTCGAGTTCGTCCGTGGCTAAGGCATGGAGTTCGGCCGCAGTGAGTGTCCCGAGTGGAGATCCGTCCGCGAGGGACGTCTCGACTCTAACCGCTGTACCAACATGTTTACTTCGTGCGACTCGAAACCGCAATTAGTGAGCAGCGCCGAGATCGGCCCGCGTGCACCGCTCTCCGACGCTATGTCTGAAGTTTCTGGGAGGCGCCGATGAAGTCGCGGTTATACGCGCCTCAGGGGGCGCCGTCGCCATGCTCGCAGACAGCACCGAGAGTGCTGCGCACGCGGATCCGTCCGTCCGAGAGGGTGTAGGTAGCACCGACGATGGCATATCTGTCGCTGCTGATCTTGTCGGCGATGATGCGGGGCGCTGCGTGATTGTCCGTACATTGCATACTGGACGGTCTTCAAAGTATCCGTAACTTTCGGTATCTCTGATAGGTATGTACACGACTACGGCGAAACGGGCGTGCGGTGAAAGACATTCAGATCGACGGCAACGGTGAGATGCGGTGCGGGAACTGCGGCAGCAGGAATTGCTTCACCGAGAAGCGCACGCCTYGGGCCAGGTGTGGCTGCGGTTGTTGCTGATGAGTTTACCCCGTTGGTGACGAAGAAAAAGATGAAGTGTGAGGTGAAACTTGAGTGCAACGACACTGGCTCCGCGAGGCCGTTCACCGGGCCCGCGCCGGCGAAGTGCCCGATCGATTGCGCAGTGACCTGATGCCCCCCAATTTCGGGTGGTCGAGGAGTCTCGGCGAACATCGGTGGGATTTGGAATTCTAGTCTTTGAAGTGATGGATAAGAACCTGGAGGGTGTATGGCTTTCTATACAGTTGATTCTTTTCGACAACGTGGTCTCGTCGGGGCAGGAACGCGCAGAGGTGCAGAACAGCATTTGTCGAAGTCAATCCAGGCTTCTGCATTCGACCATTTTGACGTTTTCCTGAGCCATAGTTTCCTAGACGCTGAAGTTGTTTACGGCGTCGTCAGGGTGCTGGAAAGCCAAGGCCTGTCGGTGTACGTCGATTGGATTGTTGACAGACAGCTTTCCAGGGAAAACGTGTCTTCCAGTACGGCCGGAATTCTGCGCAGCCGAATGAGGCAATGTAACTCGTTGATTTTTGCTGTCTCGGACGGCTCGCCCGCATCCAAGTGGATGCCGTGGGAGTTGGGTTACTTCGATGGCATGCGTGGGGATCGAATCGCAATTATGCCGTTGGTTTCTCACGCGGGTGCCACTGGCTTTCCTGGACAGGAGTATCTCGGCTTGTATCCAGCAGTTGAGGCAGACCAGTTTGGATCTCCGAAATTGAGCAGACAAGATGGTGGGGTAGTGGCTTCGGCAGGGATGTCGTTTGCCGGATGGGCAAAGTCGAGATGAAACCTGTCGATGAAGCGCAACCGATCTAGCGATTACAGTGCGAATTACTTCGTTCGTTCGTGGATTCCTGTCGTTGTAAGTTTGAGAATGAAAATGGCGGCCGGGTCCCGGATCTTGGGACTCTTGCCTAATAATTTATGGATGAACTGCTAAATTTTTTCCCGCATGCATTAAGGAGTGGTAACGATGGCAGTATTTTACAGCTTTCACTATGATCGAGATTCTCGTCGAGTTCAGCAGGTGAAGCAAATGGGGGCATTGGAAGGGCAGAAACTGCTCAACTCTCAAGGGTGGGAGACTATAAAGCGTGGCGGTGATAAGGCGATCGAGAATTGGATCGCTGAGCAGATGGCATACAAAACAGCCGTTGTTGTTTTGGTGGGTGCTGAAACTGCCGGTCGTCGATGGGTAAAACATGAGATAATCAAAGCGTGGAATGATAAACGACCGCTCGTGGGAGTGCGCATACATGGGCTCGCGGACCCTCGGGACGGGACGGATTCACCAGGTGCGAATCCATTCGCCGCTGTGCGTTTGGAGGGCGGAGGATCACTCGCCGACTACATCACGCTCCACTCGCCAGTTGGTTCGAACGGTTCTGAAGTTCATGCCAGTATTGCCGCGAATCTGCCTTCCTGGGTGGCAGGTGCTTACAAGCGTTCGTGACTACTGATCGGGATCAATGTGATTCGAGGTAGTAGTGCTTGCGGTAGGTTTCGAGGAGGATGATGTGTCCGTGGGCCGGCGTGTCCTCGTTTCGGTGATACAGATCTTGGACACGCTGTCCTGCAGTTTCGTGCATTCCGGGATGGAAATTAGTTCGGTGAGTTGCCGGCTGCCTAATGGAGCTCGATGACACGCAAAAGCTTGCGAGTGACCGCTTGGTCTCGACTGTGATTCTGGATTGTGAGGATCTGAATATGGCTGTTACGTACCGGGTGCGGGTACTGCACGTTGATCGGCCGGAGTGGTTTGCAGCTTTAGGTCAAGCTGTGGCGGCCGAGCTCGAGGTGATCGGTATGCATCAATCAGTGGTAGTTGACCTGTCTGAGACGGCGTTGACCGCAGCATCCGCGCCTTCATTGGTCGTCGTTTTGGTCGGCCCGATGTCGAAGTCGAACCTTGCATTATCATCGGAGGTTTCTGAAGCGGTGCAGGACGGGCAATTGGTTATTCCTGTAGTTGACGACCTTCAATCTTTCAGTTCTCAGGCTCCGGATTCGGTCTCCGCCTACAACGGATTCGAGTGGAGCGGCCATCTCCCCGAACAGCGGTTGGCCCGAATTCTACTGGAGCAGTTGGGCATCGAAGACCGCGATCGTATGGTGTTTCTCAGTCACAAACGGTCAGACGGATTGGGGGCGGCAGAGCAACTGCACGATGTACTTGCGAAACAGCGGTTCGTTCCGTTCATCGACAGATTTGCAATTCCTTTCGGCGCAGAGGTTCAGCGGGAGATCGCCGATGCCCTCGAACAGTTTGCGTTCCTGCTGCTATTGGAGACTCCAGATGCCCACCTCTCGGAGTGGGTCTTCTACGAAATCGACTATGCGTTAAGTCATTCCATGGGGATACTTATTGTTCAGTGGCCGAACAACCCTTCGACGATTCCAGGCAGTGACCGGCTCCCGCGGTACACGCTTGAAGAGTCCGACGTAGTCAAGGATGACCATGGCTACGATGTGCTCGCTCCGGACGCGCTGGACAGGTTGATGCGCGAGATCGAAAAATCGCACGCGCACGGGATTGTCCGCCGCCGCCGAATGTTGGTGAGCAATGTGGAGGAGGCGGCTGAGACCGGGGGAGGAACTTGTATTTCGCTGAAGGATTGGATGTTGGATGTTTCGAGCTCGCGTGGACGGTCCATCGTGGCGATCGCACCCCGCCTACCGATCGCGACTGACCTGCAAAGCCTCGACGAGACGCGGGAGCAGATCGCACCAGAGGCCACCGCAGTCCTTGTTCATTCCAGCCGCCAATTGCGCGAGCCGAGGAGAGCGCATCTCGCTTGGGTGACGGGTGGGCGTAGTCTTGAGCTGGTCCCGGGAAATGCGATCGGAGCGTATTGGTGATGCTCGACGAATCTGTCCGAAGTTCACTCCTGGAGGGCAAATCTGTATTTCTCTCTGCAAGTATCCCGGACCCTGCTCGATGGCAGGGCGATTTCGATGCACTTGAAATAACCGATGCAGTGGTCGCAGTTGGGCGGGAGATTCTGAGTGCCGGGGCACAGTTGGTCACAGCTGCGCATCCAACTATCGCACCGCTACTTCTCTATGTCGCGGCAGAGTTACCCCCCGCCGACGATCCGCGCGTAATCGTGTATCAGTCGCGTGTGTTTGACTCAGTGATGCCGGAGGTCACGAGAAAATTTGAAGCTGATGGTGTCGGGCACCTCGTCCGCACCGATGCTGTCGATGGCGAACCGCCAGATCCTCGACAGGCTCCGCGAAGCCTTGCTCTTATGCGTAGGCAGATGCTTACGGACACCGGGCCAGTTGCTGCGATCTTTATTGGTGGAATGGAAGGTATTCCCATAGAGCACAGCGACTTTGGTGATCTAAATCCCGGAAGGCCAACCTACTCGCTCGGGTATCCAGGTGGTGAAGCTCGAAATCTGGTACCTGAATCTGTTCCGCAACTTCGGTCGCTGTTATTGGACGGCTCCGTATATCCTGCGATTGCTCGCGCGATAGTCAGTGATATTGCTCAGCGTGACGCCTGATCCAAACGCGTATTGAAGGAGGTATCACTATTGCTGTGAATGTTGCGGAGTTAGTCGCGCCAGCGGGCACCTACCACTAAACCTGGGCCAGCATGATCCGYGACATACGTGGTCGTGTACATTGATTCCTTTGAGAAGCTGATCTCTCAGATGTTGTGCGCATTAGACCTATTGGCCTAGCTGTCACATCATTTTCGGCGGGTTACCTGAAAGAGGGTTTCGTACTTCGTGGCGTCCTACTACACAATGGCTGATTTACGGCGAAACGCTGGCGGTTTGACTGCCAGTGCTGCGCGTCAGTCGTTCAAGTCTTTCGATGCGTTATCCGGTCGATACGATATCTTCCTCAGTCATAGCGTGCGTGATGCGGTCGCGATTGCGGGTCTGCGTAACCTCCTGCTCAATCAAGGATTGAGCGTGTACGTCGACTGGATCGACGATCCTCAGTTGGACAGGGAACAGGTCTCGGCGACAACTGCGGGACAGCTGCGCCAGCGTATGCAGAACTCCAACGCATTGGTGTATGCAACATCGAGGGCCTCCGTCCAGTCTCGTTGGATGCCATGGGAACTCGGGTACTTTGATGGATTCAAGGGTGCGGACCAGGTGTCCATCTGTCCGATCGAATCAAGCGACCAAAGTGTATTTGACGGGCAGGAATACCTCGGCCTCTACAAGGTGATCGAGAAGGTAAACACAGGCCGTGGTGTTGAACCGTACGTGGTCAATCGCATCGATAGGATGCGGGCTGAATCTTTGAGGTCGTTCGTCGCCGGACAGTCCAATTTCATCAGTTTGTCTCGCTCATGAACCCTGTGAGTAACGGCAATGGCAGCAGCGCAGGCCCCGTCGATCAACTCGACCACCACAAGCACATGGACTACGTCCAAGGGGTGATCACCCGGTTGGCCACCAATTCCTTCCTCCTGAAGGGGTGGGCTCTGACCGTGACCGTAGCGCTACTCGGATTCGGTGCATCGAGAAATCAGATGGCGTTGGCCGCCTTAGGCGTGATCCCGGTATGCGCTTTTTGGTTCCTCGACGCCTATTACCTCCGCCAGGAACGCGCCTTCCGTGACCTGTACCGCGCCGTTGCTGATCAAAGTGTGAGTGGATTCAGTCTCGACCAGTCGTCATATCTTGTGGGAAACGGACGGTGGGGAACAGCAAAATCACCTAGTCTCAGCGCGTTCTATGGGCCGATGGCCGGCGTGTGTCTGATTGTCGCCGCTGTTCTAGCAATGACAAACAGCACCACCCCACATGAGACAGGCAGCACCGCCCCACGTGAAACGCCGGCGCTGGACTCTGGCCCCGGCATCACCGAGGTCCAAGAGCTCCCTTCCCCCGATCAGCCTTCGTGCCCGAACGGCTGAGGAGCATCGTCAACTTTCAAGTTGAAGTCGTCCGGTAGATTGCGACTCAACACACTCTGCAACGCATCGAGAGAAGCCGACGGCCAGTTCATGTCCGGAGGCCACAACCGCGGCATTCTGTCCCCACCGCTCCGCGGCACGACATGGATATGTAGATGTTCGACGGTTTGGCTAGCAGCGTGACCATTCGACTGAATGATGTTCATACCTGGTGTGGCGGTAACCTCATGAACCGCTCGGGCGACTCGACGAGTGGCATCGGCAAGAGAGTAGCCGATTGCTTCGTCAATGTCCCAGATAGTCGAAACATGTTGCCGCGGAACGATCAACGTGTGTCCCAGAACCGCCGGATGGTCAGGAAAGAACGCGACGACAGTACTTGTCCGTAAAACCTCCCGAGCCGGGGCGTCTCCAGCCACTATCAGGCAGAACGGACAGGTTTCGCTGAGGGCAGTCCCATTGGTCATGGTTGCTTGTATCCGTTGTCTGCCCAGTTTGCAATATTGGTCTTGATGGCATTGTAGTTATCCGAGCTACTCGGATAACTCTTGCCCGTAAAGGCTGCGGGATCATAAACAGGCACGAAATCAGCGTACGTTTTCGAGCTATCGGAGAACCCGAAAGACGTGAACGGGTTCAGCCCGGGGGCGTCCGTATACCCCGACGAATCTTTGAGGCCGTGGATCCTGATGCCGAGCAACGGTTTTCGCATCATCCAGGCGCGCCGGATCTCGTATTGGACGAATTTCCGAGAGCCCGTTTCATTTCCAACCAGCACAATCACAGCCTTCTTGTAGTTCATCTGCTGGTCGATCCAAGCGGTTACGGCAGCCTCGCCAGTTCRCCTCACCTCTTCCCACTTCTGATGAGTGAGCTCAACCTGTCCATCCAGAGCGCCCATCTGGAGAACTTGCTGTACGCGCCAGTAGTCACGCTGGTAGTGGAAACTGACGAATGCGGACTTTGTCATACCTTTTCCTATCAAGATTGGGCAGATCACTTTGAAACGGAGGGAATTCGAGCTTAGTGAGGGCGGAGAGCGACATCGAAAGGAAACCTTGGGCCACCGACCAGTATAACGAGACAGAGTGAAATCCAATACGACAGCTCAGCCAACACTTGAGCGAGCGTTCTGCTCTGACGTGGGGCCGCTAGAAGGGTGTCGGCGTAGTGAGAGGTTGATAGCGGAAACGCCACACCCGCAGTCGCTGCGCGGAACGCAACTGCTGGAGCGCGTCGCTGCCCATCGGATTCTGAGGCCGTCCCTCCGCAGCTTTGGCTAGGCGGGTCCATACCCACTGATCGAGATAGCCAGTCGGGCGCTGCAATTGGCGTAGGGAAGGCCGGGAAACCATACCGGGAAGTACTCCATCCATCACTAATATCCTTCCCCGAATTCCGTGTGATCGTATGTCAAGTATGCAGACGGTGAGAGCTCCGCAGTAATCACGTTGCCCTCTAATGCTCTTGCAGCAACAAGAGTGCCTTGGCGAAGTAGGTCACGGCGAAGCGTCTACGCATGCCGTGCCATGCCTGATCACCCTCCTTCAATTCATCCGCCAGCCTGCTCGTCGGGCTCACGCGCCCGACCTTTCGTCCTTTCCTCAGCTCCCGGTCTCGCACTTCTTTCTCCGCGTGAGCATCCTCGAGGATTTTGAACTCTGAACCGGACAAGGTGGAGGCAACGACCAGGCGCCACAGACCGCGTGCGGTGCGTTGACGGATCAGAGGTTTGATCCCCTCGAGGGTGCTATCGGAGAAAGGTTGAACCAGTGCAATTGCAGTCATCACGGCATCGGTGAGCCTGCGAGCTTGGTAGTCATGATGGCCGCCGGTAAGTGACTGCCCTGGCACGCTGAAGGCGAGCTGTTTCGCATCTCCAGCGGCATTCTCGGGTAGGCGCAATCGTAGCTGCACACCGGACTTCGGCTGTCCGCGATCTGCTGGAGCGGGATAGCGCATCACCGTCGCAATATGGGTCAGCCGATTGTCGCTGTTGTCATAGTCTCCGCCGGATCGTCGTCGTTGATTCTCGATGTACTCAGCCAGAAGTTGTCGAACCGTCGCATCACGCGAGAGCCCGCGGTGTTCTACCACCTGGTCGAGTGCGTCGGCGGCGCACTGAGGAATCCGAACATTCGTCTCCAGCATGAGTGGATTATCCGTCGCTATTCAACAGTCTTGATCAATGCGCGGTGCCGGCATGCTTGCACCATCTGACCTGGGGCGATGACAGGCCCCTGCGCGGCGGTGACGTGTGTCCAGAGCCGCGCTGCACTTGGCGCAGGTCATGGCGTGGAAGCTGTCCAGCGTTGGAGTGGCCATTCTGGTGCGTTGAGCCCTGCCCATCGACCAGGTGGTGGGCGCAATGCCTCCCAAAAGTTTGTTGCCGTCGATCGGTCGAACGGAGGTAAGGGAGGCAGTGTCATATGGGCGGAAATGTCGCTGGAGGGTTCCTCGTAAGTGAATTCTATTGCATTGGAGGCGATTTCGAGGTTTACCGCCCGGGTCTCCTCCGAGCTGAGCGTGAAAGGTGGCCGTAAACGAAGACTTTCAGGCGTCGCAAGCAAGAGTCGGTGCGGCCCAATCGGGAACATCACTAGTGCAGCAGTGGCAAAGCCCGGCGCGGGATGGCGTTGCTGCCCCGGCCAGCCGATCAGCACGACGGGTTCGTCGCAGGTCAGTAGCGGTTGCTCAGAGGTCACGAGCCACCAGGTGCGCTGAGCCAGAAACGGGGTGATGTGATTCTTCCAAACATTGAGGGCGGTCTCGATCGCAGCTGCTTTAGGCCCGGTGTACTCAGGTTTGAGCATGATTTCGTCGATGATCTGGTGGTGCCGTGCTGGTGTGTAGTCGATCCCTGTTTCTCGACAGAGGATGGGCAGTATTACTGGGTGGTCGAGTGCTTCACGGACGTTGAACCGGTCGCGAGCACTGCTGATGTCCAGGTTTCCTGCACGTGCTCAGGGCGTGCGCTGGCTTTGAAGGCCGACGAACACGGCTAGATTCCCGCTCAGATTGGGATCGGTGATTTTTCCAGCCGCGCGATGGTCGAGCGATCGAAGCCACCGTGCAGCGGCGTCTTCAATCCTGGACATGTGCGTTTCGAACCACAGGTCCGGCTCCACGTCGGGGTCGATGTCGTCACCGACGATCTGATAGAAGAACTCGTCGTTTGCGATCGCCTCTGGAAGGTCAAGATCGCTGCGCCCTGTCGCGATTTCGGTGAACCGCACTAGCGGGCTTACGGGTCCGCAGGCCCACCGTCGCAGATACATCTGTGGGTCGAAGTGATGTATTCGTGTTCGCTGTGAATTGTTGCGTGTGCGTTCCTTGGATCGTTCGATCTCAGCGTCGCTGAGCCATTTGTTGGCACTGCCCATAGCCGATGACGATAGCGTTTGGGCCAAGCCGTTTTGCGATGTCGTTGGACCGATATGAGCCTCTGCGAGGAGGTGATGCTCGGGATCGTGCGCGATGTGTAAACCGTCGAGAGTCGCAGGTCAAGGGCTGGCTGGTAGTTTTCGTTGATGGATTCCGTCTCCCTGGTCCGGTTGACCGAAGCACTGAATGCCGCGTGGGGACCGGATACGTGCGCTCCCGAAGACGTGAAGGATTGGTCGGAGGCGAATCCTGCGCGCGGGCAGTGCGCGACTACAGCGGTGGTGGTGCACGACTATTTCGGTGGTGACCTGGTTCGCGGCGAGGTGCACGTTCGTGGTGAACGAGTGGACTTCCACTGGTGGAACCGGCTGCCTGACGGTTCGGAGGTCGATCTCACGCGAGGACAGTTTGCGTCGCAAGATAAGCTGATCGGTGGGATCTACGTTCCGCGTCCGACAGGCTGGACGCGACTCGATCATGAGTATTCGCTCCTTGCGGATCGTGTCGCTGCGCACTTGGGGTTGGCGGTCGGTGTGCAGCGATGACGATATTGCGGTCGATGAGGTGCAAGTACAGGTCGCCGATATCCCATGCGGGCACCGGCGTTGGCTGCCTGAGGTCACCTTGAGTGACCTCGGAGAGCCATTCTGCGAGGTTTTCGGTCATGGTGTGCAACATGGATACGTCCATAGCGCGCCCCCTTCGGGCAAAGCGGAGACAGCGCACTCAACCAATGTGGTCGAGGTGCTGCGACCGGCAAGGTGTGAACTACCGTCGAATGTGCAGAGAGTGGGACTTGATCGTCTACCGCGGCATCAGATTTCACAGTGCAGGCGTGTTGATGCAAACACTCGAATCTCGATCGGCAAAGGGGCCGGCCCCTTTGCCGCAGTGGGGAGGGGCCGGCCCGATGTGCCGTCAGCCTTCGAGTCGTATCGCGCCGCTGCTCGGCTTATGGTGCGTGGGTGATGGCATGCGGGGGAGGGACGCGGTGGCGTCGGTGGGTGCTGTTTGGTGTGGGCTTGGTGTTGGTGGTGGGGGCGTTCGGTGCTTTCGCGTTCGTTGGGGTGGGACGGTCTTCGTATGAGCTGTGTGCAGCCGATTCCGCTGTGGCGTTGGAGAGTGCGTCGAGGGTGTGGCTGCCGGTTGTCGGATCCTCGTGTACTTATGCGCCGTCCGACGACCAGCGCGTGGTGATGGTGGTATTCGACGGTGCGGCGTCGGCGTTCGCTATCGCCGGGTGGGTGTTGATTGGTGCGGCGTTCTATTCGCGGCGGCGACAACCACCACCTGAACCCACGTGGTCGATGCCGGTTGATCGGGGATAGAGGCGGGTTTTTGTCGCGTGCGTGTGGTGGATCTCGGTGAGCTGCGCGCTCGGCTAACAGCGGCGCCGTTTAGTCGGTGAGCACCAGCAAGGAAACTTTTGCTTGGCCTGTCCGTGCGAAGGTGGCTTCGTTGATCAGCTCGCTCAGTGCTTGTGCGCCGTAGTTCGCCATTCGTTGGGTGGCGAGTGGTGTTCGTCCGCGTGCTGTCACGACTTTTCCGGCGAAATCAATTGTGTCGGTGATGGTGAGGGTTGATTCGTAGTCGGATGTGTTGCCGCCGTGGGTGTTGGCGATTCTGTCCGCGACGAGGTTCACCGTCTCTTCGGGGAACGGGAAGCTGGCGACGATTGTGGGAGTGATGTCTGCGGGATCGCCGCGCGGAACGAGCTCGGACGGTTCGGAACTGAAGGAAATGGCTAGTGATCGGGTGAAGGCGATCGTTTTCGTCCACCACAGCGAGCCCAGTACAACAACCATCACGGTGAGCACGATCAGTGTGTGATGGCGATTGATGTAACTCCTCATCTGTTAGTTGTACAGTGCGCAGCCCCGGTGCCACCGTTAAGCCTGCCACGGGGTATCGCGCCTGGTGCTCGGGAGTGGTGCGGGCGTCCCGGTGTGCGCTTTGTGTCTTTGAAATGCGGTGATGGCATGTCCCGGGGTGGTTGTTGGGGGTGTGTGGGGCGCCGGCGGATTTAGGTGCCGGCTGCGGG
>NZ_JBFUJN010000039.1:0-34000 GCF_056401335.1 Rhodococcus sp. P4_F3_2
GACCCACCCAATCCGTCCACGCGAACCCGAGTTCCTCAGTGGACGGCAGGAGGTCTTTCAAAGCTTGCAGGTCCGTCATGTCTTTCGCGCTGGCGGTGACCGTGATGTGTGGTTTCACTCCGCCTTCGATCGGGCCCAACCCCGCTCGCTCGTAGCGGCGCAGGAGTTCGCAGAACCCGTCCGCGCGCCGTAGTGCTGGCGTGCGGGTGTCCTTGACACCGTCTTTCTCCGGTGTCGGAGCCGACAAACTCGACAGCAGCGTGATCAGACGGGCCCCGTTGACCGCATCCAGATCACCCTTCACAGTTACTCTGCCGTACAGGCCTTTCGAGGCGTAGAACTCGTTGCGCTCCGAATCTTCCCCGACCGGAACACCGTCCTCGCGTTTTCCGTACTGCTTCTCGATTCGGCGGATCGCCGCCCGCACCGCATCACAATCGGCAATGTTCTTCGACGCCAACCCCAACAAGATCCCGCGGGCCTTGTCCACATCCGCCGGCGTCATGTTCTTCGGTGGATGCTGACAAAACGACGCGACCTGACGGGCTTTCAACGCATCCACGTCACCACGGTGAAACGCATCGCCGACCACGGGTTCGAGCATCAACAACCGCGCCAACCCGACCAGCAGACTGCATTCACCGATCTCCAGATTCGTCGAACCGTGCAACCACTGTGCGATCGCCCGAAAACCCTTCCCGCCGAGAACCTCCCGGGAAAACATCTCCACGATCAACAACACCATCCGCGACTGCAACTCGTGTCGGACACGCACCAGATCCAGAACCTCACTCTTGAGGTCCTCACCATCCAGCTGCCATGCTTCCCGACTGTTCATGCCGAAAGTCTAATCGAACAAAGTTTCGAACACAAGACTTGTATCTCGAAAACTGTTCCTATGCAATAATTTTCGACAATTCCGATTTTTGGGACTTTTCGGATCTTCATTCGATTTGCGGCAGGCAATCTCGACTGCCTCATTGCATGGACTCTGCTGACGCCGAGCACTCGGCATACATTCCGGCTTCGTGTTGACGTGGACGAGGGCACTTGGACGCGTGGCCGCGCATGGGCTCTGTCGATTGCATTGGTTGCCTTGCCGTACTACCGCGACACGAACGAGCAGATCACGGACTGGGCGAAACATGCGATTGCCCAGGTCATTGACGACATCCGCACTGAACCCTGAGACCACTTGCGCCGTCTCCGTTCTCGCAACGATCCTTGGAACTCGAGCAGAGAAGGTTATCGGCTTTTGTCCACGGCGTTCGGCGACCGATCAGCCGATCGCGCTCAGGTCCCCGTACACCGTCCGGCCCTCCAGGGTGGTGGCGAGCACCGTGATGTCGGCCAACTCGGTCGGCTCGACATCGAGGGGATTCGCCGACAGGACAACAAGATCCGCGTAGGCGCCGGGGAAGATGGACCCGATGTGATCTTCGCTGAACAGCTGCCAAGCGGCGTTGACCGTGTGGGCGCGAACGGCGGCGTCCACGGGGATCCGCTCCTGGGGCGCGACGACGCGGCCGCTGGGCGAAAGCCTGGTGACGGCGTCCTGCATATTCCGTAGCGGATTGGCGGGGGTGACGGGACCGTCGTTGTGGAAGGTGAACCGTTGCCCGGCTGCCAGCGCAGAACCTGCTGCGGCCCAGACGGATCCGTATTCGGGTCCGAACAGGTCATCCACCAGAACGTCACCCCAGTAGTGCAAGTGGTCGATGAAGATGCTGACCGTGACGCCCAGTTCCGCTGCGCGGACGAACTGATCCGGACGCATCGCGCCGACGTGTTCGAGACGCAACCGGTGATCGGGCCGGGGATGCTCTTTCAGTAGCTGCTCCCACGCATCGAGAACCATGGTGATCGCGTCGTCGCCGTGGGCGTGGCACGCCATCTGCCACCCCTTGGCGAAGTAAGCGGAACTGATGTCGTGGATCTGTTCGCCGGTGTAGTTGGCATGCCCGTGCGTGCAGGCGATCCCGAGCGCGCGGGTGGCTTCGGTATCGAGATACGGGAAGCTGGTGGCGATGTTGCCGACCCACGGCGAACCGTCGGACCAGACCTTGATCCCGATCTGGCGCACCAGGTCGTTTCCGTCGCCGAGCGAGGCCTCGGTAGTGCGTGCGTCGTTGGACATTTCGTAGAGCCGCAAGCGGGTGGTGAGCAGTCCGGCGTCGGCTATCGCTGCAAGGGCCGGTCGCATCTTGGGGTCGAACGACAATTCGGCGATGGTGGTGATTCCGGCGGCGTTCAGCCGGGCGCATTCGGCCGCCACCAGTGCGGGGAAGTCGTCACCGATGGTGACTGCGTGGCCCGCGACTGCGAACACCGCGGGCATTTCGTACGCGGCCCCGTCGAGTGCGCCCGTCGCGTCGTGGCCGTACGATCCGCCGATCGGATCGGGGGTATCGCGGGTGATGCCGGCCTGCACTGCTGCCGCCGTGTTGAAATACGCGACGTGACCCGAGTTGTGCATGATCACGAGCGGGTACTCCGGCGCGACGGAGTCCAGCCAGGGGATGGTTGGGTCGGGTAGGCCCTTCTGCAGCAACGGGTCCCAACCGTTCAGAGAAGCGCCGGCAGCACCTCGCGAACGAACCGTGTCGACGACGGCAGCGACTACGGCATCCGCCTCGGCGATCGTGACAGGCCGGATGTCGACGACGTCAGGCCCGAGAACGATGGCTTCTTCCAGGGGGTGACCGTGCGGCTCGATGAACCCCGGCAGAACAGCGGCACCTCCGACGTCGACGACGCGGGTATCCGGCCCCACCAGTTCCTCGACGTCCGTGCGCGCGCCGACGGCCGTGATCCGGCCTCCCGTCACGGCGAGCGCCTGGGCGCGTGGTGAGTCCTCGTGCATGGTCACGATGTCGCCGTACAGAACCAGATCAGCAGCCATGGTCAGTCCTTATCGGTTGTCCGCGTACGCCTGTAGGTGTGCCACCTGCTCGGGATCGAGTGAGGGACGTACCTTCTCACGGGCGGTTGCCACGTCCGCGGCCGTCACGTCGGCCGCGTCCATGCTCCGACGCATGGCGGCGAGTGCAGCCTCACGCAGGAGAGCCGAGCAGTCTGCTGCCGAGTATCCCTCGAGATCGACGGCCAGAATGTCCAAATCGACATCTTCGGCGAGCGGTACCGACTTGCCGGAAGCACGCAGAATCGCTTTGCGAGCCTCCGCATCCGGCGGCGGTACGAATACGAGACGTTCGAGTCTGCCGGGGCGCAGGAGAGCCGGGTCGATCAGATCCGGTCGATTGGTGGCGCCCAACACCACGACGTCGCGTAGCGGTTCGACGCCGTCGAGTTCGGTCAACAACGCGGCTACGACGCGATCTGACACCCCGGAGTCGGAACTTTGACCACGACGCGGGGCAAGGGCGTCGATTTCGTCGAGGAAGATCAACGAGGGCGCCGAATCGCGTGCGCGCTGGAACAACTCTCTTACGGCCTTTTCGGAGGCGCCGACCCACTTGTCCATCAGCTCTGCGCCTTTCACGGCATGAACGCTGAGGTGCCCCGAGCTGGCAAGGGCGCGAACGAGATACGTCTTGCCGCAGCCAGGAGGGCCGTAGAGGAGCACGCCGCGGGGCGGGTCGACACCGAGGCGCGCGAAGGAGTCGGGGTGCTGCAGCGGCCACAGCACCGCTTCGGTGAGGGCCTGTTTGGTTTCGACCATGTCGCCGACGTCGTCGAGGGTGACGCTGCCGATCGACAGTTCTTCGGTACTCGAACGGGACAGTGGCCGAATCACTTCGAGGGCCCCGACAAGATCTTCCTGCGTGATCTCCGGAGAATCACCGGATTTGGACGCCCGCGTCGCCGCTCGCAAGGCAGCTTCACGGCAGAGCGCCGCGAGGTCGGCGACCACGAATCCGGGTGCGCGCGAGGCGATGGCGTCGAGTTCGAGGGTTCCGGTGGGCACGCGGCGGAGCAGGAGTTCGAGCAACGCCTTGCGAGTTGCGCCGTCCGGCAGGGTAAGTGCGAGTTCTCGATCGCAGAGATCCTGGCCGCGAAGGCGCGCGTCGACGGTTTCCGGATGGGCGGAGGTCGCGACGAATGCCACGCCCGGGGTTGCGACGGCGCTGCGCAATTGTTCGAGGATCAGTGCGGATACCGGTTCCGCGGTGGCCGGAAGCAGAGCGTCGATGTCACTGATCAGCAGTACACCACCGCCGCGCACGGCAGCAACGGCGTCGACGATTCGCTGCAGGCGGGTATTCGCCTCGGTGGCACCGACTCCCGGGCCGTCGAGTTCGACAAGTTTGCGCGAGGACAGGACCGAGCGGGCCAACGTGGCTTTGCCTACGCCGGCGGGGCCCGTGATGAGGACGCCGAGGTGCGGGGAGGCGCCGAGCGTACGGAGCAGTTCTGGTTCGTCGAGTGCCAGGCCGAGCCACTCGGTCAGCTTGGCTGCCTGCGCTTGCGCGCCGACGAGGTGATCCAGCGGAACCGACGGTGCAGGCTCGATCGCGACGGCGGCCGGACTGGAAACAAGCGCACTCGGTGTCAGTGTGCCCGCCGAGCCGGAACCCCAGTTGACCGCCGAATTCGGCTGGACGCTGACCGGACCACCGGCAGGTTCGACGGCCGTGACGGTGAGCAGTTCGGATGTCCACGCGACGCCGAAGGTACGGGAAAGCGCTTGGGTGGCTTCGGAAGTGCTCGTACCCGGACCGAGATCGCGGGGGAGGAGCGAGACCGTGTCGCCGACGCTGACGACCTTGCCCAGAAGGGCTTGTCGCAGAACCGTCGAGCTGATCGAATTTGTCGCCATGGACGAGCCGGTGACGGAGACGGATCGCGCTCCGTACACCGTCACCGGACCGACCACGACGGATGAGTTCTCGGTCAGGCCGACGTTCGACATGGTGACGTCGTCGAGAAGGATCGTGCCTGCCGGGGTTCCGGTGGGCGCACGGCCCGCGACGGTCGCGGTGCCGCGGGCTCCCATGAGTGCGATGGCATCCCATTCGCGGATGCCCAACGCCGCCAACGCTTCGGGGTGCAAGCGCACTACCCCGCGGCGTAGGTCGGCGGCAGAGGTGTTGAGTCGAACGGTGAGGGCGAGTTCCGGCGAAGTCACCTCTCGAGAGTACGTCGTGGACTAGCGGGGTCGCCGCAATCCGAGACGAGCGGCCGAGCGGCGGCCACCGACGTTGGGTTGGCGTCGGATCGCGCGGCGTTCGGAAGGCTTGATGTCCCAGGTTTCGGGACGTGCTGCCACCCACCGCTTCGAGTGCACGGCAAACGGGATGTGCACCAGGTAGATCGCGATGAGAACGATCAGCAGGATGTACGGGTAGGTGATGAGTGCGGCCGCAGCCAACGTCACCAGGACGAGCAGGCCGGCCGCCATGTGCGGCGGCACGGATACCGACTTCATCGCCAGCGTCGGGATGCGGCTGACGATCAGTGCAGCCGAGAAGAGCGTCCACACGATGACGACGAAGTGCGAAGACCACCAGCCGTCACCCCACTGAGCCGTCGCGGCCAGGGGAGTGAGGGCGATGAGTGCGCCGGCCGGAGCCGGAACGCCGACGAAGTACTCACGTGCATACGCGGGGACGTCGTCGTCGTCGAGCAGAGTGTTGAAACGTGCGAGTCGCAACACGATGCTGACCGCGTAGATCAACGCGATGATCCAGCCGATGCTGGTGCCGTCCAGCAAGGTCACGTACAGGACCAGGGCCGGGGCGACGCCGAAGGAGATGGAGTCGGCCAGTGAGTCGAGTTCGGCGCCGATCTTGCTGGTGGCGTCGAGCAGTCGCGCGATGCGGCCGTCGAGTGAATCGAGGACGGCAGCGGCGCCGATCATCGCGAGCGAGGTACCGGGTTGTCCGTCGAGAGCGAATTTGACGGCGGACAGCCCGGCGCACAGCGCCAGGATGGTGATGACGGACGGCAGCAACCGCACCGCCTGGGTGCGTTTGGGCATCTTCGCGCCGGGTTGGGCTGCTCCCGGCTTCTTCACGGCTGACTTCATCTTCGGCGTCTTCACGGCAGTTGCGCGATAACTGTTTCAGCACCGATCGTGCGTTGTCCCGGCTCGACCAGGAGTGTGGTTCCGGCGGGGAAATAGGTGTCGACGCGTGAGCCGAAACGGATCAGTCCGTACGTGTCGCCGATCGGCAGGACGTCACCGACACCGGCGTAGCAGACGATGCGGCGTGCGAGCAGTCCCGCGATCTGGACAACCGCAACGTCGTGACCATCGGCGGTTTCGATCAGCATGCTGTTGCGCTCGTTGACCTCGCTGGCGTCGGCGAGATCTGCGGAGAGGAACTTGCCTGCCTGGTGAACGACCTCTTTGACCGTGCCACCGACAGGGCTGCGCTGGACATGCACGTCGAGAACCGACAGGAAGATGCTGACGCGCGGGCGCGGCTCGCTTCCGAGATTGAGCTCGGCGGGCGGAACGGCGTTGTCGACCAGCGCCACCTCGCCGTCGGCGGGTGCGACGACGACGCCGATGCGGTTGGGCGGCACCCGGTGCGGGTGACGGAAGAACGTGGCGCATGCGGCGGCGGTGGTCAGACCGGCTCGGCGCACCCACTTACGGTTGCGGCCCAGAGCTGCAACTCCCAGCGGGGCCAGCACGAACGGCAGGCCGGCGGGATGAAGTGGCGGAATCGCATGGCGAACCAGATCGACGATATGTCCGATCCCGGTGGGTTGCGGGGTTCCGGGGGGTGTGGGTCGGCGTGCCACAGGCTCCTCTAACTACTCGGTAGGTCTTCTGCTGGTCGCACTGACAGTACGGGGTGGTAGAGCATCCATAGATTACGTGAACGCCTTCTCTCCTACAGGCTGTAGTGGCATCAAGTACGAGTAGTACCCGACACAGTCGCCGGTGCGTATCGCCAGCGGGAGCGTCGCACCGCTTACTCGGATCACCAGTTGCCGCCCCGGTTGGGCTGCGGCGGCGTCGCGCAGTCGCTGCCGGTCGACCAGTACTCGGAACCTCTCACGGGGATCTGTTCCGCCCGGATCCACCCGGGCACCACCGTCTTCGCCGACGCTGACGACGGCACTGTCCTCGGTGCCGTTGAGCAGGGCGGCAAGGTGGTCGCCGCTCAGTTCGACGGCGTCGTTGTGCTCGCGCAGGATTCGGTGATCAGGGAACTCTCCGTCCTCGATCAGCGGGCTGGACACCTCACCCCCCGGATACGACGCAGTCACCGTGCGCGGGGAGAAAGTCAGCGTCACGACGCCGGCGACATCGCGCAACAATCGCGCGAAGGCCACGGGAACGACAGCGGACACCGTCAGAGCAGAGTGAACTTTCACCTCTGCGACCGCGAGCCGGAACTGATCAGTGGTGACAAACGCAGCGACGCCGTCGTGAATGTCGAGGTGGACGCCGCGAAGTATCGGGAACTCCGATTCCTCGTTCACGGCGAACAGCACGGCGTCGAGTGCGCGTCGTAGATCCCACGAGTCGATGTCCACGCCGCCGGAGGCAGGTAGCGAATCGATCAGCCGGTGAATTCGCCCCAGTTCGGCGCGGGCGTCGGCGAGACCGTCCTCGAGGTTGCGCAGATGGGCGTCCAGGCACGAATGCGGTTCCGGCCCGGTCAGGACGGCCATCATGTCGCGGATCGGAACACCGACGCGTCGCATACCGGCGATCATGCGGGCGTCGCGGAGCTGATCGTCGGTGTACCAGCGGTAACCGGTGTGCGGATCGACGGAATGCGGGACGAGCACGCCTTCCTTGTCGTAGAACCGCAGAGCGCTGATCGGGAGCGCTGACGCCCGGGACATCTCGCCGATCGTCAAGAGGGCGGAACTAGTGGTCACGGATCAATTCTGCCCGCAGTCGCTCGATGGCGCCCCTGATCATCCGGCCGTAACCGTCGTCGGCGAGTGTGCCGACCGACGCCTCGGCCTTCGTCAGATGTTCGACGGCCTCGGTGTCGCGTCCGAGTTTGCGGTAGTCGGCAGCCAGGTTGAGGTGCAGCGATGGATAGAAACCGGCGACCTGCAGCGATGCGTGGTGTTCCTGGGCTCGCGCGTCGGTCAACGAATCGGCAGCGTCGAGGGCGCGCAGGTCCCAGCAGAGCTCCTGAGCCGGATCGTCTTGAACGTCGGCCATGTAGTGCGCGAGGGAGACGATGTGGAGCGCATCGGGGGCGGCGCTGATCTCTTCCCACATCTTCTCGAACGCAGAGCGAGCCCCGGCTCGATCGCCGGAGCTCGCCAATTCTTGTGCCTGCGCTATCTGTGTCATCACCGGATCCATGGAACGGATCCTGATGCCTCGACCAGGTCGAGGGTCAAGCAGAGGTGCGTGCAGCCGCCTCGGCCTCGCTCTTCACACGCTTCAATGTGGCATTCATGCCTTCGACGAGCTCGACCTCGAAGTCGGCGTTTCCGCCCAGGACGGTCTTGACGAGGAACTGCGAGACCTTCGACGTTCCGGTGGGAGCCTCGCGACGCTCGGTCACTTTGGTGCCGGTAGCGGTCGGCTCGAGTTCGTAGGACCAGATCGTGCGGTTCTCCGCGATGCGGAACGCCACCGACTTGTTGGGCTCGAAGCGAACGACCTTCGACGACGTCGGCCAGACCAGCAGGCCCTTGCGGTTGACGTTGATCGTCTTGGCGCCCTCACGCACGGTCCCGCCGATTACCTTCATCACCTTGCACTGGGGGCTCCATTCGCCCATGCGCTGCAGGTCGGCGACGATTGCCCACACGTCCTGCGGTGATGCGTCGATGTCGATGCTTGCTTCGAGGGTGTTGGACACAGTCTCTCCAGTCGAGTTGATGCTACGTAAAGTTACAAACACTTTTGTCGATCGTAAGCGATCCGTCAATGGACCATGTGTGTCAGGTCACTGTACGGCCGTCCAACAGGGTCGTGCGGGAACACGCGCGGTGGTAGCGGACAATGGTTCGCGCACGTATGACGATCCATCCGACTGGAGTACCGAGAAGTGAACAGCGACGCCGCGACGCAGGATGGCCTCAAGCGAGGGCTGACAGCGCGCCATATCCGCTTCATCGCCCTCGGATCAGCCATCGGAACCGGACTGTTCTACGGCAGCGCCGAGGCCATCAAACGAGCCGGCCCGTCGGTGCTCCTGGCCTACCTGATCGGCGGTATCGCGGTCTACCTGGTGTTGCGAGCGCTCGGCGAGATGGCGGTCCGTAACCCGGTTTCCGGTTCGTTCAGCGAGTACGCGAACAAGCACCTCGGACCACTCGCCGGTTTCATGACCGGGTGGACGTACACGTTCGAGATGGTGATCGTGTGCCTTGCCGACGTCACTGCCTTCGGCCTGTACATGCAGTTCTGGTTCCCGGACGTACCGAGATGGATCTGGGTTCTGGCTGTCGTCTTCTTCATCGGCGCGATAAACCTGTTGAGCGTCAAGGTGTTCGGCGAACTGGAATTCTGGTTCACGCTCGTGAAGATCACCGCCATCATCGCGATGATCGCCGGCGGCATCGCGATCATCGTGTTCGGATTCGGCGTTCACGACACCGATGCCGGAATCAGCCACCTCTGGTCGGACGGCGGGTTCTTCGCGACGGGCTTCGGCGGATTCGTCGCGTGTTTCGCGATCGTCATGTTCGCGTTCGGCGGCACCGAGATCATCGGTATCACCGCGGGCGAAGCCGAGGATCCGGCGCAGACCATCAGGAAAGCCGTCAACACGGTCCCGGTGCGCATCATTCTCTTCTACATCTGCACCCTCGCCGTCATCATGGCGATCATTCCGTGGCAGACCATCAACTCCGACAACAGCCCGTTCGTCCAGATCTTCGAGAACCTCGGATTGGGAACGGCCGCATCGATCCTCAACATCGTTGTCATCACCGCGGCCCTGTCCGCGATCAACAGCGACGTTTTCGGTGCGGGTCGCATGATGTTCGGAATGTCGCATGCCGGTCAGGCCCCGCAGGTGATGAAGAGAGTCTCCGCCAACGGTGTTCCGTGGATGACTGTTGTCATCATGACCGGTGCCCTGTTGGTGGGAGTACTGCTCAACTACCTGATCCCGGACCAGGTGTTCCTCGTTATCGCCTCGCTGGCGACCTTCGCCACCATTTTCGTCTGGATCATGATCCTGCTCTCGCAGTTCCGTTCCCGCGCTCAGATGAGTGCAGACGAAACAGCGGCACTGAAGTTTCCAGTGCCGCTGTGGCCGTACGGTCAGATCTTCGCGATCGTGTTCCTGGCTTTTGTCATCGTGTTGCTCGGCGTCATCGCCGATACCCGAGTTGCGCTGCTCGTCGGTGCCGGATGGCTGGTTCTGCTGACGGGCGCGTACTACAAGTGGGTGAAACCGGCTGTCAGCGCAGCGGATCGAAGTGGCGCATGACGGTCGGCGTCTGAGCGCCGGTCATCGAGTCGGCCACCATCTTTCCGGTCAACGGACCCAGAGCGATTCCCCACATCCCGTGACCACCGGCGACGTGCACCCGCGGCGACTTCGTGGCTCCGATCAACGGCAAGCCGTCGGTAGTGCACGGTCGTGATCCCACCCATTCCTCTTCCCGCGCAGTCCAGTCGATGCCGCTGAGCATCGGCTTGGCCGCATCGATGATCGCCTGCACGCGGCGTGGATCCAGCGGCGCGTCAGGGCTGCGGAATTCCATCATTCCGGCCACTCGGAAGCGATCGTGCAACGGAGTGCATGCGACGCGCTGGGTGGGGAAATACACAGGGTTCTTGGGGAGGTGCTCGGGCTTGACACTGAAGCTGTATCCGCGTCCGGCCTGCACCAGTTTGCGCACACCGAACGGTGCTGCGAGCTTGTTCAAGCGGGCACCGCTCGAGATGACCACGGCGTCGCCGTCGCGTGAATCACCGTGTGCACTTCGAACAGTGACTCCGCCGACCCGATCGTCGATCTGCGTGACGTCGAAACCGCTGACGATTTCTCCACCGCGTTCACGAACCGCGTCCGCCAACGAGTTCACGAACAACGGGGGATCGATGAAACGCTGATTGCGCAGGCGCAAACCGGCTTTCACACCCTGGCCGAGTGAAGGCTCGAGCGAGTGAATCGCGTCGTAGTCGAGGAGGTCGAAGTCGACCTCGCCGCCCGCGGCTTCGACGTGATGGAACTCGTCCACCAAAGTCTGTCGGTCCTTCTCGGACGCAAACGCGGCGAGGAAAGGATCGGCCAGACGGGTCAGCTCTTTGACGCCACCGTCGGCGAGTTCGTCGTACGCGCCCAAGGCTGTTCGGTTGACCTCGGTGTAGACCGACATCGCTTCCTGCCACTTCGACGGCGTGCAGTGGCGCGCGAACCCGACCAGGAACCGAATCAGCTTCAGATCGGTGGTCAGTGGCACGTACACCGGGGACGACGGGCTGAGCATCGCGCGCAAGCCGTATTGGAGCACTGCGGGTTCGGGCAGCGGAAGCGTCAATGCGGGGGCAAGCCAACCGGCGTTGCCCCAGCTCGCGTCGGCTGCGACGCCGTCGCGATCGACGACGGTGACCTCGACTCCACGTTCCTGCAAGAACCAGGCCGTCGACAATCCGACAACACCCGCACCGACCACGACCACACGATCGGGGCTCTGACGAGTTCCCATGACGCACTCCTTCTACAGACTCTGCTCGAACCGAGACGCCGGTCACATCCGGCTCTTCTCTCAAGCATGAATCGCGGGGGCGGCAAAAGGACTGGCCGTTCGGCCATCGTCGGAGCTACCTCGTTGTGGATTCGCACAACGCACCGCCGCGCCTGATCAGCGACCGAGTTTGAACTGCAGCATCAGAATCAAGCGGGTGTCGGCGTCGGTCAGGTCGACGCCGCACATCTCCTTGCCTCGACGCAGACGGTTGCGGAGCGTGTTGGGGTGAACATGCAGTGCGGCAGAAGAATTCGCCACGTCACCGCCGTGCTCGAGAAAGGCCTTTGCCGTCGCGACCAGATCGCTGCCGTGCTGAGAGTCGTGACGTTCGAGGCTTCCGAGTGGTGTGGAGTCGCCGAGTCCGTCGATGATGTCGGCGACGTGCAGGGCGAGAACGGAGGCCAACGTGTCCCTCATTCCCGCGACGGTTCCGCCGGACCGGCCATGACGAAGCGCTCCGAGAACATGGTCGGTGTCCGAGCGCGAAAGATGTGATTCGCTTGCAGACTTCACGGTCCGGCCGACGGCCACTGCCAGGAATTCGCGACCACGGGCGCGCGTGAGGAAGTCGGCGGACAATCGGCGAGCGTTGGTCTCGTCTGTCGCGATGACAAGGTAGATGGTCTCGGACAGTTGAGCGGCAACGGCGTCGACGGCCAGAGTGTCGAGGTACAAGCTCAAAGAGGCGACCAGTCCCGCCGGCAGTGGTCCCGCAACGGTTCCGACGGCGACGACGGTGAGCGGGCCTGCCAACCGCAAGTCGTCTGCGGCGCGGAATGCGGGTTCGCCACCGCCGATCAGAGCTTGGACGCGCTGGGATTGGCGACGGCGTGTGCTGTCGACCCGGTCACGCTCCGAGGCGATTCTCTCGGCCACGACAGATACCGCGGATCGAAGTATCGATTCCTGTGTGGGCGTCGGTGTTCCGGCGAGTGCAACCCAGATCGAGCCGACGGGGTGATCGTTCTCGCGAACTGCGATAACCAGGCGCGGAGTGATCGCAGGGTCTTCGAGGTCGACGTAGATTGGGTCGCTCTCTCGGTGGAGGCGATCGAATACTCCTGCATCGGAGAGTAATTGGCGGAATCGGCTGGGTACTTGCCGGCCGAGGATCGTGCCGATGCGAGCTTCGTCCACGGCCTGCTCGCCGCCGGAGTACGCGAGGACAGTCGAGTTCTCGTCCTCGATCGTGACGGGAGCGCCGAGCAATTCGGCCAGAGAACCGGCAACGGAGAAGAGGTCGTCGTCGCGCAGGTCCATGGGTGGGAGCCTACTGAGCGATCGACGGATTTCGGGTTACGACGCCTCGGCAGGACCTCGATGGCGAATATAGGCTGGTGCAATGGCCGACATCGAAGGTGTTCTGTTCGATATCGACGGAGTCCTGCTCACGTCCTGGCAGCCGATCGAGGGAGCAGGGGAAGCGGTACGCGAAGTTCGGCGGCGCGGATTGGCCTGTGGATTTCTGACCAACACAACCTCGCGCAGTTCGACGCTCATCGCGCAGGGGTTGTGCGACGCCGGTATCGAGGTCGAGGCGAGCCAGATAGTTACTGCCGCCAGGCTCACAGGGGAGTACGTGCGGGCGACGTATCCGGACGCGCGGGCGTGGGTCCTCAATCACGGTGACGTGTCTGCCGATCTCGAGGGAATCGAATTCGACGACGCCGATCCGGAGGTCGTGATTCTCGGCGGCGCCGGCCCGGAGTTCAGCCACGAGGCGCTGAGCCGAGTGCTCGAACTTCTGCTCGCCGGTGTGCCCGTCGTCGCGATGCACCGCGGGATGATGTGGGAGACCGTAGACGGCCTTCGGATCGACACCGGAACGTACTTGCCGGGCTTCGAGGAAGTGGCAGGTGTAAATATCGCCGCAGTGGGTAAACCGTCTCTCACGGGGTTCCTGACAGCCACGGAGCTGATGCATGTCGAACCTGAGGCGACGGTGATGGTCGGCGACGACCTGATCGGGGACGTCCTCTCCTCACAGCGGGTCGGCCTGACCGGAGTTCTGGTGCGCACAGGCAAGTTTCGGCAAACAGTGCTCGACCTGTCGGTTCAGAAGCCTGATCATGTCATCGATTCGGTCGCGGATCTTCCGGCCCTTCTCGGGGTCGTCCTCGAGGCTTGACCAGGCGGGGGTGACGGACTTCACTCGAGCGGGTACTCTCGCGCCCGAATCCAATGAACCTGTTCCACGAAGGAGTTTTCTATGCCCTTGATCTCGTCAGTCTGGTTCCGTCGCTCATCCTCTCGAGTCAGCGGAATTTCCAGTAGTCGGTTGGGGGGCCGCCTGGCGAGAACAGGGGCTGTGATGACTGTAGGTATGGGGCTCGCCGCCGGGCTGGCGCTGACCGGTGCGGGAGCTGCTTCGGCAGCCCCCGTCACGTGTGTCTCGCCGCCGTCGGCCAATGACATCCAGGTCTCAGAGACCGCGAGCTGCGGCGCGCAGTCCGTCGGAGCCGGCCGTTCGCAGGCCGGTGCTGCCGAGAGCGGTACCGCTGTGAGCGTCGCCGCCGACAACGGCTACTCCAATTCATATGCAAACGGCTTCGGAACCGCGCTGGGGGCTTCTCGCGGTAACGGTCAGGCGCAGGCATTTGCGCTCGGCGGCGGTATCGCGCGGGCCGGGGCGGCTGACGGCAACGTCACCTTCGCCATCGCCGGTTACGGAGCGGGCGCTACGGCCGATGCCAACGGCGTCGACTGCGTCGGAGTGCTCTCGTTTGCGGTCAATTTGAGTAACGGACAGTTCTGCATCGCGGGCTGAGGCTCAACCTTGCACTCGGCACGCTCGAGTGCTAAAAATGCAGTTGGCACTCGCGAACCGTGAGTGCCAGGTCGAGGCAGTGAGACCGGGAACCATAGACACCCCCGGTCGTCCGTCGCGGGCACTGACTAGACCACAGGCGTAGATGGGTGACCAGGCAAATCGGTCGCCCGTGTAATGAGGTGACTGGTCAAACGGTCGCCTTGTGCCGATGAGGTGACCCGACGAGCGGTCACCTTGTGTGTCACCCCCTATCCGGAGGATCACTTCGCAATGGCAAAGATCATCGCGTTCGACGAAGAGGCACGTCGTGGCCTCGAGCGAGGCCTCAACGCCCTCGCCGACGCTGTCAAGGTGACGTTGGGCCCCAAGGGTCGCAACGTCGTTCTCGAAAAGAAGTGGGGCGCCCCCACGATCACCAACGATGGTGTTTCCATCGCCAAGGAGATCGAACTCGACGACCCGTACGAGAAGATCGGCGCCGAGCTCGTCAAGGAGGTCGCCAAGAAGACTGACGACGTCGCTGGCGACGGCACCACCACCGCTACCGTTCTCGCACAGGCTCTGGTCCGTGAAGGCCTGCGCAACGTCGCAGCCGGCGCGAACCCGCTCGGCCTCAAGCGCGGCATCGAGAAGGCTGTCGAGGCTGTCACAGCTCGCCTGCTCGAGACCGCCAAGGAGATCGACACCAAGGAGCAGATCGCTGCTACCGCCGGTATTTCCGCCGGCGACCCGTCCATCGGTGAGCTCATCGCCGAGGCTATGGACAAGGTCGGCAAGGAAGGCGTCATCACGGTCGAGGAGTCCAACACCTTCGGCCTGCAGCTCGAGCTCACCGAGGGCATGCGCTTCGACAAGGGCTACATCTCGGCGTACTTCGCCACCGATGCAGAGCGTCAGGAAGCCGTCCTCGAAGACGCGTACATCCTGCTCGTCAGCTCCAAGATCTCCACGGTCAAGGACCTGCTGCCCCTGCTGGAGAAGGTCATCCAGTCCGGCAAGCCGCTCCTGATCATCGCCGAGGACGTCGAGGGCGAAGCTCTCTCCACCCTCGTGGTCAACAAGATCCGTGGCACCTTCAAGTCTGTTGCCGTCAAGGCTCCCGGCTTCGGTGACCGTCGTAAGGCTCAGCTCGCCGACATCGCCATCCTCACCGGTGGCGAGGTCATCAGCGAAGAGGTCGGACTCTCCTTGGAGACCGCAGGCCTCGAGCTCCTCGGCCAGGCACGCAAGGTCGTCATCACCAAGGACGAGACCACCATCGTCGAGGGTGCCGGCGACGCCGACGCAATCGCCGGTCGTGTCAGCCAGATCCGCGCCGAGATCGAGAACAGCGACTCGGATTACGACCGTGAGAAGCTGCAGGAACGTCTGGCCAAGCTGGCCGGCGGCGTTGCAGTCATCAAGGCCGGCGCTGCTACCGAGGTCGAGCTCAAGGAGCGCAAGCACCGCATCGAAGATGCAGTGCGTAACGCAAAGGCAGCCGTCGAAGAGGGCATCGTCGCCGGCGGTGGCGTTGCACTTCTCCAGGCAGCTCCCGCACTGGACGACCTCAAGCTCGAAGGTGACGAGGCAACCGGCGCGAACATCGTTCGCGTTGCACTGTCCGCTCCGCTCAAGCAGATCGCATTCAACGCAGGCCTCGAGCCCGGCGTTGTTGCGGACAAGGTCTCCAACCTGCCCGCAGGTCACGGCCTCAACGCTGCGACCAACGAGTACGGCGACCTGCTCGCTGCAGGCATCAACGACCCGGTCAAGGTCACCCGCTCGGCACTGCAGAACGCAGCGTCCATCGCGGCTCTGTTCCTGACGACCGAAGCCGTTGTCGCTGACAAGCCCGAGAAGGCCGGAGCGCCTGCAGGCGATCCGACCGGCGGCATGGGCGGCATGGACTTCTGAGTCCATCTCCACCTAGCTCCTAGAGCCCGGCCCACCATTCGGTGGGCCGGGCTTTTGCTTGTCTGGAGATAAATGCGGGCATTTTTGTCCACTACTGCGACGCGATCGCGGTTTCCCGTTGCACGCTCGATGCTGTGTGCGTTTACGCCCGCGCTTACGTCCGGTTGTGTCGGCGTCTTCGGACCACTGTGATGATTTCGTCCGCCACAGCGTCGAGATGGGCCATCGCGGTGGCGGCGGAGTAACGCAACACCATCCATCCGTCGAGAACGAGTGCGTTCTGACGCCGTCGATCGTTGTTGAAAGTTGCGGGGTCGGTATGGAATTCGCGCCCGTCGATCTCCACGATCACCCGGGCTCGCGTGTCGACCAGGTCGCCGAAGTAGGGTCCGACCCGAGCGTTGATCTCCAGGTGGACGTTGCGCGCAGTCAGCGCACGGGCGACTGCTCGCTCCGGTTCCGAACGAGTGAGCGGGCAACAGGTGCGGAGTTGTTCGCGTACGGCGGGGATCCCGTGCCTGCCGCGGCTCGCATCACACAGTTGGGCTATCGACTTCCACGGCACTCGGGTCGATACCGCCGCGTCGAAGAAGGCCTCGAGTTCCGGGCGTGGCAAAGTGGTCGCGACGTCGATGAAGCACTGCTCGATCGGCACGATCGGTAAACCCATCCACTCATCCGTCGAGACTCCTGTTCGTCGGTGAAGCCGTACCCACTGCGGACTGCCTGCTCGGACGCTGGGAGCCACGGTGGCCTCGACGAAGCGTGGTTCCTCCGGCAGGAGATCCCACAGCCAGGCCGCGCTGGTATGGCTGAGGACGGCCTCGGGCTTCCACAGTGTGACCGCGACGCAACGCTCGAAGTATCCAGGTTCTTCGGTGGAGTACACCGACGGCAGGATTCGATGGAGTCGCCCTGACCGCGTGGATCGGGAGATCGAACTGCTCGAGGTGCCCTGCTCGAGCAACTGGTTTCTCGTGACAACTTCCACGTATGCACTGTGGCGGCAAGGGCCTGACGACGCGGATTCAGAAGCCACTTTGTGGATGGCCGCGTGTGTGTGGACAACCTCATGGCGTAACAGGTGTATCGAGAAGGTGGGGAACGAGAAGCTTCACCTATCCGAATGTTGAAGGATGTTTGATATTTTCCGTCCCGATTGTTCGCCTCCGCTAACCTGTGAAGTGCGGATACCTCTAGTTCTTTTGGTGGATAATTCTGTTCTGAATACCCTCAAGTACTAAGCCTTTCGGACGACGTGCATTCCGGTTGCTATTCCATTTTTCTCGATTTTCAGGCGTCTTGGACGCTAGACCTGCGAATATGGAACAGGTTTCAGATCCATCTGAAATTCTTGGGCAAAAGGCACCCAAACCGGATCCTATTGCACTACCTTGATGTCAGTCACAGCCGCGGAAAGTGGGCACCAACCCCGGAGGATCTCGGTTACATCGTTCGACAGAGATTCTTTAATTGCTACTTGGACCGGTTCTTTGTGGGCTGCATCAAGCATTCCAATGTAAATGTTCCGTGAGTATTCGCGGCCAATCGAAAGCGTGGGATTCAATATGATCGTCATGTTCCTGCAGACAACGGCGGCATTGTTCACCGACCTGCTGGGTAACGTCTGGTCCGGTTCGCTCATGCCGGGAATCGACGGGGTCACCGGATCGTTGGTTTCGGCAATCGACCTCAGTTGACGGCACCTGCAAGTTCTTCTTCCAATGTTTCTTGATGACAGGAGTGAATGATGGATCTGGGATCGATTGCGGATGTTCTCGAAGGCGAGGCCGGGGGGTTGATCAAAAACATTCTCGGGGTGGCTTTGTTTACCCCGTTTATGGCTTCGGTTGACTTCGGGTGGTTCCCGAACGTCGACTGAGAAGTGAATTTCTTTACCCAGTGAACGAAATCAATCTCAAGGAGTGTGAAATACGGTGGACACAGCTAGTTTGATAGGTGCGCTCGCAAGCGTTGACGTCGGATCCCTGGTGGATCCACTGTTCTACTTGGTCAAGGTCGTTGACGGAATCTTCTTGTCGATCACCGGAAGCCTCAACATGGGCGGTGCGCTCGGTGAGGCTGCGGCGGGCAGCGTCCAATCGGTCCTCGGTTCCGTAGCCGGCCTGTAAAAGGAGAAGGAGAAAAGATGTTCGATCTCTTCCTGGACTACCTGTCCAAGATCGTCGATTTCGGATCGATCGATCTCGTAGGCACGTTTGTGAAGTATTTGAACGCGCTGTCGTCCTCCCCCACGCCATAGAAGAACGGAATCGGTCATGCTGCAAACTTATTTAACCGGAATGATCACGTGGGTATCGAGCATGCTTGGTCTAACTTCCACTGGAAGCAAGATCATCAAGGATCCTCCACAAAAGCCGTGATCACTCCAGCGACTGCATCATATTGTTCGGTTGTCGAGGACAGCATCGTAGCGGAGCAGTCAGGCGAACCTGCACTTGCTTGAAACTATGGTCCCCGTAGCCCTGTGGCTTCGGGGACCATTGGTTTTGCAATCACCGGATTTATAGTCACAAGCTTTGCACTCAGGCGAATGTGCGGGCAACCAGCCGCGATACAAGGAGTTCAATGGGCGCGTCCAACACGTCAGGCGTAAGGATGGCGCAGCTGAACCCACGCGATGCCGAATTCATCTATCACGAGGGCGCTGGTCACCTGAACCATCTGATCGCTGTGTACTTCTTCGAGACATCGTTGCACCCAAGCGCGGAATTCACGGCAGAACAGGCAGTGGACTGGGTTACCGCACGCCTTGGATGTGATCGTATGTTCACTCAACGAGTCCAACGGACTCCGTTGGGACTGGACCATCCCTACTGGGTGACAGACCCTGACTTCGACGTGCGAAAGCACGTGTACGTCAACAAGATCGATGACACAGGATGGGCAGCACTGCAAAAGCCGTTGAGCGCGTTGTTGACGACGAAGATGGACCTGCGTCGTCCGCCGTGGGAACTGCACTTCTTCGTAGGTTTGGAGGGACTTGAAGAATTGCCGGGCCGACTGACGGCGGTGGTGCTCAAGTCTCACCACAGCGCAGCTGACGGTATCGCCATCAGGACGTTGGGCGAAACTATCTTTTCGGGCAAGGTGCAGCAGGCTGGGTCCGAACCGCCTGTGCCGTTTGTGCGAGCGAGGATATTTACCAAGTCGCTACTGGGGTTTCCCGGCCGAATATATCGCTTCGCAAGGCAGGTACCAGGCAACCGACGCGCTCAGAGAGATGCTGACGCTGCGAAGAGGGCAGGAGAATGGGTGGAGAGCCTCAACGAGAGGCCTGCAGTTCGATTCAACGGCAAGGTGAGTGGAGTGGCCTCTCTGGAACCGATGACAATGTCCGGGGAGCAGGTCCGTGCGATCAAGGATTCGGTGCCCGGTGCCACTGTCAACGACGTTCTGCTCGCCGTCGTCGGAGGTGCTCTGACGCGCTACCTCACGGAAAAGGACGAACGGCCACGAGATTCCTTGATCGCGATGGTTCCTCGCTCGGTACGCAAGGTCGAAGCGTGGGAGTCGGCGAATCAGTTGGTGGCTCTGCTGGTGGATATGCACACCCAGGTCAAGTCCCCGTTGGAGAGGTTGGCGCTCATTTCGAGTTCGGCACGGTCGGAGAAGGCGCGCACGTCCCATCCCGCGGTCAGGCGTGCCGGGGCCGCAGTCGAGACCACGCCGGCGCCGTTGATGAGATTGATGGCGTATGCGCGCAAGCAGAACGATCACAGCCTCGATCGACCGCGTTACCAGCACACCATGGTGAGTAACATTCCTCTCTCGGTCGAAGGGTTGACGCTTGCCGGCGCCCCGGGCGCGGCTGTGCTTGCAGTGCAAGCGCCTATCGACGGGGACGGGCTACGGCATTTCATGGTCGCCGCAGCAGGTGGGGGACTGACCCTCAACGTCATCGCGGATACCGCGACCATGCCCGATCTCCACCATTACATCGAACTACTGCGAGCAAGTTTCGATGATTTGGCGGCGGCAGCCGCGATGCAGACTGCGGATTCACCTGACCAAGAGGTTGCCTCCTGATCGATCGGAATCGCAGGCACCTTTTCCGATTGCTGGATTTGGTGATACCCAACGATTCCGAGCAGAACCCAGAGGATCTGCATGTCAGCTCGCTACAATTCGGACATTCGTTCAGCGTCGGAATTGAGGGGCATGCATGATCTTTCGGAACTCGTTGCCAGCCGCGGTATCTCAGATGGGACCGCGAGACGCGGAGTTCGTCTACAACGAGTCCGGCGGACATCTGAGCCACATGGTCTGCGCCTACTTCTTCGACACTACGGGCCATCCGCTCGCAGAGATGACGCACGACGACGCGGTTCGGTGGATCACCGAAAGATTCGGGTACTGGCCACTGTTCACGAGTCGCCTCCAGCGAGTTCCGCTGGATCTGGACTATCCATATTGGGTCCCGGCCGATTTCGACGTCGATGATCACGTGCACGTCCATCGTGCCCCTGTTGCCGGGTGGGCGCCGGTTCGTGAATTGCTCGGGCGCTCGCTCGGGGAGCCGATGGACCTGTCCCGGCCGCCCTGGGAGTTGCACGTCATGACCGGAGTGCACGGGATCGACGAGCTGCCGGGCAATCTGACGCTGATCATGCTCAAGACCCACCACGGAGCCGGTGACGGTCTGGCGATCCGCGATCTGACCAACCTTCTGTTCTCCGGTCCGCCGAAGCCGGAGACGAAGCGTGCCGGTTCGGGGCTTTCGTCGCTGGATTTGATCGGGCGCACGGTCGTCGGTTTGCCCGGCCAGGCGATCCGCTTCGGCCGGGGTCTGTCCGTGACAAAGGTTGCGGCCGAGACGGTTCGGGAGGCGGAAGAGGCCGGAGAGCTACCTACGTACTCGGCCGACCGCCTACCGACCCGATTCAACGGCGTGTTGGGCGGAGACATCACGATCGATTTCCTGACGCTGGACGGCCTAGACATCAAGGCGATCCGAGCGGCCGTTCCGGGCGTGACGGTCAACGACATCTTCCTGACCGTCGTCGCCGGTGCTCTCGACGCATACCTGTCGGAGAAGGGCGAGAAATCGGCCAGTGGGTTGGCGGCGATGGTTCCCCGATCGATGCGGAAGATAGCCGAATGGGAGTCGGCCAACCAACTGGCGCTGTTGACGGTCGATCTGCACACAGACGTCGAAGATCCGGTCGAGCGGCTGACACGAATCAGAGATTCGGCGCTGAGGGCCAAAGGGCGGAGTTCACACCCAGCCGTCCGTCGTTACGGCACGCGCATCGAAACCTCGCCTGCGGCTCTGCTCAGACTCACCGGTCTCTCGCGTCGGCTCAACAAGCTGGACCCTTCGCACAAGGTCATTCAGAACACGACGATCAGCAATGTCCCGGTATCGGTCGACGGCAATGTCTTCGAAGGTGCGCCGGCGGTGGCAGTTCTCGGCGGGCAGGCGCCGGTCGACGGAGACATTCTGCGCCACTTCCTCATTGCCGCGCGTGGAGGTTCTCTGACGCTCAATGTCATCGTCTCGCGAGAGACGATGCCGGATATCGAGCACTACGTCGAACTATTGAGGGTTGGGTTCACGGCGCTTCTGCAGGCAGTTTCCGACCAAAATCGTGAGTTCGTCGAACGATAATCTCTCGACACCCTCAGCTTTACGCCGCCCGTCGTCCCCGAGTTTTCTGAACATCTTGGTTGGGCAGCGTCAGTGGCCTGGCCGTCAAGGGTCTCGAGGCCCTCGCTGCGCTCAGCGGTGGAGAGTTGAAGGCCGCCAAGTAGATTGTTGATTTCGGGCCTGCTCGTGTTGGCGCGTAGGCCCCGAAATACCTTTTGTCGCCGCGTAATTCTCGCCATGTCAATTGCCGGAAATCTCAACCTAACGGCATGAGCATCCAGGCGGCGAGATATACCAAAGCCGCGGTTCCACCCGTGCAAATAGCGGCGATAACCGCGAGTAGACGGACAAGATTTACGTCGGCGCCGAAGTAATCTGCAATTCCGCCGCACACTCCGGCGAACATTTTCTTGTCGTTGGAACGGGTGAAGGGGCGAGGTGTGTTGCTTTCGAATGTCATGCTTCAATTCTGAAGCGAGATGGCGCCGCGCACCATCGGGGACGACCCCCATCTGCACCCTGATCTTTTGAGGCCGCCGTGTCATACCCCGGTAGTTCATCCCAGCTTCACCGAACAGTTGCTGCGGGAGACTAACTTGTCGGCGGTGACCGATTTAGCAGAACGCCGACCGTTTCTCAGCGCCTTCGCGGATCTCTCGACCGCCGTCGATCTGGCCGACACCGCCGCCTTCACCGTCGACGACAATGACGACGACGATCCGGTGCTGCTGACGTCGCCGGACGGTTTCGAGGTCGACACCTGGCGGGAGGGCTACCCGTACGACGCACGGATGCCTCGGGACGAGTACGAAATGTCCAAGCGTCTGCTGCAGATCGAACTCCTCAAGCTGCAGAACTGGTCGAAAGAAACCGGCGCACGGCACGCCATAGTGTTCGAAGGACGCGACGCCGCCGGCAAGGGCGGAACGATCAAACGATTCATGGAGCACCTCAATCCTCGCGGCGCACGGGTCGTCGCATTGGAGAAGCCGTCGGCTCGCGAGTCGACGCAGTGGTACTTCCAGCGCTACGTGCAGCACCTTCCCGCAGCCGGGGAACTGGTGATGTTCGATCGGTCTTGGTACAACCGGGCCGGGGTCGAGCGGGTCATGGGCTTCTGCACCGACGAGGAGCACGAGCGTTTTCTGCGCCAGGTGCCGTTGTTCGAGCAGATGCTCGTCGACGACGGCATCAGCTTGATCAAGTTCTGGTTCTCGGTTTCACCGCTGGAGCAGCGCACGCGGTTCGCGATCAGACAGGTCGATCCCGTTCGGCAGTGGAAGCTTTCGCCGATGGACATCGCTTCTCTGGACAAGTGGGATGCGTACACGGCGGCGAAGGAAGAGATGATTCGGTTCACCGATACCGACACCGCTCCGTGGACCGTCATCAAGAGCAATGACAAGAAACGCGCGCGGATAAACGCGATGCGTCACGTGCTCAGTCAGTTCGATTACGACAACAAGGATTACGAGATCGTGGGTACTCCGGATCCGCTGATCGTGGGAAGCCTCGAATAGTCGGCGCGTGGGCTCTGCCCATCCGCGGCGTGGGTGGTTAGTGTGAGTTGAATGGAGACCGTACCGATCCAACTCCCCGACGGCACCGTGACCCCGATCCGTCTGTTTCCCGGACCGAACGACGACGCACCCGTGGTGGTGATGTTGCCCGGGCTCGGAGTTCCCGCCGGGTTCTACGATCCGGTGGCGCAGGCCCTGGTCGAAGCCGGCTTCAATGCGGCCATCGGTGAACTGCGTGGCCAAGGTGACAGCAAACCGCGCCCGAGCGCGTCGAGTGTTTTCGGATATCAGGAACTGGTCTCGATCGATTGTCCGGCGACGTTCGAGGTGGTGCGTGAGCGGTTTCCGGCCAGCACACCATTTCTGATGGGGCACAGCATGGGCGGCCAGATCGGGGTCATGTACGCGTCCAGGATTCGGGGCCGGCTCGGCGGACTGATCCTGGTTGCCTCCGGATCGCCGTATCACCGCGGATTCCCCGGAATCCGTGCGCCCGGACTCTATCTGGGTTCGTCCGCGATGTCGGTGACAGCCAACATCGCCGGCTTCTGGCCTGGAGACCGGGTCAACGTCGGCGGCTTCGGTCGACAGTCGAAAGTACTGATCACCGATTGGGCCCGGTTCGCCAGGACCGGTCGCATGGAACCCGTCGGTGCGGATATCGACTACGAGGAGCGGATCGCTCGCCTGACCTTGCCGGTTCTGTCGATCACGATCGAAGGGGACGATCTCGCTCCACGCCGGTCGGCAAAGAACCTGGTGGACAAGCTCTCCGGGGCCCAAGTGACGATGACGCACATCGGCGAACCACTCGGTCACAACGGTTGGATACGCAATCCCACCGCTGTGAGCGAGCGCGTCGTCGCGTGGTTGCGCGACCGCTGAAAGATCAGCCGAGTTTCTGCCAGAGGAACTCGTAGGTCAGCGCAGTTTTGAAGGCCAGCTGAGCATTGTCCGCGGCGCCGCCGTGGCCACCCTCGATGTTCTCGAAATACAGCACCGGCTTGCCCAGCTCTTCCAGCCGTGCGGCCATCTTGCGGGCATGCGCGGGGTGGACGCGGTCGTCGCGGGTGGACGTCGCGATCAGGATCGGTGGGTACGACGCGGCGGCGTCGATGTTCTGATACGGCGAGTACTCCGAGATGAATGCCCACTCCTCCGGGACATCGGGGTCACCGTATTCGGCCATCCACGAAGCGCCGGCCAGGAGGAGATGGAATCGGCGCATGTCCAGCAGCGGGACCTGGCAGACGATGGCGCCGAAGAGTTCGGGGTACTTGGTCAGCATGATGCCCATCAGCAGGCCGCCGTTGCTTCCGCCCTGAGCTGCCAGAAGATCCGGGGTCGTGATTCCGCGATCGACGAGGTCTCTCGCGACGGCAGCGAAGTCTTCGTGCACCTTGTGGCGACCGGCCTTGAGAACTTGTGTGTGCCAACCGGGTCCGTACTCGCCGCCACCACGAATGTTCGCAACCACATAGGTGCCGCCCTGCGTCAGCCAGGCACGGCCCAGAGAACCGCTGTACGACGGTGTCAGCGAGATCTCGAATCCGCCGTACCCGTAGAGCAGGGTGGGGCCGGGCTCGTTACGCGGACTGCGCACCACGAAGTACGGAACTTGGGTGCCGTCGGCAGAGGTGGCGAAGAACTGCTCTGTGGTGATGCCCTCGGCATCGAAGAACGAGGGAGCCTGCTTGAGGGCAGTGGGTTCGGTTTCGCCGATCACGCCGTGCAAAAGAGTTGCAGGGGAGGTGTATCCACTCGAGTTGACGAAGTATTCATTGCTGACATCGGGGTCGGTGTCGAGAATTTCGATACTGGTCAGTTCTGGGAGCCCTTCGAAAGGCCGGTCCTCCCAGCCGTTTTCGCCCGGCGTCAGGATTCGCAGCGTCGTGCGCACGTCGGTCAGGACCACCAGAATCAGATGATCGCGTGTCCAGGTGTAGTGCTCGAGCGACGAATGCGCGTCGGGTTCGAAGATCGATGTCAGTGCTCGTGAGCCGACAAGGAAATCGTCGTAACGGATGGCAAGCAGTGCGCCGGTCGGATATTCGGTGTCCTCGACGGCCCACACGGACTTGGTGCGGATCAACAACCACTCGTGGTGAATCGAGATCCCGGCGTCCTCGGGGACGTCCACGAGCACCAATTCACCGTCGGGGCGAACTTCGAAATGCTGAGAGTTGTAGAAATCGACCGAGCGAGTGACGAAGTCTCGTTCGAACCCGGGCGTCGGATCGTGCGAAGCCGAGATGGCCACGTCCGTGGCCTGGCCCTCGTAGACGGTCTCGGCGCTGGAGAGGGGAGTGCCGCGCTTCCACCGCTGGGCCAGACGGGGATATCCGGAATCGGTGAGCGACCCTGGTCCGATATCCGTTCCGACGTAGACGGTATCGATGTCGATCCAGTCGATGTCGGTCTTGGCCTCGGGAAGGTAGAAGCCGGGATTCTCGCCCTCGGGAGCGAGGAACTCGCGCTTGTCGATGTCGAACTCGCGAACGACCGCCGCGTCTGCCCCGCCGCGGGAGAGGCTGATCAATGCACGGTTGCGGTGTGGCCGTAGAAGTTGCGTGCCCTTCCAGACCCAGTTCTCGCCCTCGGCCTCGGCCAGGGCGTCGAGGTCGACGAGGACGTCCCATTCCGGGTCGTCGGTGACGTACTGATCGAACGTCGTGCGTCGCCACAATCCGCGAACGTGGGTGCTGTCGCGCCAGAAGTTGTAGAGGAACTCACCTCGACGGCGGACGTAGGGAATTCGTGCGTCGGTATCGAGGATCTCGCGCACGTCGCTCTGCAGTCGATCGAAGCGCTCGTTGTCGGTGAGCTGCTCCTCGGTCACGGCATTGTGCTGACGGACCCAATCGAGTGCAGACTCACCGGTCACGTCTTCGAGCCAGAGGTAGGGGTCGTCGCCGGTGATGGGCTGCTGATCGGAAGTCATGCGTCCATTCTTACTGCTCGCTCCCGACAGCACTCGACCCCGCTCCCGAAACACTGGAGCGGGGTCGAGTGAGAACGAATCGGGTCAGACGCCCAGGGAGTGAGCGAGCATCGGCCAGGAGTTGTGGAGATCGTCCTGCCAGTAGCCCCACGAGTGGGTGCCGGTCGGCTTGAAGTCGAAGGTGGCCGGGATCTTCAGGTCGCTCAGGCGGTAGGCGAGGTTGTGGGTGCAGTAGTTGACCGCTGCCTCGATGACGCCGCCGACGATCGCCTGGTTGGCGAGCGCACCGACCTGACCGTTGATCGCGGGGTTGGCGAGAGTGTCGTGTGGGCCGGGGAGTCCGGAGCCGGTGGAGACGTAGAGCTCGGTGCCGCGGAGCTTCTCGGCGTTGAGGACCGGATCGTTGTCCTTCCAGCCCTGACCGTCGAGCGGGCCCCACATGTTGGTGATGTCAGCTCCGCCGCGGGTACCTGTGACAAGTTCGATCGCACTCTGACCGACGGGGGTGCTGGTCTCAGCGCATCCGCTGTACGCGCCGACGCCCTTGTAGAGGCCGGGAGCCGCGATGGCGAGGTTGAGGACCGAGGTCGCGGTCATGGAGATCGCGGAGATCGACTGGACCTTGTTGGTATTGAACTCGGCGTCGATGACGGGCGGGAGTTCCTGGGTCAGGAACGTCTGCCACTTCTGGCGACCGAGAACCGGATCGTCGTTCACCCAGTCGGTGTAGTAGCTGAATGCGCCTTCGAGTGGAGTGACGACGTTGACGTTCTTGTCCTGGAAGAAGTTCATGACGTCGGTCTTGCGTTGCCAGGTCGCCGAGTCTTCGCCGCCGCCTGCACCGTTGAGCAGGTAGAGCGTCGGGCGGGGTTCGCTGCCATCTGCTGGAAGGATGACCTCGAGCGGGATGTTGCGATCCATCGCCGGGGAGAAGACCGAGATGGTGACCTTGCGGTCGCCGGTCTTGGTGTTGCTCACGACGTGCGATCCGGACGTGTCACCGCCCGCAGAAGCTGTCGCCGGACTGATCAGCATCGGCAGCACCGTGGCCACTGCGAGAGCTGCGATCACACTGCCACGCTTGAAAATTCGAGCACGCATACGTTCGGATCCTCCACCTGAATGTCTTCGGATCCGGAACGGATCGAAGTGCCTGTGAGCCCTTACTGGAACAGGTTCACTTTTTGTTATGTGTCAGTAAAGCAGAGCGGGCGCAGAAAGTGACGCGATTCGATTGCCTGACAATTGAATTGGCCCCGGAATTAACCCCCGAATTAACCCCCGAATCGGCCCAGACAAGCACTCGACCCCGCTCCAGGAAGTGCAGGGAGCGGGGTCGAGTCGGAACGATTTCGGTCAGATGCCCATCGAACGAGCGAGCATCGGCCAGGAGTTGTGGAGATCGTCTTCCCAGTAGCCCCACGAGTGGGTGCCGGTCGGCTTGAAGTCGAAGGTGGCCGGGATCTTGAGATCGTTGAGGCGGTAGGCGAGGTTGTGGGTGCAGTAGTTGACTGCTGCCTCGATGACGCCGCCGACGATCACCTGGTTGGCGAGTGTGCCGACCTGTCCGTTGATCGCCTCGTTGTTCAGGGTGTCGTGCGGGCCGGGGAGTCCGGAGCCGGTGGAGATGAAGAGCTCGGTGCCGCGGAGCTTCTCGGCGTTGACGACGGGGTCGTTGTCGATCCAGCCCTGGCCGTCGAGGGGGCCCCACATGTTGGTCACGTCAGCGTCGCCGCGCATGCCCACAACCAGTTCGATGGAGGACTGGCCGACCGGTGTGCTGGTCTCGGCGCATCCGCTGTATGCACCGACACCTTTGTAGAGGCCCGGAGCTGCGATGGCGAGGTTGAGGACCGAGGTCGCGGTCATCGAGATCGCGGAGATCGACTGGACGCCGTTGGTGTTGAACTCGGCGTCGATGACGGGCGGGAGTTCCTGGGTCAGGAACGTCTGCCACTTCTGACGGCCGAGGGACGGGTCGTCGTTCACCCAGTCGGTGTAGTAGCTGAATGCACCTTCGAGCGGGGTGACGACGTTGACGTTCTTGTCAGCGAAGAACTCGTTGACGTCGGTCTGACGCTGCCACGTCGCCCGGTCTTCGCCGCCGCCTGCACCGTTGAGCAGGTAGAGCGTCGGGCGGGGTTCGCTGCCGTCTGCTGGGAGGATGACCTCGAGCGGAATGTCGCGTCCCATGGAAGGTGAGTACACCTTGATGGTGGCGATGCGCCCGTTGTCCGTGCGGCTCGAGAGCTTGGAACCCGTTGTGTTTGCCTTGGCAACAGTTGCCGTGGTGGTCGACGGATCTCCGCCTGCGGACGACACTGCAGGGCTGATCAGCATCGGCAGCACGGATACTGCGGCTACAGCGGCGACCAGACGGCCACGCTTGAAAGTGCGAGCACGCATACGTTCAGAAACCTCCACCTAAAATTCCTTCGAATCCGCCCAGGAGTGAACGGTCCTTTGTTGCTGTTCCCGTGCGGGAATTCATGCTGGGTACATGCTCTGTCGATAGGTACAGGGCGTGTGAGTCTTGTAAGTTCTACCGCATCGGTGCGTTATCCGCCAGTGAACCAGAGATTTGCTGAACGTACGACCAGTTTCAGGTGAATTTCCCTGATCATCGACGGGATTAGTGAGTGAACCGGACATATCCACTATGGGAACAACATTGTTGCCTACCTCTGCAGTCGAACGCGTCTGTCGAAGATCTTCTCCGATATCAGCGCCCAGCGGGGAGTTACGTTTCGGTGAACGTCGGTTACTCGCCGCAGACTCGCGCGGACTCGACGGCAATCGCCAAGAGTTTCGCGTGGCAGGCGCGGGTCGAGTTCCCGGAGATAACCCCTGTCTTCACCGTCGACGGCGTCGTCGAGATTCAGGAGTCCGGCGGAATCGCCCTGGCCTTCGACCTGGAGGACTCGAATCCGCTGGAGGGAGACCTGGCCAACGTCTCGTACTTCTACGACCTCGGAGTCCGCTCGATGTTGCCGACGTATAACTACATGAACGCTGCCGGCTGCGGCTGCTTGGACCTGGCGGACACGGGGTTGAGTGGATACGGCCGTGACCTGGTTGCCGAGATGAATCGCGTCGGAATCACGGTCGACGGCTCACATTGTTCGGTACAGACGGGGTTGGACATCTCAGCTATCACCCAGCGAGCAATGATCTACAGCCACTCGAACCTCCGAAGGTTGTGGGAGCATCCGCGCAACATCACCGACGATCAGGCCAGAGCGTGTGCGGAGACCGGCGGCGTCATCGGGATCAACGGCGTGGGCATATTCCTCGGCGTCAACGGACCGGATGACGACCAGGCTCGGCTGTCCGCGATGGCCGACCACATCGAAGAGGCTGTGGGACTCGTCGGCATCGATCACGTCGGGATCGGCTCCGACTTCTCCTTCGACGCCGACGACTTCCGCGAAGAGATCGAGCAGAACCCGTCGTCGTTCTCCGAGGCGTACACCGCGTGGGGGCCACTGCAGTGGACTCCTCCGGAGGACGTGCTGACACTTGATCAGGTATTGCGTGAGCGGGGCTTCGACGAGCCGTCGATCGAGGCCGTGTACGGCGGAAATTTCGCCCGAGTTGCCCGAGAAGTGTGGGCTACCGACGGGTAATGCGACCATCTGGGGACAGCGAAACGATGCAGGACTACCCTGGTGAATCGTGACCTCACACTATGACGTCGTTGTCCTCGGAGCCGGCCCCGGTGGGTACGTCGCTGCTATCCGCGCGGCACAACTGGGCCTGAGCACCGCCATCATCGAGCAGAAGTACTGGGGCGGTGTATGCCTGAATGTCGGCTGCATTCCGTCCAAGGCGCTTCTCCGTAACGCCGAACTCGCGCACATCTTCACGAAAGAAGCGAAGACGTTCGGCATGTCCGGAGACGTGTCCTTCGATTTCGGCTCCGCTTTCGATCGCAGCCGCAAGGTCGCGGACGGGCGAGTCAAGGGCATTCACTTCTTGATGAAGAAGAACAAGATCCCGGAGTACGACGGCAAGGGCACGTTCGTCGACGCCAACACCATCAGCGTGGAGCTGAGCAAGGGTGGCACCGAGACGATCACGTTCGACAACGCGATCATCGCGACCGGTTCGTACACCAAGCTGCTGCCCGGCACCTCGCTGAGCGAGAACGTCGTGACCTACGAAGAGCAGATCCTCACCCGTGACCTTCCGGGTTCGATCCTGATCGTCGGTGCCGGCGCGATCGGCATGGAGTTCGGTTACGTCCTCAAGAACTACGGCGTCGACGTCACGATCGTCGAGTTCCTCGATCGGGCACTGCCCAACGAGGACGCCGACGTCTCGAAGGAAATCGCCAAGCAGTACAAGAAGCTCGGCGTCACCATCAAGACCGGTGCCGCTGTGCAGTCCATCAGCGACGACGGCAGCAAGGTCACCGTCTCGATCAAGGACAACAAGTCCGGCGAGATCGAGACCGTGGTCGTCGACAAGGTTCTGCAGTCCGTCGGCTTCGCACCGCGTGTGGAGGGCTTCGGTCTCGAGAACACCGGTGTCGCGTTGACCGATCGCGGCGCCATCGCGATCGACGACTACATGCGCACCAACGTCCCGCACATCTTCGCCATCGGTGACGTCACCGCCAAGCTGCAGCTCGCGCACGTCGCAGAAGCTCAGGCTGTCGTCGCTGCCGAGACCATCGGCGGCGCGGAGACGCAGACACTCGGTGACTACCGGATGATGCCGCGTGCGACGTTCTGCCAGCCGCAGGTCGCCTCGTTCGGTTTGACCGAGGAGCAGGCCAAGGCCGAGGGCTACGACGTCAAGGTCGCGAACTTCCCGTTCGCTGCCAACGGCAAGGCACACGGTCTCGGTGACCCGACCGGTTTCGTCAAGCTGATCGCCGACAAGAAGTACGGCGAACTGCTCGGCGGTCACCTCATCGGACCGGACGTTTCGGAACTGCTGCCTGAGCTGACCTTGGCTCAGAAGTGGGACCTCACGGTCAACGAGTTGGCACGCAACGTCCACACCCACCCCACACTCAGTGAGGCACTGCAGGAAGCGATCCACGGCCTCGCCGGCCACATGATCAACTTCTGACGGCAGGGCCTTCGGCCCCGTGCGCCTTTTCGGTAGTTCGCACTACCGGAAAGGCACACGGGGTTTTTCGTCTTTTGTGTCGAGTTGTGTTGCGAAACCGCCATCTGAGGCCTTCGAGTCGGGGTGTAGGCGCGCAACGCATTAGCGTCCCGAGTCGACCATCCGGCTTTCGAAGGACCACTCATGAAAACTCGTTCCGTACTGCTCGCGGCTTGCGTCGCGCTGACGCTCTCCGCCTGTGGAACCTCAGGTGACTCCGGATCGGACACCGAAGCTTCGGGTGCCGCCGAGGCGGGGGCGTTCCCCGTGACCGTCGACCACGCCTACGGTTCGACGACGATCGACGCGGAGCCTATGCGCATCGTGACCATCGGATGGAGTGGCCAGGATGCGGTGATCGCGCTGAACAAGGTTCCGGTCGCCATGGAGAGCTTCTCCGGCGACGGCATCGAGAACAACATCCTGCCCTGGGACGCTTCGCGTCTGAACGGTGCCAAGCCCGTTCTCATGACGACCAATCCCGATATCCCGTTCGAGCAGATCCTCGGGCTCGATCCCGACGTGATCCTCGCCGTCTACTCCGGCATCGACGAGGGCGAGTACAAGCGTCTCAGTGACATCGCGCCGACCGTCGCGTTCCCCGACCAGCCGTGGGATACGGCGTGGGACAAGCAGATGAGCATGATCGGTGCAGCGCTCGGACAGCCGGAGCAGGCTCAGACGCTGATCGACGAGACCGGGGCGTACTTCGAGAAGCAGGCCGCTGATCACCCACAGTTCCAGGGCAAAACCGCAACGTATGCAATGCGCACCGACGAGGGCCTGATCGTCTTCTGCGGCACCGACCCGCGGATCCGTCTTCTCGGCCAGCTCGGGGTGAAGACCTCGCCCGGTGTCGACGCAGTGTGCACTTCCGGCGACAGTTCGGTGTCCGTGGGCATGGAATCCATCGACACACTCGACGCCGACGTCTTCATTCTCGTCGACGCCGACGGCACCAACCTGGACAAGCTGATGTCCTTCGGTCCGTTCGCGAACATGACCTCGGTGTCGAACGGCCGTCTGGTTCGTCTGGTCGGAATGGACTACGCGATGGCTACGTCCGCTCCGACGGTGCTGAGCGTTCCCTACGCATTCGACGAGTTCATCGCTCAGCTTTCGGACAAGTTGAGCTGATTCCGAGCGTCGTACGACGCTTGTGACGCAACGATTTTCGGCACCTGCGACTCGAGTAGTTCGATCAGGGCCGTGATCTTTGCGGCGACGTCGGCGCCGAGTTCGGTCAGGCTGTATTCCACTTTGGGCGGGATGGTTTCGAGTACCTCACGGTGCACGAGGCCATCCCGCTCGAGTGCTTGCAGGGTCTGCGAGAGCATGCGCTCGCTGACTCCGTCGACGCGTCGGCGCAGGGCACTGAACCGGTACGGGCCCTCGTTCAATGCCGCCAGCGCGAGTGCGCCCCAGCGTCCGGTTGCATTCTGCAATGCCGCCCGAGAGTTGCACCCGCGAGCGAAGACGTCAGCCTCGAGCGTCGGGTCCACGACGTCGGCATTCGGATCAGGGGTCTGGGCAGCACGTGAAGGTGAGTCGGTGCTGGTCATGAACCCAGGCTACTACTGCACGATCCCATAGCGCTAACTCGACGTGTTGCACTTACGAAAAATAAGTGCATGATGGTTGCAGAACGCATTTACGCTTCAACCTGGATCGGGAGTTCGCATGAGCATTGCAGTCACCGGCGCAACCGGAAACCTCGGACAACTGGTAGTCGAGTCGTTGATCGAGCGGGGAACCGCCGCGTCCGACATCGTCGCAGTCGTCCGCAATCCACAGAAGGCGGAAAGCCTCGCCGCCCGCGGAGTAGTTGTACGTCAAGCGGACTATGCGGCTGCCTCGGCGTTGGAAACCGCATTGGCGGGCGTCGAAAAGCTGGTGCTGATCTCGGGAAGTGAAGTGGGGTCACGGCTCGCGCAACACACCAACATCATCGACGCGGCGAAGGCTGCCGGCGTCGGATTCATCGCCTACACGAGCATCTTGAATGCTCAGGACACGCCGATGAAGCTTGCTGCCGAGCACAAGGCGACCGAGGACGTGCTCACTCGGAGCGGTATTCCGTTCGCGCTGTTGCGCAACGGTTGGTACTGGGAGAACTTCACCAACGACCTGGCCGGTGTGATCGAACGCGGCGCACTGGTCGGTGCGGGAGCGGAAGGCAAGATCGCGGCTGCGGCGCGTGCGGATTACGCCGACGCCGCAGCAGTAGTCGCGACCACCGATGGTCACGAAGGTGCAGTGTACGAGTTGGGCGGTGACGAGAGGCTCACCTACGCCGAATTGGCCGAGAAGATCGGCGAGTTTGCCGGCAAGCCTGTCGCGTACCAGTTCGTGAGCGAGGACGCATACAAGGGGATTCTCGAGAGCGTCGGCCTGCCTGCCCCGGTCGCAGAGATTCTCGCGGATTCCGATGCTGCAATTGCCAAGGGGGCGTTGGACACCGAGTCTGGTGACCTGCAGAAGTTGATCGGCCGCAGCAGCGCTCCGGTGGCTGAGGTGTTGAAGAAGGCCTGACCTGCTGTGGG
>NZ_JBFUJN010000039.1:34031-62617 GCF_056401335.1 Rhodococcus sp. P4_F3_2
TAATAAAGGCGCACAGGGGGTTATCCCATGTGGACTGCACCCTCGGCGGGCAGATCACCCTTCTTGGCGCGGACCAGAACCAGCACTACCGGTGCGATGATCGCCAACAGGATTGCCGCCCAACCGAATGCGGCCGAGTATCCGGATACCTCGGCGCCGAAGAAGTAGTCCGTCATCGAGGCGACGAAGTCCTGCACCGGCTGGGGGAGTAGCGCCAATTGGTCCCCGGTCGGGATGGTCGCATTCGACATGTCGACGGGAATGCCTTCCGGCGGGATCGGCGCCGCGTTGTCGGCGGTGAAGGCCGACTTGGCCGAAGCGTAGATCGTGGTGAACAGTGCGGTTCCGAGTGCGCCGCCTATCTGCAGGGTGGCGTTGACCAGGGCACTGGCAGCGCCGGCGTCGTGGTCGGGAACACCGATCAGCGCGAGGTTCTGCATCGGCACCATCAGCAGGCCCAGTCCGAAGCCGAAGATCGCGAGGCCGGGGAACACGTGCGTCCAGTAGGAGCTGTGTACCTCGATCTGGGTCAGCATGAGCAGTCCTACTGCTGCCACCAGCGGGCCGGCGACCATGAGCGGCTTGGGGCCGATCTTGGTGGACAACTGCGCTGCGATGGTCGACGCCAAGACGATGAAGAATGCCATCGGCAGCGATCCGACGCCGGCCATGACCGGGCTGAATCCGAGCACGATCTGCAGGTAGAACGTCAGGTACAACGTGCCGCCGAGCAGGGCGGCGCCCACCAGCATGGAGCCGATCAGAGCAGCGCCGCGATCGCGATGCCACGGAACGCTCAGCGGTAGAAGCGGATTCTTGCTGCGGCTCTCGACGACCACGAAGATCGCGAGGAAGACCAGACCCAGTGCGATGAACAGCAAAGTGTCCGCCTGACCCCAGCCGTGCTCGGCGCGTGTGAATCCGTAGACCAGTGAGCCGAGCCCCAGGGCGATGAGGACAGCGCCGGGAAGGTCGTAGCTCGTGTCGCCGTGCGCTTTGGTTTCCTTGACGATCGGGACGGCTGCAGCGATGGCGATCAGCGCGATCGGGATGTTGACGAGCAGGCACCAGCGCCAGTCGACGTACTGCGTCAGCACTCCACCGAGGAGCAGGCCGATGGCAGCGCCACCGCCGGAGATCGCGCCGTAGACGGCAAAAGCCTTGGCGCGCTCCTTCTCTCCGATGAAGGTGGTGGTGAGCATCGACAGCGCAGCGGGCGCGAGCAATGCTGCGAAGACGCCCTGGCCGGCGCGGGCGATGAACAGTTCGATACCGCTCTGCGCGATGCCGCCGATGCCGGAGGCAACCGCGAAGCCCGCCATGCCGACGATGAAGGATCGCTTTCGGCCCCAGTAGTCGGCGATACGTCCGCCGAGGAGCAGCAGCGCACCGAACGCCAAGGCGTACGACGTGACCACCCACGCGCGGTCAAGGTCGCTGATGCCCAGTTCCTCCTGGGCTGCCGGTAGGGCGATGGAGACGATGGTGCCGTCGAGCACCACCATGAGTTGAGCGAACGCGACGATGCAGAGCACCAGCCAGCGACGTTGATGATTCGGATTCTCGGAGACAGCCGGGATCGGTGGCAGAGTGCCGCCGTCGACGTGGGACGTGGTGGTCATTGGAAAAAGGTATTCCAGCCTTCTCGGGTGAGTCAAACGAAATAGTTCGTTCGGTTACCATCATCACTATGGCTCCCACTGACGTGACCGCGACGAAACAGCGAATCCTCGACGCTGCGCAAGAAGAATTCGGTACCTACGGGCTTGCCGGTGCGCGCATCGATCGGATTGCGAAGAACGGAAACGCCAGTAAGGAGCGCCTCTACGCCTATTTCGGTGACAAGGTCGCGTTGTTCCACGCGGTGCTCGACGTCGACTTCGAGCAGGCGATGGAGTCTGTCGAGTTCACCGGTGAAGACATGCCCGCGCATGCCGTCGAACTGTTCGACGCAATGCTCGCCAAACCACAGATTCAACGGATGATGATCTGGGGTCAATTGCAGGGTGAGGCACCACGGATGAAGAAGCTGGCCGAGGAACATTCCAGCTGGGTTCCGCGAATGGCCACGATCCGCAAGGCTCAAGAAGACGGCCTCATCTCGAAGCACTGGGATCCCCAGGACCTGATCACGATGCTGTTCGGCCTCGTGTTCGGTTGGGTAGTGGCCCCCGGTGTGGCCGACAACCAGAACGTCGACGCCGACGAGATCGCGCGCCGCCGTGAAGTGGTGCGCGAGGCCGTCACTCGAATCTGCAAGCCGTGACTGTCAGCGAGAGAGGTACGCGGCCCAACCGCCGTAGTCGGTGATGTCAGCTGCGCCGTTTACGGCGTCATGAGTGCAGCTGAAACCGACTGTCGTTCTGCCGTCGGATAACTCGACGCTCGTGAGCGCCATCGGTGCAGGCAAGGCGGCGAGGAACGTTCCCAGGCCAGCCGGTGAGATCCGGAAGATCTCGCCGACGACCGGTGCCCCGAGGCCGGGTCCACGGCGGACCAGGCCGGGCTTCGGGGGCGTCGTGTCGAGAGCGAAGAGCCGGTAGGCATCCGAGGTCGTGACGGTTTCGACGTACCGCGCGCCGAGGTCGACCAACTGTGTGTTGAGCGGTTGCCCGCGCAGGTGAGCGCCGAATACTGCGAGGTCGATTCCGGTATTGACGAGGGCGGGTGAAGGCACACCACCGAGTCGCGCAGCGAGGTCGATGGCGATCTGGTCGTCGAAAGCGGGTACGACGAACATGACGCCGAACGGGTGATCTTCGGCAGTGCGGTGTCCGGGCGCCGCGACGGCCGCCATGTCGAGCAGGTTGCAGAAGTTGGTGAAAGTTCCCATCCGGCGGTTGATTCCGAACGCATCCTCGGTCACGGCGGCGATCGTCGGATGTTCGGTGGTGGTGGGAAGCAGTAGGGCGTCGAACCCGGCGAGGAGTGCCCGGGCAGCTGCCTTGGCGCGGGTGAGAGCGTCGAGATCGTCGACTAGCTGGTATCCGGTGGGGTGCTTCGCGCCGAGCACGATGTCGGACACCGCGGGATCTGCTCCGGCAGGACGAGTTTCGAGGAACTCGCCGGCAGCGGCGTACCGCTGCGCCACCACGGCGCCGTCGTAGAGCAATCGGGCCGCGTCGAGCAGTCCGGAGATGTCGACGGTCTCGGTCTCGGCGCCGCCTGCTACCAGAGCTGTCACAGTGTCCTGAAATGCTGCCAGATACGACGGGCTCAGTTGAGCGAGATCCTCGATTCGGGGGACGGCGACGCGGGGATTCGGCGCCGCCGCGAGACGAACGTCGGAAGGCCAGACGCGGCTGCGGGGATCTCGAGGTTCGTGGCCGACCATGATTGCCGCTGCCGCGGTTGCCGATTCGAGGTCGCCGGCGAACACCGTCAGAGCGTCGTAGTCGATGCAGGCGGGCACTACTCCGTGGACGGGAATGACGCCGAGCGAGAGCTTGAGTCCGTAGATCCCGTGGAACGCTGCCGGCACCCGGCCCGAACCGGCAGTGTCGGTGCCGATTCCGATATCCGCAATCCCCAGTGCCACGGCGACGGCGGATCCGGAGCTACTACCGCCCGAGATCAACTTCTCGTCCCAGGCGCAGCGAACGGCTCCGTACGGACTACGCGTTCCGACCAGTCCGGTGGCGAACTGGTCCAGATTGGTCTTCCCCAGAACAACAGCTCCGTGCTCGATCAACCGTGCAACGGCACTGGCAGTTTCATCCGGCGCATACGCGAATTCGGGGCACGCCGCTGTGGTCGGCAGACCGGCGACGTCGACGTTGTCCTTGACGGCGACCAGGCGCCCAGCCAGGGGAAGGTGCTCGCCTGCGGCGAGTCTGGCCTCGGCCGAGGCGGCATCGGCAAGCACATCTTCCTTGCGGCGCAACGTGATCCAGATTTCGGGGCGATCTACTTCCTCGATCCGCTGGAATGCCTGCTCGACCCGGGCTGTCGGGGTGAAAACTTCTGCTGCGATGGTCATGGTGTGTACTGCTCCGATCAGTCCGTGATGTTGGCGAGTGAGAGCGCGGTGATCGCGCGGGTCACCCGGTCGAGGACGACGTCGAGAGACTCGCCGATGTGCTGGTGCAAAAGCGTGCGGGCCTCGGGCAGATTGCCGGCACGTAGTTCTTCGAGGATTCGAATGTGCTCCGCGATCGAGGTGTCGATGCGGCCGTTGACCATGAAGTCGTACATCCGAACGTGCCGGATACGGGAATTCACCGACAGCAGCGACGCGACCAGTTCATTGTTTCCCGACGCCCTCAGTACGGCGACGTGGAATTCCTCGTCCAGTTCGACGAACCCCGGTTCCTGAGCGGGCGGATCGAGAGCCAGGGCACGCCACCGCACCAATTCGTCGTCGAGGATTGTTCGGTCGTGCCGGATCGTCGGATCTGCGATCGCCCGGGTAATACCTTGTAGTTCCAGAGTGATTCGGAGCTCGTACAGGTCTCGGATCCGCGGGATGCTCGGGCGCACGGCGGAGAACCCGTATTCTTCCCGGCGCAGGAGTCCATCGGCGCACAGCATCGTCAACGCTTCCCGTACTGGTGTGCGAGAAATGCCGAAACGCGTGGAGAGTTTCGGTTCCGTCAGGCGCTGATCGAACCCGATGGTCCCGTTGACCAGTTCGGTGCGTAGTTCCCGGTAGACCACCTCACGCAGTGGCTCCGGCGCCGTATTCATCCCTGTCGACATACCTGTATACGCTATTGATCAGGTGTTTCGTCCAGATGTCTTCGGGTAAGAGCTGAGTTACGGTCGCCGCGGAACTTCAGGAGAAGTCGCGCTGAACCCGCAAGGTTCCGATCGTGGTGGCCAGGCCGTCGTACTGAGTGACCAGCAAGGTGAATTCGATCAACCGACGATCGTCGAGATGCTGCGAGAGCGTTCCCCACGTGTTGTCGGTGATGTCCTTGGTGGTGACCAACTCGTCGACCGCAGTCAAGATCGCACGGTGACGCGGACTCAACTCGGAAGCGCCAGGGCCCTCGATGATTCGGGCCAGTTCTTCTGCGTCGATTCCGGCTTTGCGGCCGAGCCTGATGTGGTGATCCATCTCGTAACCGCAGTCCCGCAGATGCGCGACCCGCAGGATGATCAGTTCGGTGTCGTGGCGAGAGATCTTGCCGCCGGGCATGAGTGAGCCGGAGTAGTGCAGCCAACCGCGGAAGAGCCCACCCGTGCGCCCCAAGGTGCTGAACAGATGCGCATCGGGTGCTCCGGCAGCCTTCGACAGGACACGCCAGATTCCCCAGTTGATCGGACCGAGGTCTTTGAATCGGCCGGGCGGGATGCGGGGGTTCATGCGACTCCACGGATGTGAGAGGGACGGAGGTCGATAGCTCGTTGCGCGATGTGGCGAACCGCAGCGCTGCGGCGGGGCGCGTGTACGCGTGACTTCCGGCCGACGATACCGCGCTCGAACGCGTCGACGGCGTCAGCGACGGTCGTGGTGCCGGCGCTGGCGAGGGTTCCGCGAGCGCCGTCGAAAGAGAGTGCGGTGGTATCGGTGTCGATGTCTCCGATATACGCGACGCCCACCTTGGTACCAAGGTGTTTCATTTCCAGGCGCAACGCGTCGCCCAACGCTTCGACACCGGCGCGCGAAGCACCGAACGGTCCGCGAAATGGGTGCTTCGCCGCGCCGTGGGCCGAGGCGACCACCAGGGCGTAACCATCTTCGTGACTGATGTGGGGCCCCGCTGCGCGCAGGGTGTAGTACGTGCCCATGAGGTTGACTTCGACTGCGCGACGCATGTCTTCGACGTCTCCGCCGAGGATCGACGAGTTCGCCTCGATGCCGGCATTGGCCACGACTACGTCGATGCCTCCCAGCTGCTCAGCGATGTAGCTGACGCCGCGAGATACCTGCTCGAGATCGGCGACATCGCACAACTGCCACGGCGCGCGGCCGCAGGAAGTGGCGACTTGCTCGAGAAGTTCCGGCTCGAGGCCGAGCAGTCCCACGGACGCGCCACGGTCGTACAGGCGTCTGGCCAGCGAAGAACCGATATTGCGGGCAGCGCCGGTGATCAGGATGCGCCGACCCGTCAGATCGTCGCCACTGCTCTTGGCCGATTCGGCCTTGCCCGCCTCGCTCTTACCCATGTGCTGTGTCCCTACGCAGTTACCTTCTGGTCCTCCGACGCTAACACCGCCGGGTAGCTGCGACTGCAAGTACCGCCAACTCCGTCCGAACGGGTGTTCAGACCGATGCGGCCTCGAGACGCGGATGTGACGTGGAAGCCTGGGTCGACCGCAATCGACGGAATCGGACCACGGCAACGACGGCGGCAACAGCGGCGAGGATCACCAACGGCAGTGACGGGCCCATCGTGGGTTCGATGACAACCAGTAGCACCGGCAGTCCGAATCCGAGATAGGTGCCGACGTAGAAGATCCCGGTCAAAGCGCCCCGCGAGGCCGGGGGAGCCAGCGACTCGAGGTCGAGCAGTCCCTCACGCAGACACAGTCCGTAGGCCGTACCGAGGACGAGCGCGCAGACGATGAACAACCCGAGCGCGGGGTGCGCGCCGCCGACTGCGACCAGGCAGTATCCGAGTGCCGCCAGTGCGGCGCCTGTCGTGCCGGCCTGAGGACCCCAATTGCGATGGCGCGCAGCGGTTTGAACCAGGATTCCAGCACCCAGAGTCAGCGCCGCCGCGAAACCCGGAAGGAGAGGACCTGAGTAGCGGTCCCCGAGCCTGGCCGTCATGGTCACGAAAGACACTGTTGCGCTGGCGAACACCCATGGCGCCAACGGAAGTGCCCAGAGCAGTGCGGCCTTCACACCGGTTCCCGACCGCTCTGCGCGGTCGGGAATCTGTGTGAACATCGCAGCTTTGGTGGGAGCAGGAGTACGACTCCACACAGCTGCCGCGGCAACCGAACCCACCGACAAGACGGTCGAGACGACAAAGGGCGTAGCGAGTGGGAAGGCGGCAAATTGTGCCAACAGACCCGAAAACAGTGGTCCCAGTGCAAAACCCGAGGTGAGTACGACGCCCGCCATCACGGTTCCGGACTTGCCGCGAAGGTCGGCCGCCCACGCGGTACCCGCGCCGATTGCCAGACCGGCACCGATACCGACTACGAGGCGCCCGACCATGAGCCCGGGCGCGTCGTGCCAGAGAAGAAGAATCAAGGTTCCGAGCGAGGCTATGAGTGCTCCGGGAAGGACGACTACAGCTCGGCCGACGCGGTCCGACACTGCTCCACCGGTCAACAGGCCGGGTAGGAGTCCGAGCGCATAGATACCGAAAACACCGTCGAGCACGGTATGCGAAAGGCCCTCGTCCACCCGGAGAACCGGGATGAGCGAAGCWAAGTGGTTGGCGGCCCAACCCGTCGAAAGTAGTACGGCCAGTACCGAGATGAACCCGCGACGGGATGGATCGCCCATACCGGCAGCTTAGGCGGGCACCAGATCGCTCACGTCGGCGAGGAGTTCGAACGTGCGCAACCATGCCTCGCGGTTGGTGCCGGTCGACACCGTGATCAGCTCGTCGGCCTGCGCATGCTCGGTGAACTCGTCGAGGTACGCACGCACCTCGGCGGGCGTGCCGATGGCGCTGTACTTGGTCATTTGCAGAACCTGCTGACCGGCGGGGGAGTCGAGCAGCATGTCCGCTTCGTCGTCCGTGAATTTGCGTCCACGCCCGAGAAGAAGACTGACGCGCGAACGCTTGGCCGCGAGGAAGTCCTGCTGAGCCTGCTCATGGGTGTCGGCGGCGATGACGTTGACGCCGGCGATGACGTACGGCTCCGCCAACTGCTCCGACGGCTTGAACTCGCGTCGGTAGATTGCGACTGCGTCGCGCAGGGCGTTGGGGGCGAAGTGCGAGGCAAATGCATACGGCAGGCCGAGCATCGCGGCGAGCTTGGCGCCGAACAGTGACGATCCGAGAATGTAGAGCGGAACGTGAGTGCCCTTACCGGGAACGGCATTGATTCCGGGGACGCGCGAGGTGTCGCCGAGGTAGCCCTGAAGCTCGAGTACGTCCTGCGGGAAGCTGTCCGAAGAACTCGGGTCTCGTCGCAAAGCCTGCATCGTCTTCTGATCACTACCGGGCGCGCGGCCGAGACCGAGATCGATTCGACCGGGGTGCAAAGTCTCGAGGGTGCCGAACTGCTCGGCGATCGTCAGCGGTGCGTGGTTGGGCAGCATGATTCCACCGGCGCCGAGGCGGATTTTGCTGGTGTTCGCGGCGACGTGGCTGATCAGAACGCTGGTTGCCGAAGACGCGATGGAACCCATGTTGTGGTGCTCGGCGTACCAGATTCGCTTGTAGCCCCACTCCTCGGCACGCTGCGCCAAGGTCACGCTGGCGTCGAAGCTGTCTTTGGCGGTTTCGTCGTCCCCGATGTGGGCGAGGTCGAGGATGGAAAGTGGTACGGCCATGGAGGTGGAGCCTTTCTCAGCGAATAGAACGCAAGCGTCGTTGGAAGGTGCAACCATCTGGCCGGCTTTCCTATTTCCCCCTGGTCAACGCCCACAGATGGCGGCGAGGAGGAGAAGGCGTCAAGTCTTTGTCTCAATTTCGGTCATTTCGGATATTTCGGGTGAAAGTGGGGGCTAGATTTCCCGAATCGGAGGTTCTTTCGCATTCCAAGTGAATCGAGACCAGCATGGCCACTGATCGGAAGGCTGTAAACAAGCGCAAAGTACGTGCATTACTAGCCGGAGGACTTGTCCTCGGTATCGGCGCCGCTGTCACCTTGGCAGCGTGGACAGACAATGTTTTCGGCGACGCGCAGTTCAAGACGGGAAGTTGGAATCTCCAGGGCAGTTTCGACGGACTGACGACCTGGGGTGAGTATCAAGTCGACGCTTCCGCCGGCCACTTCCAATTCAGCACGGGATTCAACACACTCGCACCCGGAACGACGGTATATGCGCCGGTAGCGCTACGGATCGGTCCCACGGCCAGCACTTTCGGCGCGACGGTACAACTACTCGGTGCGACGGGCGGTGATGCCGATCTCAAACCCGCCCTGCGGTACTCGGTGTATCGAGGTGTCTCCTCCACGGCCTGCACGGCGGCGGGAATTGGAGCAGGCACAGCATGGGTGGGCACGACAGCTAGTCCGGTGGCCTTGACGGCAGGTTCGGGTTCGGATGTCGCCTTGCTAGGCACGGGTGTGCCGGTCGAACTGTGCTTCGCGGTCACGCTGCCCGCCGGAGTCGACCCCTCGATCGTGTCGGGCAAGGACACCGGGCGCTTGCTCTGGCAGTTCACCGGCCAGTCCACCCCCTGACGCCTGCGTGGTCACACGGCGAATGCGTCAGGTGTACGCACTGGCGGCCTCGGGACTCGTCCTGGGTATCGGTGCAACCACCGTGGCTGCCAGTTGGGTGGACAGCACGATGGGCGATGCATCGTTTCGCACCGGAACCTTCGGAATCGAGTCGAACGTCGGCGGTGGATGGTCGTCGCATGCATCCAGTGCCCCTGGCATTTTCACGTACACACCCTCGGCGCTCCTGATTCGCCCCGGTGCGTTCTCGTACGGCCCGATATCTCTTCGAACAGTGCCGGTCTCGCCGGCAGCATCCGTCACTCTGCAGGCGGCCACGGTTGCCGGCGACTCCACTCTGGCGTCGGCGCTTCGGTATCGGGTGGTCAAGTCGACGACCTGTGATGCGTCAGCCTTCTCCACGGGAACACCACAATTCGTGGTGGGAAGTGCGACGGTGTTTCCGTCGCTCTCAACTGGTTCCGCAGTCGGGGCCATCGCGCTACCCGCCGGTGGAGCGTCCCCGGGCGCCGCGGTGGCGCTGTGCTTCGAGATTTCGCTGCCCGGAACCTCGGCTAATTGGAGTAACTCGGCGTTGATCGGTAAAACGGCAACTCCCACTTGGCAGTTCAGTGCAACACCCTGAAGGAGCTGCAATGCCAACACATGCCCGGGCAACACATGCCCGGACGAAGAAGCGTTCGGTCCCCACGATCATCGGGGACTGCATCCTTCAGGTTCTCGCTGCCGGTGGGGTTGTTTGTATCGCTTTGGTGATCTGTGCCGTCGCCTTCGACATCACACTGATCATGTTCAAGACCGGATCGATGTCGCCGACCATTCCGACCGGATCTCTGGCAGTTGTGCGGGAAGTACCGGCAGATTCCGTCGAGGTGGGCGACGTCGTCACCGTCGATCGGGGAGTGTCCGAACTGCCGGTGACCCACCGGGTCGTCTCCGCTCGTACCCAGGACAACGGCATCACGATTCTCGATCTCAAGGGTGATGCCAACGCTTCGGCTGATCCCGCGGTATACGAGGTCACCACGGTCCGAAAGGTGCTCTGGCACGTTCCGGGATTGGCGCGGGTGATCGTCTACTTCTCGAATCCTCTTGTTCTGGGGGCGATCACGCTGACCATGGCCGCTTTGGTGGTTGCGGTATTCTGGCCGCGCAATACCGATGACGACGATGATGCCGAATTGGCCGAACCGAAAACCGAACCCATTCAGGTTCTTCTACCGCCGGACGGCGGGAGGCAATGAAGCGTCGCCACCTGTTCTCAGTCATCGTATTGGCAGTTGCGGTTGTTCTGGGCTCCGGTTTCTCGTCTCACCCACTGTTCGGAGAGACCGAAGCGGCGTGGACAGACTCCGAATACGTGACCGGTCCGATTTCCACCGGTTCATGGACGACGAGTGGGTACGGCAGAGGCGCCGGCGGGCTCGGGTTGTCCAGTGGCGGAATCGTGATAGATCTTTTCGGCAGTTCGATGTTCGAAGGTGTCTCACAACAGAACACGATTGGAAAGGACCTGGACACAACCAATCTTGTGGTTGCAAAGCTGCTGGGCGTCAACTCGTTGTCCCGGACCGGATCGATCTCGTCGTGCGCTGCCTACTCGGTCGGGCAGCCTGCGAGCGGCCGCTGCCAGTCGGCAATTGTTTCGGATACCGATGCGACGTCGACACTCACCTCGATGACCGTGACAGTGAACTTGCTGTCTCTACTGGGGATTGATCTGGTAAGTGCGCCGATAGTCACTGTGGCATCGCCGATTACGGCAGGGGCTGCGTGCGATACCTCGAACAGGGCATCGGTATCGGCGAGTAGCCCCACGAATCAGGTGACGGTGGGATCTCGCGTCCTCACGATTCCACAGCCTGCCGAGAACGGATCGGTGACGGTGACAGGGGCGGACGCCACTGTGAACGCCGCTGGCTTGGCGACGATTCAATACACGAACATCAAGCTCGTGAGCACGCGAACGTCCACGGCAACAACGGCGCAATCGACGCTGAGCGTGAGTCTTTCGATGGCAGCTTTTGCGATTCTGGGGGCGCAGATACTGGGCACCACAAACGTGACGTTCAATCTTGTAACGGCTCAATGCGGAATTGGCACCGCGACATACCCGGTCACGCCGCTGAGCCTCGCAACCGGATTTGCTGCGCGTGCGGTCAGCCCGACGCCTACTTCGGTGAGCGAACCCCCGTCATCGACGACTTCTTCGACCACGGCAGCTGAGACCACAGCAGCTGAGACCACAGCAGCTGAGAACACTGCAGGGATGACGACCACCGCGTCTGTGCCGACATCGACAGCAACCCCGACATCGACAGCAACCCCGACATCGACAGCAACGCCGACAACGACGGCTACACCAACCACGAGTACACCGGCTCCGGCGGACCCAATCGGGACAGTAATCCAGGGGCCCGTCGGTTCGAGTATCTCCGCCTTCACCACGGATGACGGACTCACCTGCGACGTTGCGCCTGATGCGGACTACACGAGCGAAGTTTCAGTCGAATGCTCGGACGGCACAACGGGTACGGTCCCCGGTTCTGAACTCGGCCCGAAGCCAACCGTACCGGGGGAGTACCTCAGGATCCCCCTGACGAGAGACCACGTCACCGAAGTCGTCACCCTGAAGTCAGCGACACGAAGCTGATCAGTTACGCACGGCATTGGCCATGGCGGCGAACGAGAGGGCCTGACGAGCACGGTCGAGGACAACCGCACGAGAGATGTCGATGTGCGATACCAGCGCCTCGTGGGCTTGCGGAATCTTGCCGTCCAGCACCAGTTCGACGACGGAGATGTGTTCCTCCACGGTGGCCTTCATACGGTCGGGAGTCAGGTAGTCGAACATCCGCACGGGGCGCAGCTTCGAGTTGACGGCCTGCAAGGCGTCGACCAACGCGTGGTTTCCGGACGAGGCGAGGAGCGCGATGTGGAACTCCTCGTCGAGCGTCACGAAACCGGCGTCCGGTACCGGCATCTGTTTGAGAAATGCGTACCACTTGTCGAGCTCGGAACCGAGCGCGTCTCGATCATGAGCGGGGGCCTCACCGTCGAGTACCCGACGAAGCCCGTGCACCTCGAGGAGTATGCGCAGCTCGTAGAGGCCACCCAACTCGTCGAGGTGCGGTCGGTACGGAAAGAGTCCGTGTTCGTCGCGCTCGACCAGCCCGTCGGATTCCAACTTTGCGAGCGCTTCGCGCACCGGTGTTCGCGAGACACCGTAGAGATGGGCCAGGCGTTCCTCGCCCAGTCGTTCCGAGGGCGCGATCTGACCGGACATCAGATCGTTTCGGATCGACCGGTAAACCTGTTCGCGCAGCGGCGGCCGCACACTCATGTCAGATTGCCATCGCTCGACGAACCGCCTCGGTGGACGTGGTGCCGCCCTCACCGGTCGAGGTCACGTGTCCGGCCGCGAGAATGCTGTAATGCTGAGCAGATTGGAGCGCGAAACCGATGTGCTGCTCGACGAGGAGGACACCGAGATCGCCGCGCTCGGTGAGTTCCATGACGGTTCTTTCGATTTCGGCGACCACGTTGGGCTGAATGCCCTCGGTTGGTTCGTCGAGGATGAGGATCTTGGGCTCGGTGATCAAAGCGCGGGCGATGGCAAGTTGTTGGCGCTGCCCGCCGGAGAGAAGTCCCGCGCGACGGTCGAGGAGTGTGGTGAGCGCGGGAAACAGATCCAATGCCTCTGCGATGAGTGCCTTTCCGCGTTTGCGCCCGTCGGCGACCACCCGAAGATTCTCGGCAGTTGTCAGTTGTCCGAACGACTGCTGACCCTGCGGTACGTAGGCAAGTCCGCGAGCGACGCGGGCGCTCGGCCGTAGTCCGGTGATGTCCTCACCGTTCAGAAGTACCTTTCCCCGCGTAGGTTTGATCAGACCGACGGCGGCGCGCAGCAAGGTGGTTTTACCCGCACCGTTGTGACCCATGACTGCCGCAACCCCGTCACTGGGAACCAGTAAGGATACGCCGTGGATTACTTCGGTGCGTCCGTAGCCGGCGCGGATGTCGACGAGCTCGAGCATGATTCAGTCCTCCGGGGTCGGTTCGGTGTCGGCGCCGAGATCGGTTCCGGCAGCGGCTGTGCCGAGATAGACCTCTTGCACCTTGGGGTCGGCTTGAACCTCCGCCACAGTTCCTTCGGCGAGTACTTTCCCAGCGGCGAGCACTGTGACGGACGTGGCGAACGATCGCATGAAGTCCATGTCGTGCTCGACCACGACGACGGTTCGTGCACCGCCGATGCGACGCAGAAGGTTTCCGGTCTCCTCGCGCTCCTCCAGGCTCATCCCAGCGACGGGCTCGTCGAGTAGTAGCACGGAACAGTTCTGCACCAACAACATTCCGATTTCGAGCCACTGTTTCTGCCCGTGCGCCAGAATGCCCGCGGGAGTGTCTCTGAGGTGCTCCAAGCCGGTTGTCTCCAGAGCCTCCTCGATCTCGGGGAGCACACCTTTGCGCCTTCGGAGCAGGTTCCACGCCGAGCGACCGGCTCCCGCCGCGATGTCGAGATTCTGCAGCACCGAGAGTTCTTCGAAGACGCTTGCCGTCTGGAAGGTTCGCCCGACGCCGAGGCGGGCGATCTTGTGAACCTTCTTGCCGAGCAGTTGCTCGCCGGACTTCGTGATCGAACCCGTCGCGGGAACGAGTCCGGTGATGGCGTCGACCAGCGTTGTCTTTCCAGCCCCGTTCGGGCCGATGAGAAACCTGAGGTCGCCCTGCATGAGGGTCAAGTCGACGCCGTCGACGGCCTTGAAACCGTCGAAGCTGACCGAAAGGTTCCGTACTTCGAGGTACTCGGACGACATTCCGGCGTTGCCGCCCAGTGCCGGTGTGGGTTCGCTGGTGGCGGTTGTGTTGGTCATGACGACACCTCCACTGGTTCGGGTTGGGAGACCTTGACCGGCGGGTCGGCCGGGGTCTCACGCTTCTTGCGGTGGCGCATCAGGGCGAACAATCCGGCCACACCTGCCGGGAAGAACCCGACCACGACGATGAACATCAACCCTTGTGCGTAGATCCATCCCGAAGGGAGTTTCTCCGAGAATGTCGACTGCGCCCAAGCGACGCCGATCGCACCGAGTACCGGACCCAGAAGCGTTGCGCGGCCACCGATCGCGACCCCGATGAGGAAGGCGATTGACGGAACGATTCCGACGTCGGCGGGGGAGATGATGCCCACGATCGGAACGAAAAGCGCACCGGCGATACCGGCGAGGAACGCCGCGGTCACGTAGGCGACCAGTTTGATGTTCGCCGGATCGTATCCGAGGAAACGTACGCGCTCCTCTTGATCGCGGACGGCGACGAGGAGTTCGCCGTATCGGGAGTTCATCAGCTGGCGAATCAGAGCGACCGATGCGAGAAGAACTCCGGCGGCGATGAAGAACAACATCTGCTTGTTCGCCGGATCGTTGAGGTTGAAACCGAAGAACGTGCGAAAGCGGTTGAGGCCGTTGCTGCCACCGATCGACTGCTGGCCGATCAAGAGGATCGCGAAAGCCGCGGCGAGTGCTTGCGAGAGGATCGCGAAGTATGCGCCCTTGACTCTCCGCTTGAACACACCGAGTCCGAGGAGAAAGGCAACAGCGCCAGGCAGGAAAAGGATGGCGAAGATCGCCACGAATGGCGAGGCGAACGGTTGCCAGTATCCCGGAAGTTCTGTTTTGCCGGCGATGGACATGAAGTCCGGGACCGCGTCGCCCTTGAGTTCGGCATCGGCGATCTTGAGGTGCATCGCCATCACGTACGCGCCGATTCCGAAGAAGACGCCCTGGCCGAGCGTGAGCATTCCGCCTCTGCCCCAAGCCAAGCCGATGCCGACAGCGACTATGGCGAAGCACAGGAATTTGGCCAACAGTGACAGCCTGAAGTCCGAGAGCACAGCCGGAGCGATGGCGAACAGCACGATCGCGGCAAGTGCAAAACCGCCCCACACCCGAATTCGGGAATTGTTCAGGATGCTCATACGAGGCTCCTCGTCTTGACTGCGAACAGGCCCTGCGGCCGAACTTGAAGGAAGACGACGATGATGACGAACACGATCACCTTCGCGATCGACGCCGTCGTCGAGTACTCGATGAACGAGTTCAAGATGCCGAGGGCGAAGGCCGCGATCACGGCTCCCTTCATCTGACCGAGACCGCCGACGACAACAACCAGGAAGGCGTCGATCAGATAGGACTGGCCGATGGTCGGGCTGGTGGAACCGATGAGCGTCAACGCGACACCCGCGACGCCGGCGAGTCCGGAACCGAGGAAGAAGGTCGTGATGTCCGTACGACGAGAGGAGATTCCGCTCGTCTCGGCCAGATCGCGATTTTGCACGACGGCCCGGATGCGTCTACCCATCGACGACTGCTTCAGCGCGACCGAAAGCGCGATCACCGCTGCGATCGCCAACACCAGAATGAAGATGCGGGTTTTCGGTACCACGGCGCCGAAAATATCGACCCCGCCCGAAAGCCAGCTCGGCGCCGAAACATTGACTGCCGGCGCGCCGAAGATGTCGCGCGCCAACTGCTGAAGAATCAATCCGACGCCGAATGTCACCAACAGGGTGTCGAGGGGTCGGTGGTACATCCGCGATACCAGGACCACTTCGAGCACGACACCCATCAGTCCGCCGACGACAAAACCGACCAGCAGAGAAATGATCAACGATCCCGTTGCATTCGAGATCACCTGCTGCACTACGTATGCGGTGTACGAGCCGGCCATGATGAACTCGCCGTGTGCCATGTTGATGACACCCATCTGCCCGAACGTGAGAGACAATCCCAACGCTGCCAACAGGAGAATCGATCCGATACTCAAACCCGTGAACAACTGTCCGATCACAACATCCATGACAGACGCTCCACCTCTCTACTCGTCGATTCCGTCAATTCCGCCTTTCGTCGATCAGCTGCCGAGTCCCTCGGCCCAGGGGTAGTTCTTCAGGTACGGATCCGGCTCGATCGGCTGTCCCGAATCCCAGACCGTGTAGATCAGTCCATCGGAACGGATTTCGCCGATTCGGGCAGTCTTGGTGATGTGGTGGTTGTCGCCGTCGATGGTGACGAGTCCTTCGGGTGCCTGGAAGGTCACACCGTCGGCGTTGTCCTGAATATCCTTGACCGCAAACGAGTTGGCCTTCTCGACGGTGTTCTTCCAGAGGTAGACGGAGGTGTATGCCGCTTCCATCGGATCGGACGTGGGCTTGTCCTGGCCGAACTTCGCCTTGTACGCCTCGACGAACTTCTTGTTCTCGGGTGAGTCGATGGTCTGGTAGTAGTTCCACGCCGTCAGCTGGCCTTCGACGTTCTGGACTCCGATACCGCCGACCTCTTCCTCGGCAATGGAGACGGAGACGACGGGCATGTCGGCGGGCTTCAGGCCGACATTCGAGTATTCACGGAAGAACGCGACGTTGGAATCACCGTTGAGTGTGTTGAACACGGCATCGGCGTCGGCTGTGCGGACCTTGTTCACGATGGTGGAGAAGTCGGTCGAGCCCAATGGCGTGTAATCCTCGCCCTTGATCTCGATGCCGTTCGCTGCCGCGTAGGCCTTGATGATGCGGTTGGCGGTCTGCGGGAACACGTAGTCGCTGCCGACCAGATACAGCGACTTGACGCCCTTCTCCTTCAGGTAATCCAGAGCCGGGATGATCTGCTGGTTGGTCGTTGCACCCGTGTAGAAGATGTTCTTCGAATCTTCCAGTCCCTCGTACTGGACCGGGTAGTAGAGCAAGGAGTTGTTGTCCTCGAACACCGGCAGCATGGCCTTGCGGCTCGAGGAAGTCCAGCCACCGAAAACTGCTGCGACGCAATCGCTGCTGATCAGTTTCTCGGCCTTCTCGGCGAACACTGTCGGCTCCGACGCGCCGTCCTCTGCCACGATCTGGATCTTCTTGCCCAGCACACCGCCGGAATCGTTGATCTCCTGCACCGCCAACGAGATGGAGTCGCGGACCGTCACTTCACTGATGGCCATGGTGCCCGAGAGTGAATTCAGAGAACCGACCTTGATCGTGTCCCCCGAGGTGTCGACGCACGACGTAGCCGTCGAATCTCCCGATGCGGTGTCTGTCGCCTTGCTTCCGCAGCCGGTGAGAACCAAGCCCAGCGCGGCGAGAGCGGCCGGCGCGGCAAGGGTGCGCTTCGAGAAGGTTCGCATGTACGGGCCTTTCGTGTCGATGGCTCTGGCAGACAATGGCTCTGACAGATCTGTATCCGGAGTGCGTATACAACGCTGTATTCGTCGAGTGCACAGAGTAGGTGGAAGTTGTTGCGGTGGAATGACTGTCGGTGACAAGTGTGTGTCCGGTGTTTCGATTGGATGTCCAGGACCTCACACCGCAGGTCAGCGAGGGTGCGGTGTTAGCATCGACGAGAAATTGATCAAGCACTCGCTTGACGATCGGAACGTCGGAAGGATCTTCTCGTGCGCTCGACCCGACGGGACGAAATACTCGCTCATGCGGCCAAGCTGTTCAGTGAGCGGGGAATCGCCGCGACGACGGTACGCGACATCGCCGACGAAGTCGGGATTCTCTCCGGCAGCCTCTATCACTACTTCGACTCCAAGGATGCGATAGCCAACGAGATCGTCGTCCGGTTTCTCGAAGACCTCAACGTCAGGTACGAAGACTCGATCGAGTCGGGAGGTTCGGCCCGAGATCGCCTGGCAACGATGGTCTCGGTGTCTTTTGCGTCGGCGGTGGATCACCCGTATGCCACGGAGGTCTATCAGGGAGAAGCCATACTTTCGTCGCAACCGGCGGACGCGCCCATCACCATCTTGGTTCAGAAGGCACACAGCTACTGGCGATCGGCTATCGCTCGCGGAATTGCCGACGCGGAGTTTCGGGAAGACATCGATCCCGAACAGTTTCACCGTCTCCTGCGTGAATCCGTCTGGTCCACCGTCGCGCAGTATCGCCCGCAGCTTTCCGAGTTGGCGGATGATCTGCAGCGCAATCTGATTTCGGTTTTCCTGGACGGCTTCGCCGCACGTTCCGTCGACGGCGAGCCGGTGGCACGCATTGCGCAGCGCACGACGAAGAAGGAAGCGCAGACCGTATCTCCTGCCTCCGAATTTGCCGAACTCCGCTCTGACTCCCAAATGGCCGAACTCCGTTCGGACGTCGACGAATTGAAGTCCGTCATTCGCGAACTCAGCTCCTCGATCCGGCAGCTGCAGAAGCCGTAACACCGCAGTTCCTACGCGTGTAGTTCGAATTTTGACTATCGGTGTGACCCAGTGCATACTTCTGTTCACACTCATAAATCAAGCGCTTGTTTGATTTACCAAGCAGAGTTTGGACGGGAGATTGATGTGAGACTCGGAAAGGCGATTGCCGTCTGCGCGGCAGTGGTCCTCGGGGCGAGCGCGTGCGCATCTGCCGGTGTCATTCCCGAAGACACCATCGTCATCGGTTTGGACGAGGACTCCACCGGGCCCGGTGCGTCGTACAGCACGATCGCCGGCAAGACCGTGCGTATGACTGTCGACCTGATCAACCAGGCCGGCGGAATCAACGGCAAGCAGGTCGAATTGGTTGTCGAGAATGACGAGAGCAGTCCCACCAAGACCCCGTCGATCATTCGGAAGTTGGTCGATCACGGATCAAGTGCGGTCATCCTCGCCACCGGCAGCGGGTCGGTGCTGCAGGCCAAGTCGATTCTCCAGCAGTCGAAGATTCCCGCGATAGCTCCGGTCGTTCTCAGCGACGCCTTTGCCTCGGCGCCCGACAACGACTTCTCGTTCATGATTCCGAACTCGTTGAAGCAGTACGCCCAGGTGTACTGCGGGGCTTTCGAGAAGATGGGGTACAAGTCCCTGGGAATTCTCGGTGACGCGAGTGCGTCCATCGACGGAATCATCAAGACCCTGCGGCCGGCGCTCGAGAAGTGCGCGAGAGTGACGGGCGTCGAAAAGGCGCCGGTCGATGCCGCGGACATCACCGCACAGGTCTCACGTCTCGCGGAAACCGAACCGGACGCGATTCTGGTCGCCAGTATCGGCGGGCACTTCGAAATCCTCGCGCACAACACCTTGTCGAAGATCACCCCACAGACGCAACGCTTCTCACTCGCTTCCATCGGAAACCAGCCCGCATCTTGGGCTTTGGCGGACCCGAAGGCGTTGAGCGGCATGGTGTACATGGGCTCGCTCAGTGAGAACAACCCGAGAACCGCCGAACTGCGTCGCAAGGTGCAGGCGGTGAAGGGGCCTGATTATCAACTGACTGCCTACGACGCACAGGCGTACGACGCCGTCATGATGTTGGCCGAGGCAATCGAAATTGCCGGCGACCACCGAGATCGGACGGCCGTTCGTGATGCTCTTCAACAGGTTTCGGCACTTCCCGCCAGCTTCGGCCAGGACGGATTGACACTGTCGTTCTCCTCGCAGGATCACCTGGCTCCGGACAGCCTCTGCGGACTGGTGCTCGTCGAATTCGGTGAGGACAACAAGCCGGCCCATCCGTGGGATTCCTACCAACCCCCGTGTGGATAACCGAGGAGCCTTGACATGACAGACGCACAACTGTGGCTCGCTGCCATCGAGATCGGTGCATTCTTTTCACTGATAGCCCTCGGAATGTATCTCGTGGTGGTCGGCGCCGATTTCTTCAATTTTGCGATGGGTCCGTATGCGATGGCTGCGGCCATGGCGTCGAGTTGGGTCGCGATCAATTACGGGCTCGCTCTCTGGATTGCCATGCCGCTAGGGATCGCGGTAGCGGTGGCGCTGTCGATCCTGACGGAAAAGCTTGTGGTCAAACAGGTTCAGAAGCGATCGGGTCGTGGGGAACTACCGGCGTTGGTGGCTGTGACCGCAGTACTGTTCGGGATCCAGCAGCTCGCCGGCACTGTCTTCGGCCGCACACCACTTCCCGGGCAGAAGATCTTCGACTTCGATCCGATATCGGTGCTCGGTGCCACCGTCGACAGTTCGACCGTTGTACTCGTCGTCGGAACTGCAGTGATCTTCGTCGGTATCGGACTGTGGCTGAACCGGTCCACCTCGGGCCGTCTGCTTCGCGCCGTCGGCGACAGTCCGGATGCCGCCCGCGTCCTGGGCTTGCCGGTGGATCGGGTACGCCTCATCGCGTTCACCCTCGCGGGTGTGATTGCCGCCGTCGCCGGACTTCTGTTCGCTCCCAAGGCCGGTGTTCAGTTCACGAGCGGTCTGTCATGGACGCTGACGGCATTCATCGCACTCGTCATCGGTGGTACCGGCCGGAGTTGGGCTCCGCTGATCGGCGGAATGGTGTTGGGCGTCGTCCAGGTATTCGCCCCGTACTACTTCGGTGCGAGTGCTGCTCAAACCGCGATTCTGTTGATTGCCCTAGTGTTCTTCGCTTTCCGTCCGGAAGGCTTGCTCTCGAGGAAGGTTCGCGTCTGATGGCCTCGCTTTCTACCAGTCCGCTGACGTCAAATCCGCCCGCTACATCCGGCGGTCCCCGGACGAGGATGCTCGCCGTGTCACGAGAAGCGCTGATCACCGTGGTCGTGGTTGCTGCCGTGCTGCTGTGGATGGGGCCGAGTCTGTACCGGCAGGATCTGGTGTTCCTCGCTGCGACGTATTCGCTGATCGCACTCGGCATGTACGTGCCATTCGTGCTCGCGGGATCACTGTCGATGGCGTACAGCGCGTATGCGGCGATCGGCGCGTATGCCGTTGCGCTGATCTCGGTTCGGACCGGGTTGTCGATGTGGTGGGGATGGATTCTCGGCGCCCTCGCCGCTGCAGCGGTTGCAGTACTTCTCAGCTTGGCAACGCAGAAACTCTCCGGCTTCTACCTTGCCGCGGTGACCTTGTTGTTCGGTATCGCTTTCGAGCACTGGTTGATCGACGGACCGAGTTTCACCGGCGGATCGGCCGGGATCTCGGGTGTCGAGACTGTGACGATGTTCGGCTGGGAGCCACCGCGCTACGCATTGGTCGTGTTCGCGATCTTGTTCGTGTGTCTGATCGCGGTCGCTGTCGATCGACTCCGGAAATCGGTGTGGGGGCTGATGTTGCAAGCTGCCCGCGACAATCGTAATGTCGCACGGTCTTCCGGCGTCAATCCTGCGCACCTGACCGTCGTGGCGCTGGCGATCGGTGCCGCGATCGCGTCGACCGGCGGATCGCTTTTCACCGTGTCGGTGCAAGCTGTCACTCCTGAAACCTTCACTCTCAGTATTGTTTTCCTTGCAATCTTCATGCCGATCATCGGCGGTCGCGGTTCGGCGTGGGGTGCTCCGCTCGGTGCATTGATCGTGGTGATCGTGACGCTGAACATGCCCGGCTACCAGGGAAGCGGCGAACTCCTGCTTGCCGGAGCCGTCCTGGTGATCCTCATCGTCGCGCCTGGTGGGGTGATCGGTTGGAGTCAGAACGTTCTGGGTCGAATGAACCGTCTGTACAAGGAGCGTGGCAATCGATGACTCGGCTACTCGAAGTGAGCGGGCTCCACAAGTCCTACGGCGGCGTCCGCGCTGTCGACGATGTCTCGTTCAGCGTCGGACCGGGAGAGGTGATCGGACTGGTCGGCCCGAACGGGGCAGGCAAGACCACACTGGTGGACTGCATCTTCGGCACACAGCAAGCAGATTCCGGAACCGTCGCGCTCGCGGGTGCTGCCTTGACCGGGCCGTCGGAGCGCCGTGCACGGCAAGGGCTCTCGCGCACGTTTCAACATCCGCAGCTCGCGGCGGAACTCGACGCCGTCGACAACATCATCCCGGGACTGTACGGGCACAAGATCACCTCACCTCTGCACTCGCTGTGGTGGGCGATCAAAGGACCTTTCGAGAACTGGGACCGGACAGCACAGCGGGCCCGGGAGATTGCTGCGCGATACTCGGTCACCGACGTCGAGAGTGCTTGCGGGGATCTCAGTTTGGGGGCGCAGCGTCTGGTCGAGGTGGCGCGGGCGATGGCGACCGAACCCGATGTTCTCCTGTTGGACGAACCGTTTGCCGGCGCGGATCACGACGGCATCGCTGCCATCTCCGGTGCCGTGCGATCGATTGCCGCGCAGGGCAAAGGAGTAGTCCTGGTCGATCACAACGTCGATCTCATCGCGGCGCTCGCCACCAAGATCGTGCTGCTCAATTTCGGATCAGTGGCGTTCTACGGACCACCGCAGGAGTGCTTGGCCAGCGACGCGATGCGAGAAGTCTATTTCGGTTCCGAATACGAGGAAGGCGCCTGACATGCTCGAACTCGACAGAGTCACAGTTCGATACGGATCCGCTGTCGCCGTCCGGGAAGTCTCCCTTGTCGCCCCCGCCGGTGAAGTGACAGCGATCGTCGGGCCGAACGGTGCAGGCAAGACCAGCTTGGCGGGATCCATCTACGGCTCGGTTCCCGCCACCGGGACAATCAAATTCGATGGTCGAGAGATCCAGAAATTATCGGCACTGGATCGTGTCCGCAGCGGATTTGCCTACGTACCCCAAGGCAGGCAACTGTTCATGCGAATGTCCGTTCGCGAGAACCTACGCGTCGGCGCAGACCTGCTGGGATTGAAAGCCGAAGCCGTGGAAACAGCTTTCGAGAGGTTCCCGATCCTGCATGAACGCTCCGAGAGTTATGCCGGGGTCCTCAGCGGTGGTGAGCAGCAGATGTTGGTTCTGGGGCGGGCCCTTCTGGAAACCCCGAAGGTGTTGCTCCTCGACGAGATGATGACAGGACTGGCACCGAAAATCGTCGCGGAGCTGCGAGCGCTGGTCGGGGGTCTGGCCGCCGAGGGTGTGACCGTCATCGTGACGGAACCGGCACTTACTGCACTGAAATCGGTTGTCGACCGCGGATATGTCATGCAGCGCGGCGAACTCGTCCGCGAATGCGATTCCGCAGCGACACTGGACAACGCGTACAAACAATCGATGGGCGTACTCAGCGCCGACGGGAGATGATCGACGATCATGCTTGAAACGAAGACACTCGACTTCACCGTCGGTGAATTCGCCACGAATCCGGACCGGTTCGCCGGCGTCAGCATCAGCGAAATGGTCAGGCATTGGTCTGAGACCATCCCGGACGAAACCGCCTTTGTCACTCCGGAATCGAGGGTGTCGTGGAAACAGTACGACGCGGCTGCCGATGCGATCGCGTCGGCGCTGGATCTAGCTGGTGAGGGATACGGACATGTAGCCGTGTTGCTCCCCGACACCGCTGTATTCCATGCGGCTCTCTGCGCAGCATTTCGTACCGGCCGCGTCGCGGTCGGAATCGGTTCGCGCTCGGGCATTCGCGAGATCTCTCATCTGATCGCCCGCTCGGAAGCCTCCGTACTCGTCACCACTCGCACGCTGCGCGGCGTCGATACCGCCGAACTCGTGGCGAGTCTGCGGGCAGAGCATCCCGGACTGGACGTCGTCTTCGCCGACGAACGCGCCGACGTGAGTTTCGAACGCGTGAGTGCAAACGGCGAACTCACCTCGTTGCCGGTCGAGCTAAAGCAGTTCCCCGCAACCAGTCCGTGTTTTGTCACGTCAGCCGTTTCGATGCTGAACTCGACGTCCGGCACAACCGGCCTACCCAAACTGGTCACACAAACCGAGGATCGTTGGGTTGGTTTCTCCGAGATTGCCGCCGAGGCGGCGGCGATCGGTCCGGATGAGGTGTTCCTCGGCGCGGTTCCGGCACCTTTCGGATTCGGCCTCTGGACTTCGCATTTCCTGCCGGCGCTACTCGGTGCTCGCAATGTCGTCATGGAACGCTTCGACGTTTCGGTGATGATCGAGTTGATCGAGCGCGAACGGGTGACTGCTTTGAATTGTGTGAGTACACAATTCAAGATGCTGTTGCGTTCGGAGGCCGCGGAATCGGCCGATCTCTCGTCACTTCGTTTCATGTTCACCGGTGGTGAAGCCGTGCCGTATTCGGAGGCACTGGCCTTCGAACAACGTACCGGAGCGGCTGTCCTGCAGTTCTACGGATCAAACGAAACCGGCGCCGTCTCGGTGACGACGGTTTCGGACGGTTCCGATACCCGACTGAAGACGTGCGGCCACGTCATCGATCGCATGCAAGTTCGTGTATTCGACGATGCGGCAAAGGAAGTGACCGGCTCCGTCCGTCGCGGTCAGCCTGCGGTCAACGGCCCGCTGATGTGCCAGGGTTATTGGGGCGACGTCGATGCAAACGACGAGTTGTACACCGACGACGGTTGGATGCTTCTCGGCGACATCGTCGAGATCGACGAGACCGGGCGGGTGCGTGTGGTCGGGCGCAAAGCCGACATCATCATTCGAGGCGGCAAGAACATTTCCGCGGTCGAGGTCGAGGAGTACGTGCGCGCGCATCCTTCGGTGGAACTGGTCGCCGTGGTCGGAGTCGACGATCCGCTGTTCGGTGAGAAGGTCTGTGCGGTCGTCGTGTCCGCCGATGACGATCTGAGTTCGGTGGACCTGACCGCCTGGCTGCAGAGCCGAGGAGTGACCCGCGAGTACATACCCGAGTACGTGATGACGGTCGCCGAATTGCCGATGGCGGCAGGCGGCAAAGTAGCCAAGGGCGAAGTCAAGGCACTCGCGCAGAGGCGGATCGCTGAACTCGGCTGATCGCGCCTGACAGTACCGGCGTCGCGTTACGCTGATCCGGACATTTTGCCGAGAGTGAAGGAAACCCGATGACGAACCCTTCACCGCATCGGTGGCGCAGGCGCTTGCTGTGGGCTCTGGCAATTGTGTTCGTTCTGGTCGGAGCCGTGGTTCTGGCCTTCGTTCTGAGCCCGAGACCTGGCGCACTCACCGTACGATGGGTCTTCGATCGTGATGCCGTGAAAGTCACCGAGGCGCTCGAGAAGCACGCGCCCGAAGGCGTCGACTCGATCAAGGACCAGCAGTACCGCGCCGATGACGACGACGCATACCTGGATGTCTACTTTCCCGCAGCGACGACGACCGCATTGCCTACGGTGATCTGGACTCATGGCGGTGCCTGGATCTCGGGAAGCAAGTCCAACTACGCGCCGTACTACGAGTTGCTGGCCTCGCGTGGCTACACCGTTGTGTCCCTGGACTACTCACTCGGACCTGAGCACCACTATCCGACAGCGGTGCGGCAGCTCAACGACGCTCACGCGTACGTCGTCGCGAATGCGGAACGGCTGCATGTTGATCCGACGACGGTCGTTCTCGCCGGTGATTCTGCGGGAGCGCAACTCTCGAGTCAGCTCGCCACTCTCGTCACTGATCCCGCGTATGCGAACCGTGTGGGCGTGGTCCCGTCGCTGCGGCCGGATCAGTTACGTGGAGTAATCCTGAACTGTGGAATCTACGACGTCGGGAACATGGTCGGCGGACCCGGCATCATCGGTTGGGGGGTTGATCGGTCCCTCTGGGCGTATACCGGCGTGCGTGACTTCATGAGTACCGACGCAGCGGATCAGATGTCGACCTTGAACTACGTCAGCGCTCAATTTCCGCCTGCCTACATCAGCGGCGGCAACGCGGATCCTTTGACAGATTCTCAGTCGAAACCGTTGGCTGACAAATTGACGGGGTTGGGAGTCGCGGTCGACACACTGTTCTATCCGGCCGATCACGTTCCGGCGCTCGGTCACGAGTATCAGTTCGATCTGGACAATGCCGACGGTCTCACTGCCCTCGATCGCACGGTTCAGTTTCTCGACGCACACACCCGCTAGTTGTCGGATGATGCTGAGACGCTGAAGAAATGGTCATTTCAGACAAAGCGCCGCGGGTGTGTTGCCGGGGAATTCTCGACTAGTCCTTTTGGTCTAGCCTGGGTGAATCCGATCCGACCCCAGGAGTTGTTGTGCGCGCGTCTTCCCCCGACAGACGGCGAAGGCGCATTGTCGGAATCGCGGCGGTATTCGTCGTCATTCTGCTGTCCGGGGTAACCGTGGCACTCGTCAGTCCGTGGCCAGGAGTTCTCCTCGTACGGTGGATGTCAGCGGGTGGCTCCGAAGCGACTCACGCACAACTCGACAGGCATGCACCGTCAGGAATCGTCTCGATTCTCGATCAGTCGTACCGCGACGGCGACGACGATGCACAACTGGACGTTTACTACCCGTCGGAGTCCACTTCGGCGCTACCCACGGTGGTCTGGGTGCACGGCGGTGGCTGGATATCAGGATCGAGAACTGATGCCGACGGTTACTACAAACTGTTGGCAAATCAAGGCTTCACTGTGATTTCGGTGGACTACTCACTGGGACCAGATGCGTATTACCCCACCGCAGTGAATCAGCTGAACGACGCGTATCGATTTATCGTGAGCAATGCGGACAGGTTGCATGTCGATTCGAACAATCTCTTTCTTGCGGGAGATTCGGCAGGCGCGCAGTTGTCCAGTCAGTTGGCGACGGTCATGACCAGCCCTGACTACGCGTCGGAAATGGGTGTGGAGTCGGCATTACGTCCCGAGCAGATACGCGGAGTTGTCCTCGACTGTGGGGTCTTCGATCTGAAACCCCTGCTGTCACAGGGGAAGTACTTCGGTTGGGGCGTCGACAAGCAATCGCTGTGGGGATACCTCGGAACGAGGGACTTCGACGGGTCGACTGCAGTGGGTCAGATGTCGACACTGGGCCATGTGACCTCGGACTTTCCAGCGACGTTCATCACCGGCGGAAATGTCGACCCACTGACCGCCAGCCAGTCGAAACCCATGGCAGAACGGCTCGCCGATCTGGGCGTCGAAGTAGACGCACTGTTCTACCCCGACGATCACGAGCCTGCGCTGGACCACGAATATCAGTTCGACCTCGATACCGTGGACGGGATGATCGCGTTCGATCGCACAGTCGCGTTCCTACGCAACTACGTGCGTTAGCGCGGTCAGCGAATCACGTAAGGCGAAATCGAACTCCGGTGCTCACTGATATCGAGGTCTTTACCCAACGGCGGGAAGGCACGCTGCGGACAGTTGAGGCGTTCGCAGACACGGCAGCCCGAGCCGATCGGCGTTCCCGGATTCGACTCGTCCAGATCCAGACCGTCGCTGTAGACGAGTCGGTGGGCGTGTCGAATCTCGCATCCCAATCCGATGGCGAAGATCTTTGCGGGCTGTCCGTATCGAGCCGCTCGACGTTCGACCGTGCGAGCAACCCAGAGGTATCGGCGGCCGTCGGGCATCTGTGCGATCTGGGGCATGATCTTGCCCGGATACGAGAACGTCTCGTAGACGTTCCACAGCGGGCACGTACCGCCGCTGGTGGAGAAGTGGAATCCGGTGGCGGACTGACGCTTCGACATGTTTCCGGCACGGTCGACACGGACGAACATGAACGGAACCCCGCGAAGTTTGGGGCGCTGCAGGGTCGAGAGGCGGTGGCAGATCGTCTCGTAGCTCGCGGAATAGAAGGCGGACATGCGCTCGATGTCGTACCGGAAGTCCTCGGCGACGTCGTGGAACTGGCTGTAGGGGAGCACGGTGGCCGCCGCGAAGTAGTTGGCCAATCCAAGTCGCGCCAGGGAGACCGACGCTTCGCTGGTGAAGTTGCCTTCGGCCACCAACGAGTCGAGCAGATCGCCGTGCTCGAGGTACGCGAGTTCTGTCGCAAACTTGAAGACCTGTTGCCCGCCGGAGAGCCGTGCGGAGATTTCCAGGACCCTGGTATCCGGGTCGTAACGATGAAGTATGTTCTCGCCCAGGTCGACTCGTCGAACGATCTGCACGCCGTGGACGGTTTCGAGGCGTCTGGCGATCTCGCCGGCGACGTCGCCGCGATGAAAGCGCATCCGGGCAGTGAGTTCTTCGGCCGCGGTGTCGAGATCGTGAATGTAGTTCTGCCGCTGATAGAAGTAGTCGCGCACTTCCTCGTGCGGCATGGTGATCGAACCGCTGCCGCTGCCGTCCGAGAAGCGGTCTTCCGTCGCTGCGGCGAGCTGCGCCGTCGTGTTGCGGAAGCGGCGATGCATGTTGACCATCGCCTTGGCCAGGCCCGGGTGTGTGGAGACCATCTCCGCGATTTCGTGGGCGTCGGCGTCGATGCCCATCTCCTGATCGAGGGCAACTTCACGCATTTCCGCGATCAGGCGCGTGTCGTCCTGTGGGGAGAAGAAGGTGGTGTCGACGCCGAAGACTTCACTGATTCGCAGGAGGACCGGCACGGTGAGTGGCCGGACGTCGTGCTCGATCTGATTGAGATAGCTTGCCGAGATCTCCAGCGTCTTGGCCAGCGAAGCCTGACTCAACCCGCGCTCGGTCCGCAGTTGGCGGAGCCGGACACCGACAAAGGTTTTCGACATTTTCCCAGGATACGAGTGACAGTCCGGCTTCGCAAAGGTGGGTTTGCAGAATTCGCACCGGCACCCCCTGTGAGTGGTTGAGGAGTCCTCACACTCCTCAAC
>NZ_JBFUJN010000040.1:0-35901 GCF_056401335.1 Rhodococcus sp. P4_F3_2
GTCTGGAGGCGTCGTTGCATACGCATCTGCAGCCGTTGGCGGAGCATCCGCGGGTGGCGGAGGTTCGTAGTGGACTCGGTGCGGTCGCTGCGGTGCAGTTGGCTGATCCGGCGGAGGCTTTGCCGTTCGTGAAGACGTTGCGTGAGCACGGTATTTCGGGTCGCGCGGCGGGTCAGGGTGCGATGCAGATTTCGCCGACGTTCGTCATGACCGACGATCAGGTCGCGGAGATGGCAGCAGGGATCCTCGCAACTCTCGGATGAGTTCAGTTGCGGCGCCGGAAGAGTTTCTCGATTCGGCGCCGCACAGCGTTGGGTGCAGGTTCGAGTTCCAGAACCTCTTGTTCCGACTGCTTGGCGTAGGCCTGGGTGTACCGCTCGTGCAGTACCGAGCGAATTTCGTCCGGAGAGTAGGCCCGACGCTGGCGTTCGCCGCGCGCAACGAGAACCCCGGTGGCGGCAACGCCCATTGCACCGGCGAGGCCGACCAGTTTCCAAACGTGCGAGGCGCGCAGAGGAGTAGGGAGTTTCATCCCTCTACGCTAGAGGCATGGACCGACGATTGCTTTCGCAGGTGAGTCTCGAGGAGGCCGCCGCGGCGACCCGCACGGGCGACATCTGGATCTTCCGCGGAGAGTCGACGGCGGACCGGGCCATCCAGACGCTGACCAACAGCCCGGTCAACCACGTCGGAATGTCGGTCGTGATCGACGACCTTCCGCCGCTGATGTGGCATGCGGAACTCGGTCACTCGCTGCAGGACATGTGGACCGGACGCTTCCAGCGTGGTGTCCAACTGCACGATCTGCGATCGGCGGTTCAGGTCTGGGGCGCCAAGTACGGGCAGCGTGGATGGTTGCGCCAGCTCGACCACGAAGTCACCCGGGAGCAGGAAGACGCTCTGCTCAAGACGATCGCACGGCTGGACGGTACGCCGTTCCCGTCGACGGCGAAGCTTGCCTCACGCTGGTTCGGAGGCCGAATCCCGAAGCTGCGCAAGAAGTCCGACGTGTCCGCAGTGGCCGTCGAGAGCGCCTATTGCGCCGAAGTGGTTGCCAAGACCTATGAGGCGATGGGTCTGCTTGTCGGTAATCGTCGTATCAACTGGTTCGATCCGGGCAAGTTCTGGAGTGGAGATCAGTTGCCCCTCGCGCCGGGAGTTGCGCTCGGTGACGAGATCTCGGTGTCACTCAGCGCACGTGACCTCGAGGCCGGACGCAATCCCGCCGGGTACTCACAAGGTTCGTGACGGCTCGGCGACGACGCGGCCGCCGACTTCGAGCCACCCTTCCGGAGAGAAGGTGGTGTGAAGCACCGATCCGCGTCCCTGGGTGATGAGCAGTGATTTCCTCAATCGGTCCGTGATGCGCAGCGCTGCAGATCCGGTCGCCTCGTCCTCGGCGATTCCCATCACCGGTGCGAACATGCGTGCGCGGATGGCAGCTTCGAGCTTGTCCTGCCATGCCCACAGATACGAATGATCCGCCTCGTAGTCGGACGGATCTGCGTCGATGACGTCGTCGACCGTGTCCATCGGATAGATCGCGAATTCCGGTGCCCATTCGGCACGCGCGCGTACCCACGTCAAAGCGCCGGATTGGCGGACGTCGACACTGCCGGCAGGAACGTCGAGGGCGCTCACGCGACGGCCCTGTTCGCCCAGCCACCACGTGGCACCGACGGTCGGGTGTCCGGCGAAGGGGAGTTCTGCTGCCGGAGTGAAGATCTGGACCCGCGCACGCGAGGCGCCGTCATCCGGAACGTCGATGAAGATGGTCTCGCTGTAGTCGAGTTCCTTCGCGACGGCTTGTCGATCCGATTCTGCAACCGTGGACGCGTCGACGATTCCCAACGGATTCCCGTGCTTGCCGTTCTCGTCCGTGAAGACCCGGACCACACTCACCTCGATACCCATCGGTCCACCCTAGCGCGCGAAAAGCCCTCCCCACCTTCACGGTGGGGAGGGCTCGTCGAACTGCACTCAGGTCCGGGTGATCAGACCTGTGCGGCAGAGAGGATCTCGTTGGCTTCGACAGCCTGTGCGACGCCCGCGACGATGGAACCGGCGCGGATCGCTTCGAAGATGACCTCGCGGTCGACACCTTCCTGGCGGAGGGTGTTCTCGTGAGCTTCGAGGCAGTGGTTGCAGCCGTTGATCGCGGACACTGCAAGCGACCACAATTCGAAGTCGGCCTTGTCGACGCCCGGGTTGCCGATGATGTTCATCCGCAGGCCGGCACGAAGGTCGTCGTACTTACCGTCGAGGTAGCCCTTGGTGCGGTAGAAGACGTTGTTCATGCCCATGATCGACGCTGCGCCGAGAGCGGCGTTGTATGCCTCTGCCGACAGGTTGTCGGCAGCCTCGGAAGCAATCTCCTTGAGCGTGGACGCAGACTTGGTGGCTGCGGCCGTTGCGAGGAGCGTTCCCCACAACTGCTGCTCGTTCAGGACCGTCGTGCGCGCAATGGAACTCAGGTTGAGCTTGAGGTCCTTCGCGTACTCGGGAAGCGAGTTCTTGAGGTTCTCGACGCTCATACTCAGACGCTCGCAGTCAGGAGCTCGCCGGCGTTGATGGTCGGGTCGCCCTTCTTCCAGTTGCATGCGCACAGCTCGTCGCTCTGGAGAGCGTCGAGGACGCGGAGAACCTCGTCGACGTTACGGCCGACGGAACCGGCTGTGACGGAGACGAACTGGATCTCGTTGTTGGGGTCGACGATGAACGTCGCGCGGTCTGCAACGCCGTCGGCGTTGAGGACGCCGGTGGCCTCGGCAAGCTCGCGCTTGAGGTCCGAGAGCATCGGGAAGGGGAGGGTCTTGAGCTCTTCGTGCTGTGCACGCCACTGGAAGTGCACGAACTCGTTGTCGACGGAAGCGCCGAGAACCTGAGCGTCACGGTCTGCGAACTCTTCGTTGAGCTTGCCGAATGCAGCAATCTCGGTGGGGCACACGAAGGTGAAGTCCTTGGGCCAGAAGAAGACGATGCGCCACTTGCCTGCGTAGTCGTCACTGGTGACGGTGGTGAAGTAGTCATCGGGCTGCTGGGCATCGACCTTGGACAGGTCGCCGCCGATGACAGCCGTGAGGTTGTAAGCGGGGAACTGGTCGCCGATTGTGAGCAGAGCCATGTGTCTCATTCTCCTACGTGTCTCGTGAACAGGAATTTCTTGCGCACACGATCCGGCTGTTCGGACTGTGACGGCCGAACGTGCTGGATCGAGAGGGTTTGTCACCGTCAGCGGGTCGGACGGTTTCGACTGGAGTGTCGAGGTTGTGACCGGCGCTTTTTGGTATGAGTCCATTCTGCATCAAACCGTTCAAAAGGTAAAGGTGATGGGTGGCACTACACTGATAGGCATGTCTGATCAGACTTATCAACCTTCCTTGTCACAGCTGCGTGCCTTTGTGTCGGTGGCCGAGTACCGGCACTTCGGTACTGCCGCAGCACGTTCCGGTGTGAGCCAACCCACACTGTCGCAGGCGCTGGCGGCTCTCGAGGCGGGACTAGGGGTCAAACTGATCGAACGTAGTACGCGGCGCGTGCTCGTGACCGCGGACGGACAGCGCTTGCTCGGTCAGGCGAAGCAAATCCTCGAGGCTGCCGACGGTTTCGTCGCGAGCGCGGCCGGCTCCGGCGACTCTCTGACCGGACCGCTACGCATCGGGTTGATCCCGACCGTTGCGCCGTACATTCTTCCGGGGTTGTTGCCGGAGCTGCGCGAGAAGCTACCGTCGTTGGCGCCGCAAATAGTCGAGGATCAAACGGCGCGCTTGCTTGATGCCCTGCGATCGGGAGCGCTCGACGTCGCGGTGTTGGCGCTTCCTGCCGGAACACCTGGCCTGGTGGAAGTTCCTGTGTACGAAGAGGATTTTGTGATGGTCGTGCCGAACGATCATTCCTTGGCCGGACGTGTCGATCTCACGGCGGACGTGCTCGACGCGCTGCCGTTGCTCTTGCTCGACGACGGCCACTGCCTGCGCGACCAGACGTTGGATCTGTGCCGTTCGGTAGACGCCCATCCGCTTGCCGGCGACACGCGGGCTACCTCTCTCGCGACAGTCGTGCAATGTGTGGCCGGGGGACTCGGGGTGACTTTGGTCCCGGAATCGGCTGTTGCAGTGGAGGTTCGACGCGGGGACTTGTCGACGGCGCATTTCGCTTCCCCGGCTCCAGGTCGCACGATCGGCGTCGTGTTCCGCTCGTCGAGTGGCCGAGCAGAAGGATTCCGTCAGCTGGCCGAGCTGGTCCGTTCGGTCAGCCCGACGGTTCCTCGATGACGTAACTCGTTCGACGTCGACGTGAAAGCTAGTCGAGAGAGCCTTCTTTCACGGCAATGACGGCTCCGGGATTGAGAATTCCCAGCGGGTCGAGCGCATCCTTGACCTTGCGATTGAGGGCCATGACGTCTTCACCCAACTGTGACGGCAGCCAGTCGCGCTTGAGTCGACCGACCCCGTGTTCGCCGGTGATCGTGCCGCCGAGCGCGATGGCGAGATCCATCACCCGTCCGAATGCGATCTGTGCGCGTTCGGACATGTCCGGGTCTGCGGGGTCGAAGACGATGAGAGGGTGTGTGTTTCCGTCTCCGGCGTGCGCCACCGTGCAGATCAGGACGTCGAGGTCGTCGGCGATGGCTTCGACCCCGGTTACCAGCTGGGGGAGTGCGCGCATGGGAACGCCCACGTCTTCGAGAAGCAGACTTCCCATCGCGAGCACTGCCGGGAACACTGCCCGCCGTGCCGCCGCAAAAGCGTCACCTTCGGCCTGGTCATCGGTGGCGAATACTTCGGTGGCTCCGTTGTTTTCGCACGCCTGAACAATCGTCTCGATTTCCAGCACGCCGGCCGCGCCGGGTGCGTCGGACTGCGCGAGCAGCAGTGCGTGAGCCTTGCGGTTCAGACCCATGCGTACCGAATCCTCGACGGCATTGATGCTGGCATGATCCATGAACTCGAGCATCGCCGGACGCATGTTGCTGGTGATCGCCAAGACCGCGTCCGCAGCTTCTTGTACCGAGTCGAACGACGCGACGACGGTTGATGCGGGCGGCTGCGCGGGAATCAAACGCAACGTGATTTCCGTGATGATGCCGAGAGTGCCCTCGCTGCCCACGAACAGTTTGGTGAGGGAGAGTCCGGCGACGTCCTTGAGAAGTGGACCTCCGAGGCTGACAGCTGTCCCGTCTGCCAGTACGACCCGGAGTCCGAGAACGTAGTCGGTGGTAACTCCGTATTTGACGCAGCAGAGTCCGCCGGCGTTGGTGGCTGCATTGCCGCCGATGGAACAGATCTCGAAGGACGACGGGTCAGGTGGGTACCAGAGTCCGTGCTCTGCAGCGGCTTTCTTGACCTCCGCATTCATCAAGCCGGGCTGAGTAACCGCCACACGGGCGACCGGGTCGATCGTGATCTGTCGCATTCGCTCGGTGCTGACCACTATGCAACCGTCGACGGCGCTGGATCCACCGGAAAGGCCCGAGCCGGCACCTCTGGGAACCACCGGCACGCGGTTGGCGGTTGCCCAGCGCATCACTGTTTGGATGTCTTCGGTGCACGTTGCGCGAACCACGGCAGCGGGATGGCCGGCGGTCGGGTCGGCGGCCCAGTCCTGGCGGTAGCCCGCGGTCACATCCGGATCCAGCAGGACGGCTCCCTCGGGGAGTGCCGCTACCAGTTCGTCCAAGGCGTGTGAATTTTCGACCGTCATCACTCCATCATGCGTCCGGCAGCGCCGCTGAGGTCCTGACTTGGTCAGATTTGGGCGCGGCACCGTTGCCCTGGCCCCTACCGGGCCGCATCTTCTGGCCAGCCGGGGTAGTTGGGGAGGACGAGGGGTGGGGCGAAGTCGGTGCTCATCCGGAGTCGATTCCCGTCGTGACGCGATTTGAACCAGTCAGAGCAAGTCTCCTGTTGCACACGGTCGCTGGTGGAGCTGGTGAATTTGTCGACGATCCAGCCGCCGAAGACGTCCCCTTCCGGTGCATTGCGGGGCCCTTCGAATCGAGGGTAGGGGGTAGCCGTAGAAGCGGTGTTGTGCATCCAGATCTCGTAACTACTGCTCGGGAGTCGCGACGAATCCGGTTCGCGGCCGTCGTAATCGGTATCGTAGGCGTCGGAGCAGGCGTAAGCGACGACGGTCGAATCGCCAGGGTATCCGGCGGGAATTGTTTGAATACTCAAGATCCGGTTGATGCTGGTACCTCGGTAGACGCGTGGTGGTGTGTCTGCGGGTTCTCCGTAGCGGCGATCGCTCGAGACCGTTCCACGAGTGTTCGCAGTGATTCTCGAGAACCCGTGGTAGGCGTCGCTGCGATCGCCACCACTGTCAACGATGTAGTCGGATTCTATGAATGCTCGGATTATGGTGGCCTCTTCGCTGAAGAGGTCGATGCCGGGGTCTGCGAGCCATTGGTTGTGATAGTCGGTCATGTAGCTCGGTAGTACATAGACGTTTGACGCGGCGGGCGTGGTTGTGGCGCTGACGTTTTCGGTTGAGTTGGGTGCCGCGCAACCCGCGATACATGATCCCATGCTGAATGCCAGTGCAAGAGCGGTTGCGGCGCGGTGGTTTCGCCTTGTAAACGCAGGAAATCTATCCGACATCGTCGAGTCCGTCTCTCATGTTGGTCATGAACGTATCGCGATTGAATCCCCGAAACGTCAAATAGTCCTGCAGCGTGCTGTCGAATTTGCCGTTTAGACCCAGGGTCTCCAGATCGACTGGTCTGAGGGATTCGCTCGGATCGCCATTGACTCGAAAACCGTTCAGTTGCTCGAAGTCTTCTCTTCCGTAGGCGTTGTTGAGTGCCTGAACCAATCGGTAATCGAGAAGGGTCGTCGAAGCCGAACTCTGGTCTGTGAAGTTGAGTTGTGCCGGAGGAACTTCGACCGGGGAGCCCAGGACGTGATCTTTGAGTTCGACTCCCAGCATGYTGACTGCAACGCTGGTCGGTGGTCCGAAGCCTGGGATCATGGCGGCACCGCCGGAAATCAGCCAACCGAGTTCGTCGTATGTTTTCCCACGTCTGCTGATGATGTCCTGTTGCGCCGCCGCAGCGTCACCGGTTCGGTTGAAGGCTTCTTCCTCCAGAGCGCCGTCCATCAGTGCCTGGACGCGTCCCGCATATATTGCATATTGCGAAGAACCCGCGGCGATGTCTCCGCTCATGCTGGTTTCGACGAAGGTCCCTTGGAGTTGGCCCGCGGCTCCGAGCATGTTCGCATTGAAACTTGCGGCTGCGTGGGGGTCGCTGTCGATGATCGCGATCACCGATTTTGCATTGGCGAATCTGTCGTCGTAGGCATCGAGATTTTCGAAACCGAGGGTACCGGTTTGATCGGGTTCCAATCCGACGAGATTCCCGATGTACGGGGTCACCGCGGAACCAATGGATTGTGTCAACGCGGGATTCATTTCTCCGATGGATCTGTTGTCCAGGCCGGCGATGTCGAGGTAGGCACCTTTGTTGTCGGCGAGATTGTGGGCGAGCGCAAGGGCAGAGGCGCCGGCCCGTTCGGCAACAGCTGGGTTGGAGTTGGTGGCGTCGGGTCCGATCCAATCGGTGAGGCCGCTGACGGCTCGTCCGTCATCGTTCCATTCGCGGGTGAACAGATTCACCACGTCGTCCTGATGAGCAGGGGTGGTGAGGAAGTCGGCGTTCGAAGGTATGTCCCGAGTGGCAACGTCGAGGGCTTTGGTGAGGCTGGAGTCGAGCTCATCGTTGCTGACGGGCTGGCCGTCGTCGTCGAAGACCAATCGCATCGGGGCGCTCGATGAAGTTTGCGATTGGAGAGGGGCGAGATCTGCGCTGCGATCGAGCAGTGCAGAACTCAAAGCGCTGCCGGATTGTGTCGCCGGGTCTGCATTTCGAAGTATGTCCGTGAGTGCATTCGAATCGTCGAAATGGTTGACGTTCACGGTGGTGGAGTACCCACCGGGTTGGAGTTGCGAGCTGTACGCGGGGTCGCTGAAGATTCTGCGGACGTCTGGCGGAAGGTTGTCGAGGCTGCCCGCGTTGCCGTTGCCGTCGGTGACGTTGGGATTGGAGACGGTGAACATGCCCGAGGCGAGGGCGCTGGGGATTCGCGCGTCGGCGGGGACATTCGCATCGGGGAAGTTGACCGTGCGGAATCCTTCGGCTCCTGCACCGATATTCTTCAGCTCGTCGAGGTTGGTATCGGCGTAGAACTCACGTAGGTAGGCGAGTTGTTCCGGGTCGACGACCACGGGCCCGCCGGCAGCGAGTTGCGCTTGTTGTTCCGGAGTGAAAGTCGTCGCGGCGATCAACCGTTGCTTGGCCGCCTCGCTCTCGGGTGTTTCGCCCGGGGACTGCGCGAGAATGTCGGAGTCGTGGGCTCCCTGACCATCGAACCGAACGTGATGTGAAGGGGTGGTCGACGCTGCATCGGGGATCCCGAAATCGGCCTTGCGGTCGATGAGCGAGGTGCCTGCGGCGGTGATCTCCGTGAGGATTCTGGCGGCGCTCGCGTCAGTCTCGTCGACGTCCGTGAGTGCCGTGCCGATGCGCCACGAGTGATATTCGAGGCGGGCTTCTACCCCGCGCGGATCTGTGCTCGCCAGAGTTGCGGGCGTCGCGGTGACGGAGCCGTCGTCAGAGACGGTGAAACCGTCGGCGCTCGCGTCGTCGACGCGGCTGACCAGTGTTTCGCGGGTGTACCGGAGGTTTGCCGATTGCGCTGCGACACAGCGCCCGGCGTCTCCGACTATCGCGACGGCGTCTCGCCCGAAGGCATGCTGCTGGGTTGCCGAATCCCATGCTGCGGTCGCCGCGCTGCCGCTCCAATCGCTGGTTGCGGTGTCCATGATGCGGTGCGCGATGTCGACGTTGCTGTCGAATACGTCATGTCCGCGGCCCAGGGAGCCGGCATAGTTGTCGAGGGCGTCCAGATTCCAGGATCGGATCTGCGAGATCGACAGTGTCATCGCACGTCTCCCGAATCCTCGATCCGTGCGCCGTTGGCGATGTCGACCCGGGCGAACACTCGTGCGGAGTTTTCCAGTTTCGTGCGGGTAGCAGTGATCCCCGCACCGATCGCGCGGCCGAGTTCGTCGACGGTGACGACGTTGTCGGCTATGGCTGCAGCGAACGCCGACCCGGCGGCTCCGGCCGATGCGGCGGTAGCGGCCTCCGAAGCCGAGAATCCACCGAGTTCCTCGGCAGATGCCGTCAGCCCCTCCGCAGCACTTGCCAATTCGGCTGGATCAGCTGAAAAAGTATCCACACCCATGAACGAATCCCCCCGAATTCATCTGCGAGATCACAGTGAATCGAGGATAGAGCATGCCAGATGACCCGACCTCGAGGGGTGCGTCATCGTCCTCGCGGTCGAGGGGGTTGTGTGAAAGCCCTAGCGGCCCTTCTGCTTTCCGGAGAACCGGCCACCCGAACTCTTGGTCCCACCGGACTTGCCGCTGCCTGATTTGCCGCCCGCCTTGGCCTTACCGGAACCGGCGTTGCGTCCGGATATGTTCTTTGCGGTGCCGGCGCCCTTAGCTTTCTGCCCGTTCTTGGCAGCTTCTGCGCGACGCTCGCGGGCCGCGATCTTGGCCTTGACGGAGCCCTTGATCTTCTCCGCCGGCTCACCGTTTCGGCCGCGGGAACTCTGCGCCGTTCGGCCCCGCACGATGCCGATAAGTTCCTCGACCAGATCTGTGGTCTTGGACTCCATCCATGCCAAAGCCACAGGAGCCTCGGGCGCACCGTCCACCGGACGGAAGGTCAGGTCCTTGCGATGGTGGAACCGCGCCAGCGAATGGGGAACCACGACAACTCCGACGCCGGCGGCCACCAACTCGATGGCGTCGGCGATGGTCGCGGGTCGCTCGGCGGCGGTCTTTCCGGGACGGGTCGGCCAGTCGAGTCTGTCGTCGAGAGGATCGAGCACTATCTCGTCGGCCAGATCGTCGACGGAAATCTGATCGACAGTAGTGAACACGTGATCTTTCGGTACCACCACCACCGGGGTTTCCGCATACAGCGAGATGGCGCTGATGCCGGTCCGGTCGATCGGCAGGCGAACCAAACCTGCATCTGCTTCACCTGCGCGAAGTGCAGCTTCGAGTTCGAGTACCGGGAACTGAACAAGTTCCAGACGCACCTCGGGGAGCCGCTCGTGCCACACCCGGACCCACTTGGTGGGCGTCACCCCCGGGGCGTACGCGAGTCGAAAAATTGCCTGACTATCCGCGTCTGTCACCAGGCAAGGCTACCGCCTTGGTAAAAGCACCCGTATCGGCTGGTTACTCTTGTTGCATGACGTCGAACAAAACTCCCCAGACGATGAAGCCGACGACGGCTGCCAAGAAGCTGGGTGTGTACCTGGAAGCAACACCTGCGCAGTTCCAGGAAGGCGACGTGACTCGTGACGAGCTGACCGCTCTGCAGACCGATCCGCCGGAGTGGCTGCTGGAGCTGCGACGCACCGGACCGCACCCTCGCCCGGTCATCGCCGCCAAGCTGGGTGTATCGATCGCCGGCCTGGCCCGCGGCGGCGTCGAAGAAGCACTCACCACGGATCAGATCGCCGCACTCCTCGAAGAGAAGCCTGATTGGCTCGAAAAGGAACGCGCTGTTCAGGCCGACGTGCGGGCCGAAAACGTTCGCATCAAGGAAAAGCGCGCTGCGCGTCGTAACCAGCCGCGGAAGGCTCGAAGGGGCTGACGCCCCCTGTGCGCCTTTCCGGTAGCGATGACTACCAGAAAGGCGCACAGGCGCTAGCCTTCTACGACGCTCAGCTCGTCGAACACGATTTCACCCGCGGCATCCGATTCCGGGATGTCGACGACGGCAAGCAGCGCCCATCCGTGATCGCCCTCCGGATCCTCGAGCACCTGCCGCACCCGCCAGAACTCTCCGTCCTCAGTGACCTGGAAGAGCGCCGGACCGCGCGCCGACGGCCCGGTTCCGATGGTTGCGTACTCCTCGAAGTACGGCAGTAGTTGCTCTTCCCACTCGGCGGCCTCGATACCGTCCTCGAGGTTTTCCAGCTCGTTCCACTGTCGACGCGACGCGAGATCGATGCGTCGGAACATCGCATTGCGCACCATGACGCGGAATGCGCGCGGGTTCGCCGAGATGGGACGGGGAATGTCGGCGCCGAACGCAACCTCTTCCGTGTCTGCCTCGGCTCCGGGGTCGGTGAGTGACTCCCACTCGTCGAGCAGGCTCGAGTCGACCTGACGGATCAGCTCGCCCAACCACTCGATGATGTCTTCGAGTTCCTCGGTGCGCGCTTCGGTCGGGACGGTTTGCCTCAGCGCGCGGTAGGCGTCGGCGAGGTAGCGCAGGACGAGGCCCTCGGACCGGGTAAGTCCGTAATGGCTGATCAATTCGGCAAACGTCATGGCGCGTTCGATCATGTCGCGCACCACGGACTTGGGGGAGAGGGCGAACTCGGTGATCCACGGGTGGCCACCCCGGTACATTTCGAAAGCCGGGAACAGCAAGTCCGACAACGGTTTCGGCCAGGTGACCTCTTCGAGAAGCTCCATGCGCTCCTCGTACTCGATGCCGTCCGCCTTCATCTGCGCCACCGCTTCGCCGCGTGCGAAGTGCTGCTGCGCCATCAGAACCTGACGCGGATCGTCGAGCGTCGACTCGATGATCGAGACGACATCGAGTGCGTAACTGTCGGATTCGACGTCGAGAAGTTCGAATGCCGCCAAGGCGAACGGTGAGAGTGGCTGGTTCAAGGCGAAGTCGCGTTGCAGGTCCATCGTCAACCGAGCCATGCGGCCGTACTCGTCGGGTTCGTCGAGGCGTTCCACGATGCCGGCGCTGAGCAATCCGCGATACAGCGAGATCGCTTTGAGGATGTGCTTGCGTTGCGCCGGACGCGATTCGTGGTTGTCCTCCAACAGATGCCGCATCGCGTCGAAGCAGTTGCCCGGGCGGGCAATGACATTGAGCAGCATCGAGTTGCTGACCGAGAATCGCGACACCAACGGTTCGGGCGATGCCGCGACCAAGCGGTCGAACGTCGCTTCGCTCCAGGACACAAACCCCTCGGGAGCCTTCTTGCGTTGAATCTTCTTGATCTTCTTCGGATCGTCGCCGGCCTTGGCGACTGCCCGCAGATTCTCCACTTCGTGTTCCGGTGCCTGGACGACAACGGTGCCCATCGTGTCGTAGCCTGCACGACCCGCGCGGCCGGCGATCTGATGGAACTCGCGGGCCTTCAGATGCCGTGTGCGGACGCCGTCGTACTTGGCGAGACCGGTCAGCAGCACTGTGCGGATCGGGACGTTGATTCCGACGCCCAGAGTGTCGGTACCGCAGATCACCTTGAGAAGCCCGTCCTGCGCGAGAACTTCGATGAGCCGTCGGTACTTGGGCAACATGCCAGCATGGTGAACGCCGATGCCGTGCCGGACCAGGCGCGAGAGTGTCTTTCCGAACCCCGTGGTGAAGCGGAAACCGCCCAGCGCTTCGGCGATCGCTTCCTTCTCGGCCTTGGAACAGAAGTTGACGCTCGTCAGTGCCTGGGCGCGCTCGAGCGCGGCCGCCTGCGTGAAATGCACGATGTAGACAGGGGACTGGTTGGTGGTCACCAGATCTTCGATGGTTTCGCCGACCGGCGTGGTCGCGTACGAGAACATCAAAGGCACAGGGCGTTCCGTGCCGGAGACGACGGTGGTCGGCTTCCCGGTGCGACGCGTCAGATCCTCGGAGAAGAAGTCGACCTCACCGAGAGTTGCCGACATCAAGAGGAACTGCGCGTGCGGCAACTCGATGAGCGGAACCTGCCACGCCCAACCTCGATCGGGTTCGGAGTAGAAATGGAACTCGTCCATCACGACTTGGCCGATATCGGAGTTCGGGCCCTCTCGCAGTGCGAGATTCGCGACGATCTCTGCCGTCGCACAAATGATCGGCGCCGACGAGTTCACGGCGGCGTCGCCGGTCATCATGCCGACGTTCTCGGCACCGAAGACCTCACACAGCGCAAAGAACTTCTCACTCACCAAGGCCTTGATCGGCGCTGTGTAATAGGTGCGCTTGCCGAGCGACATCGCATAGAAATGCGCGCCGATCGCTACCATCGATTTACCGGACCCGGTCGGCGTCGCAAGGATCACGTTTGCACCCGAGACCAACTCCATGACGGCCTCTTCCTGGGCAGGATAGAGCGTCAAACCTCGTTCGAGGGTCCACGAAGAGAAGGCGTCGAAAACGGAATCAGGATCCGCGTTGTCGGGGAGAAGTTCCGTCAGCAGCACTCGTACAGGCTAGCCGCAACCGCGGATCAGGTTGCGCTTCGCTCGTCCGAGCCCATGGCGTCGAGCACTGCCATGCGGGTGGACGACGTTCCCGTGATGGTGTTCTCGCCGACGCCGGAGATCAGCATGTGACGCCAGCGGGCCTCGTCGAAGACGAGTGGTGCGGTGCTGGAAAGAAAATCTTCAACGATCTGCAGGAAACGCATCGGATCGTCGCGGAACGGGAAGTGGCCCGAGCCGCGGAAGATTTCGAGACGTGAGTTCGGCATCGCTGCGTGCGCGAGGTGAGCGTGGGAGACGGGAATGACGGAGTCGTCGTCGCCCCAGATCAGTTGAACCGGCAGATTCTCGGTCAGATAACAGCGGTCGAGCATCGTGACGACCTGCCCGCGCCAGTCCACGACTGCCCGCAGCGTACGAAGGTAAGCCTCGTAGGCAGTGGGGTCGGGGAGATCAGCGAGCACTCGAATCAGGTCTGGCGTGTCGTGCAGCATGGTGCCGGGGCGCAGATTCGAACCGTGGACGACACCGGCAAGGTTTCCGGCCATCCGGACGAGCGGCATCGCGCCAGGTATCCGGAGCAGTTTGACGACCTCGTTGACCACCGGAACGGACATCAGGCGCAGCAGCGGGTGGACGTCCTTGGTGACGCCACCGGCCGAGACCAGCACGAGGCGATCCACCATGTGTGGGAATTGGTAGGAGAACTGCATCGCGACGCCGCCGCCGAGCGAATGCCCGATGACGGTGACGTGCTCGATGCCGAGTGTCGACAGGAGATCACGCATGCCGTTGGCGTACGCGGCTACCGAATAATCGGCGCGCGGCTTGTCGGAGCGGCCGTGACCCAACAGGTCAGGTGCGATGACCGTGTACTTCTTGGCGAGGTGGGGAATGATCTCGGTCCACGTCGACGAGTTGTCGCCGATTCCGTGCAGGAGCAGTACTGCCGGACCCTCGCCGGCTATCCGAAATGCGCGTCGGTAGCCGTGAATCGTCCGGAACATCATCCGCGGTTCCTCGTCGGGGACCGGTCGGAGCTGACGGTTCCGTGGTCTGCTCATGTCGCCTCCTGGCTCGGCGTGTGACCACGTTGACTGTCTGCTCCAGTTGTTGAGCCGTCAACGAAAATCACACAGAGTTTGAGGCTATCCGACGGATGTGTCCTGAACAACAGCCCAGGTAACGGAGGGGTTGCGGAATGCGCACAATGTCGAATTATGCGCCCCGCCCGTCACATTTTCGTCAGTTGTCGCCTCGATCGAGGTCTCCAGCTGAGCCGAAGTCGTCATTTCCTGCCTGTTCGGCCAGGAACTTTTCGAACTCTGCGCCGATCTCGTCACCGCTGGGAAGGTCGGCCTCGCCGGCCAGAAGGGACGACTGTTGTTCCTGAGCGGCGACAAAAGTGTCGTATTGACGCTCCAAAGCGTGGACTACAGTCTGAACTTCTTCGTTCCCGGCTATGTGCTCGTTAACCTGTTCCCGAACGCGCGCCGCGGCCTCACCCAGTGCAACCAAGGGCAATTCCAGATCCGAAACCTCGGAAACGTTTTCGAGCAAAGTTTCTGCGGCGCCCGGGTAGTCCGTTTGCGCGAGGTAGTGGGGGACATGCACCGAAAAGCCCATCGCCTCGTGCCCGTGCTGAGACATACGAAGCTCGAGGAGTGACGATGCGCTGCCGGGAACCTGCAGTTCACCTGACCAACGCTGATGGTCCTGGATCAGGTCCTTGTTGGTCGAATGTGCTGTCACACCCAGCGGTCGGGTGTGCGGGATTGCCATCGGAATCGCGTTGAGCCCGATGGTTCGACGCACTCCCAGCTGTTCGGACAACAGACGAACGGCCGTGGTGAACCGCTCCCACTTGAGGTCCGGTTCCATCCCTGCGAGCAGCAGGAACGGCGTGCCGGCCGTATCGCGCAGTGCGTACAGATTGAGCGCCGGAGCGTCGTAATCGGAGAAATGATCGGCCTTGAACGTCATCGTTGGTCGACGTGAGCGGTAGTCGATCAGCTCGTCGACAGCAAACGACGCGACAAGCTCGGTTTCCAGGCTTTCCCGCAGATGCGTCGTCGCCAACTTCACGGCGTGACCGGCGTCGGAGTAACCCTCGAGTCCGTGAATCAGGATCGGTCCCTGGCCRTCGGCAGCCGCCAACTGGGGTGCCGGAAATTCCAGCTCGTACATCCTCGACTGTTCGTCCATCGCAGTCCCCTTCGCTCTTCGGTCTTGATCTCAAGTGTCCACTATCGGCGCACGCTCGACAGCATCGGAGTCAGGTGCCCGACAGCACTGGATCAGACGTTCATCGGTAAGAACACCGAGTCGGTGACCGATCATTCCCGATCCGACGAGACGGACGTTCGCCGAGAGCGAAGCCGAGCGGTATCTTTCGACACTTGGCCTGGGCGTTCGCTAGATGTCGGGTGCGCGGCTTCGGACATGGCAGAGTGGAAGACAAGGTCGGCACGGCCGATTTGTCCGAAATGCATTGGTCGATTGTCGGGATCGGTCGAGGTCGAGTGCGGAGGCTTACATGCGGGTGTGTCCACGATCGTCCAGGCGAGTGGCCGCATGCTCCCTTGCTGCGGTGGCCGCCGTTGCACTACTCGCGGGCTGCTCCGGGTCGGTCCAAGGTGCACCCGTTCCGGACTCCGCGCCGGCGACTGCCGGTGCGACCGACAGCGGCTCAGCGGCGCCGAGTACGACGACTGCACCCAAATCCTCGACGCCGAAATCCACCTCTCCGAAAACGGCGGCACCGTTGTCCGAACTGCTGCTGACTCCCGAGGAATTTCCCGAGCCCTTCGGCGCTGTTGTGCTGCCCCCGCAGGCCGTTCCCATGGCAGCGCCGGATCTAGTCGGCGTCCCACGCGGTGCCACCGTCGATCCATCCGAATGTGAGCCACCGGAACAGGATTACGGTCCGAACGGGACCGTGATGGCGGTCGGGACCGACAATGCGACGAGGGCAACGATTTCGGTCGAACTCACGAAGGTCGACGCGCCACTGGACGAGTTGGAAGCGCAAACGCGCCAGTGCCCGTCCATGACGGTCACTGCGAACGGCGTCACCACTACAGTGACGACGGAAATTCTTCCGCCGTCGCCGATCGATGCCGACAAGACGATGTCACTTCGCCGCACCGTCGTGTCCCCCAAAGCCGCAGCCGGCGATCAGACGATGCTGACATTGATCGCGCAGGTCGGCGACGTACGGGTAGCAACAACACTGATGACGTTCGGTTCTGCGACGCCCTCGACGGCACCTCTGGATCAAGCGTTCACCGCAGCCGTACAGAAGGTCAAAGCAGGCAAGTGATTTCGCAGCACACGGGTCCGACACAGAGCGGACCTTTTCGGTGCGGCGCGATAATTCGTCCCCAACTGACTCGATAATCCACAGACGAATTCGACGTCGCTGTTTTCCCTGGTCGAGCGGATGGCGGCATCGGGGCGATCGGCGAGGGTCTGTGCATGACCACATCACCTCTTCCAGGAGAATTCGAATTCTCCGACGACGACCTGGCCCTTTTCGGACGCGTTGAACGTGTTTCCGATCCAGGCGAATTGATCGCGGCAATACCCGCCCTCCTGGGATTCCATCCGTCCAACTCCGTCGTTGCGCTGTCTCTGATGGGCGCCTCCGCCTCGACGCTCGGCCCGGTAATGCGACACGACTACTTTCCCAGCGTCAAGGGAAAGCCTGCGAGGCAGATGAGCGCGGCGCTGCGCCAGTTCGCCGCCGTGTGTGACGGGGAAGGAGCGCGTGCGGTCGTTCTCGTGGTGATCACCAATTGCTCGACAGCTGAAACTCTCATCGACGAAACCATCGAGCTGGCCGAGGTATTCGAAGACATGCTCGGCGGAACCTGCGTCGAGCTGGCTGACGTATTGTGCACGGCCGCAATAGAATCTGGCCAGCCGTGGACGAGTGCCACGAGTTCGATTCACCGCGGCACCCTGCCAGACCCGGCATCTTCGTCGGTCGCGGCGGCGCAAGTGTTGGGCGGGAGGGTCATTCGCCGTTCGCGCGAGGAACTGGTCCGGTGGGTACACGGTGCCGCTCGCAATCACGACGCGATTGGCCAACTGATCGCGAGCCGCCGAGAATCGAGTGAGTACAGAGGGGGATCAGGCCGTGATGCCGCAGTTCAGCGCCGGGTCGATCTGGTGTTGGAACAAGTCCGCCGTGTGGAGGCAGGCACTTACTGCCCTGACCCGCAGGAATGCGCCGATCTGGTGGTCGCTTTGACGGACGTTCACGTCCGCGACGTGGTGTTGGGTCTGGCGATCACGTCGGTTGCCGCACATGCCGAGCAATTGTGGCTCGTGCTCACCCATGAAGTACCGTCTCCCGAACGAGCTTGGCCGGCAACACTTCTCGGGTTCTTTGCATACGTGCGCGGCGACGGGACCCTGGCAGGTGTTGCGCTGTCTGCCGCACTGTCGGCCGATTCGGAACACACCTTGGCCGGATTGCTGGATTTATCGCTGCAATCCGGTGTGCACCCCGATGGGATCCGTGACCTTGCGGCCGTCGGATTGTCCATCGGGGAATCGCTCGGAATTACCGGCTTGCCGCCGGCACTGCCGAGCGGAAGCTAGCGAGCAGCGTGTGAGCGGTCGCCCAGATCCTGGAGGAACTGCCATGCATCGGCGACTATGACGTCGAGATCGGTACGCGTGGGCGTCCAACCCAACTCGGCAATCGCCTTGTCGCTCGATGCGATCAGTACGGCCGGATCACCCAGCCGTCGTGACGCGTCTTCGACGTTGATCGGCAGGCCGGTGACCCGCGCACAGGCAGCGATCACCTCGCGCACGCTGAAGCCGGCACCACTTCCGAGGTTGTAGATGCGGTGCTCGCCGGGAACCGAGGATTCGAGCGCCAGCAGATGCGCTTCGGCGAGGTCAAGCACGTGTATGTAGTCGCGTACCGCGGTGCCGTCCGGCGTGGGCCAGTCGGTTCCGAATACCGAGATCTTGTCTCGCTGCTCGAGTGCGACCTGAAGGACGAGCGGAATCAGGTGGGTTTCGATCACCCGGTTCTCGCCGGCGGACTTGTACGCACCCGCGACGTTGAAGTAGCGCAAGCTGGTCGCGCCGAGGCCGTGGGCGATCGAGTACGAGGTGATCGCATGATCGATCGCGAGCTTGGTCGCGCCGTACGGATTCGTAGGGCGGGTCGGAGCGGTTTCCACGATGGGGGACTGCTCCGGCTCGCCGTACGTTGCGGCGGTGGAAGAGAACACGAGCCGGGGAGTGCCGGAGACACGAATCGCCTCGAGCAGCTCGATGGTCGTGACGACGTTTCCGCGCCAGTACTTTTCGGGGTGCAGCACGGATTCGCCGACCAGCGACTGCGCAGCGAAGTGAAGTACGCCGTCGAAAACCGGTGAACCCGCATTGCCGAGGATGTCGGCGGCCAGCGCCCCCACATCGCCTTCGATGAACTCGGCACCGGCAGGCACCGCGTCGGCATTTCCGGTGGAGAGGTCGTCGATGACGACAACTTCGTGTCCACGCTCGAGCAACACAGTGCTGCACACACTGCCGACGTAACCGGCGCCGCCGGTGACCAGGAGTTTCATCTAGTTCCTCAGACCTGCTTGACCTGAACGGCGTGAGCCATTTCTTCGGACAGGTCGAACCCGCTGTGGCCCGGCACGATGATGGTCACCGAGCCCGGACGGGTTTCGACCGTCACCCTGGCGTCGGGAACGACGCCGGCGTCACGCAGCTGCGCGATCACCTCGGGATCGGACTGCACGTGCTCGGCGAGTCGCCGAACGACCACAGCTGTCTGTGCGCCGTGCGGAATATCGGTCAGGCGCACCAACGTTTCGGTGGTGGCAACCGGGCCGTCGAGTCCCAACTGGTCCAAGCCCGGAATCGGGTTGCCGTATGGCGACGTCGTGGGGTTGTTCAGAACGACGACGAGCCGACGCTCGACCTCCTCGCTCATCACGTGCTCCCAACGGCATGCCTCGGCATGTACGTCTTCCCATTTGAGACCGATGACGTCCACCAGTAGGCGCTCTGCCAACCGGTGCTTACGCATGACAGAGATCGCGAGATCGCGACCCTTGTCGGTGAGTTCCAGATGTCGATCGCCGGCGACCATCAGCAAGCCGTCGCGCTCCATACGCGCAACTGTCTGGCTGACGGTGGGTCCGCTCTGTTCGAGCCGTTCGGCGATCCGCGCCCGGAGTGGGACTACGCCCTCTTCTTCCAAGTCGTAGATCGTCCGGAGATACATCTCCGTGGTGTCGACTAGATCCTTCACACTCAACCCCTTCGTCAGTTGATCATTCTACCGTTCAGTTCGTGGTTCCGGTGCCGCCTCCACTGCGGCGAGTCCAGCGCGTGTCCGAATTGGATTCGTGTCACTCGATCTCGGTCTCCGAAGCGGGCCACGAGTGTGGTGTGCGGCACGAAACGAGAAGGAAGTAGCGTGATCCCATGACCGCGTCGATCAGATCTGACGGGGACCCCGCGGCGTCTCGAGCGAATCGAGTCGTGGTGTGGAGTCCGGAGTACCTGAGCTATCGGTGGAGCGCCGATCACCCGATGAATCCCACTCGCCTCGATCTCACGATGGCACTCTCGCGAAGCCTCGGACTTCTCGAGGGCATCGAATTTCTCGAACCGAGCGCCGCGTCCGATGCCGACCTCCTCAGAATCCACACACCGGCATATCTTGCAGCGGTCAAAGACGCGGGTAACTCTGCGAACAACGGTGTGAGCGGCCAGGATGTTCCCCACGGGCTCGGTACCGAGGACAACCCGGTCTTCCCGCACATGCACGAAGCAAGTGCGATCCTCGCCGGCGGCTCGCTGGCCGCAGCGCAGGAAATCGCTTCGGGACGTACGCGTCGCGCGGTCAGCATCGGCGGCGGCATGCACCACGCGATGGCGGATTGGGCTTCGGGATTCTGCGTCTACAACGATGCGGCTGTGGCGATTTCGTGGCTGCTCGACAACGGCTACGACCGTATCGCCTACATCGACGTCGACGCTCATCACGGCGACGGAGTGCAACATGCGTTCCTCGGGGACCCCCGGGTGCTCACGGTCTCGCTGCATCAGCACCCGGCAACCTTGTGGCCGAACACCGGATGGTCGAGCGAGGTCGGCGACGGGGCCGCTGAAGGCACTGCAGTGAACATCCCGGTGCTTCCCGGGACCGTCGACGCGTTGTGGCTGCGCGCATTTCACGCCGTCGTCCCGGGAGCCATTGCAGCCTTCCGCCCGCAGATCATCATCAGCCAGTGCGGAGTCGACTCGCACCGCGAGGACCCGCTCGCGGACCTCGCTCTGACCGTCGACGGCCAGCGAGCAGCGTTCCTGGCAATGCGCGATCTCGCCGACCGCTACTCCGAGGGCCGGTGGCTGGCAGTCGGCGGCGGCGGATACGGACTGGTTCGCGTCGTGCCGAGGGCATGGACTCACCTGATCGCTGCCGCGCTCGATCGCGAGGTCGACGTCGACACAGCTGTGCCTGACGAGTGGAAGGAATCGACGAAGCTGCGAGCGCCGAGCGTCGACCTCCCGCCGACCATGGGCGACGGCGGAGATGTCGCATACACCCCGTGGGACGGCCCGGGTGGTACACCGGAGACAGGTGTCGCCTCGGTAGATCGTGCACTCACCCGAATCGACTCGGCGATCATCGCCACACGCCGCGCTTCGTTCCCGCTACTCGGACTCGACCCGGAGGATCCCCGTGACTGAACAGTCCGATACCGATGCCGGCGGCGCGAGCGACCAGGCGCCGAAGACCGACCCGGCTCACACCTATCCCCATTCGTGGGTAGTCGATGTTCTCGCCTCCGACGGCGGCGCGGTGGCGTTGCGACCCATCGTTCCCGAGGACGCGGACAAGCTCGTCGAATTCCACGGCAAACTCTCCGAGCGCACTCGGTACCTGCGCTACTTCGGCCCGTACCCCACGATGTCGGCGCGCGACGTGAAGAATTTCACGACGGTCGACCACCACAACCGCGTCGCCTTCGTGATGATGCTCGGCGACGAGATCATCGCGGTGGGTCGCTACGAGCGACTCCTCGACGTCGGTGACGGAAAGTCTGCCGAGGTCGCCTTCGTCGTCGCCGACGCACACCAGGGGCGCGGCCTCGGCCCGATCCTGCTCGAATACCTGGCAGCAGCAGCGGCCGAGAACGGCCTGACGATGTTCGTCGCCGAGGTCCTGTCCGAGAACCGCAACATGGTGACGGTGTTCCGTGAGGCGGGGTATCAGGTGAGCCGCTCGTTCGACGGTGGCGTGCTGCGCCTCGAATTCGCGATCGACCCGACGGAAGCGCTTGTTTCAGTACGTAATTCGCGTGAGCGGGCAGCTGAGGCCCGCAGCATGGGAAACGTGCTGAGTCCACGATCGGTGGCAGTGATCGGCGCATCAGCGGACCCCGCCAAGGTGGGTAACGCGGTGTTGACCAACCTGCTGCGCGGCGGATTCACCGGACCGGTCTACCCCGTCAACGCGGAGCATCGTTCGGTTCACGGGGTGCGGGCGTACCCAACTGTTCGCGACATTCCTGACGACGTCGATCTCGCCGTCGTGGCTGTGCCTGCAGAATCGATCAATTCGGTACTCGACGACTGCCTCGACAAGGGCGTCAAAGCGCTGGTGGTGGTCTCGTCGGGCTTCAGCGAGAGCGGTCCGGACGGACGCTCGTCCGAACGCAAACTGGTCCATGCAGCACGCGCTCACGGAATGCGCCTCATCGGTCCGAATGCACTGGGAGTGGCGAACAACGACCCCGCGATCTCGTTGAATGCGACTCTCGCGCCGGTCTTGCCGGTGGCAGGCAACGTGGGCTTCTTCTGTCAGTCCGGCGCGCTCGGTATCGCCATTCTCGACGAAGCTGCGCGCAGCCGAATCGGGTTGTCCGCCTTCGTTTCTGCCGGCAACCGTGCGGACGTCTCGGGCAACGACCTTCTGCAGTACTGGGATTCCGACCAGTCCACCGAAGTGGTCCTTCTCTACCTGGAGAGCTTCGGCAACCCACGAAAGTTCTCCCGGATCGCCCGCCGAGTTGCGCGGAAGAAGCCGATCGTCGCGGTCAAGAGCGGTCGGCACGCGGTTCCGCCGGTTCTCGCCGCCACCGGAGTCGAGATCGACGATTCCATCGTCCGCGCCCTCTTCGAACAGGCGGGCGTCATCCAGGTCGGCTCCATTTCACAATTGTTCGACTGTGCCTTGCTCTTCGGATACCAGCCGTTGCCGGCCGGTCCACGGCTTGCTGTCATCGGCAACTCGACCGCGCTCGGTGTCCTTGCCGCGGACGCCGCCCGCAGTGAAGGTTTGCAGGTCAGCGACCCGGTCGACCTTGGTGCCCAGGCGAGTCCGGAACTGTTCGCCGCTGCGGTGCGCGACGCGTTGGCGTCGTTCGACGTCGATGCCGTCATCGCCGTCTTCGTTCCCCCGGTTGCCATTCCGGTCGAGCCGTTCGCGAAAGCACTCAAAGACGCCGTCGCCGGCTCGGACAAGCCGATTCTCACGACGTTCCTCGCAGCCGAGGGTGTGCCGGACGTCCTGGCGGTCCGCGACGAAGTCGGAAACCCGACCCGCGGTTCGGTGCCGTCCTACCCGGGGCCGGAGCGCGCCGCACTGGCGTTGGCGAGGGCCTGGCGTTACGCGGAGTGGCGCAGCAAGCCTGCGTCGAAGGTTGTTCGCCCCGCGGGAATCGACTCCGAACGAGCCCAGAAGATGGTGGCCGCCTGGCTTGAAAACTCGCCTGGCCGTTGGCTTTCGGACGTCGAAGCAGCAGCTCTTCTCGAGTGCTACGGGGTTGCAGTCGTCGAATTCCGTTCGGTCCTGAGCGAAGACGAAGCTGTAGAGGCAGCGGATGCTGTCGGCTACCCGGTCGCGGTCAAGGCAACCGGCGAAATGTGGCGCCACCGACCGGATCTGGGCGGCGTCAGGCTGGATCTGAGTGGACCTGAATCGGTGCGCCTCGCTTACCGAGATCTTGCGGCCGCGTCGGGTGAACCGCTGCTGCACGTGCAGAAAATGGCAACCAAGGGCATCGGGTGTGTGGTTGGTGTCCAAGACGACCCGTCGTTCGGTTCGCTGATCTCGTTCGGTCTCGCCGGTGTGATCTCCGATCTCCTCGGGGACCGTGCCTATCGCGTACTGCCGCTCACGGAAGACGCTGCTACGGAGTTGATCGACGCACCCAAGGCAGCGCCGCTGCTCTCCGGATATCGAAATGCCGTTCCGGTCAACAAGGGTGCCTTGGTCGATCTGGTCCAGCGGATCTCGGCGCTGGCCGACGACATTCCGGAAGTCCGCGAACTGGCCTGTGAGCCGGTACTTGCTTCGGCTACCGGCGCGGAGATCACCGATTCGCGAGTACGCATCGGGCCCGAGCCGAGCGCAATCGACCTGGGGCCCAGGCGTCTGCGGTAGACACAGCGAACAACACCGGCCACCGCACATTCCCGAGGGGGAGGGAATAAGCGGTGGCCGGTGCTTTGTGCGGTGCGTCAGCGCGAGTGGGGGGGCGCGCTGACGCACGTGCTGTGTTGTTTGATCAGCTGGCGTAGGACCGCAGTTTCTCGGCGCGATCGCCGACGCGGAGCTTGCCCATGACCTCACGCTCGATCTGACGAACCCGCTCACGCGAGAGGCCGAAGAGCTTGCCGATCTGATCGAGTGTGCGAGGCTGGCCGTCGTCGAGACCGTAGCGAAGTCGGATGACCTGCTGCTCGCGCTCGTCGAGCGTCCCGAGCACGCTGCGCACATCGCTGTGCAGCAGACCGGCGATGACGGCGTTCTCCGCCGAAGTCGCCTCGGAATCTTCGATGAAGTCGCCCAAGGGAGCTTCTTCGTCGTTGCCGACTGGCATGTCCAGGCTTACCGGGTCGCGACTGTGGTCGAGCAGGTCCGCGATCTTGTGCGCCGGGATGCCCGACTCTTCGGCCAACTCGTCGTCCGTCGCTTCGCGCCCGAGCTGCTGGTGCAGTTCACGCTTGATGCGGGCGAGCTTGTTGACCTGCTCCACGAGGTGGACTGGGAGCCGGATGGTGCGGCTCTGATCAGCCATTCCGCGGGTGATCGCCTGACGGATCCACCAGGTGGCGTACGTCGAGAACTTGAAGCCCTTGGCGTAGTCGAACTTCTCCATGGCACGGATGAGTCCGAGGTTGCCTTCTTGAATGAGATCGAGGAGCGGCATTCCGCGGCCGGTGTAGCGCTTGGCCAGCGACACGACGAGTCGCAGGTTCGCTTCCAGGAGGTGGCTACGCGCCGACTGTCCCTCGCGAACGATCGTTGCGAGATCCCTCTTCTTAGCGACTGTCAGGCGCTTTCCCGTGGCAAGGACGTGGCTGGCGTACAGCCCCGCTTCGATTCGCTTCGCCAGTTCGACCTCGTCTGCTGCTGTCAGCAGTGCAGTACGACCGATCCCGTTCAGGTAGACGCGGACCAGGTCTGCGGCCGGGCTCTGGGCGTCCAGATCTGCGGCGCTCGGACGAATGCGAGTAGTGGTGCTGGGGCTTGTCATGACTTGCCTCCCTATCGGCGGTCTCTCACACAGTTCAACGTGTGAGAGTTCCGGGAAAGTTCCCGCGCCGATTTCCGCTAGAACGCCGTGACCTGCAGTTATTTCCCAGTCGTCCTGAGAAGTTGCTGAGAACACAAAAATCTGCAACTCACCGGGAACTCAGTTCGTGACGGGAAGCACCAACCCGTGCCGGACAAGCGAGACCAGCAATGTGACGACGGCCTCACGTAGCTGGTCCGGGTCTTCGCCGTTCGCCGCGGCAAGAAGTTCGACCAGTTCGTCGACCACCAGTCCGTCCGCTCGGAGCCCGGCCAGCAGCGCAGCACCGAGCTCGTCGATCTCATGCTGCCAGTGCGGTCCGTTGCCGCGGTGCACACGCGTGACCACTTGCTGCCATCCCTCGTCGCCGGGGAGGTAGACGCGTTCGAGAGCCGTGTCCGGATCGAGGACGAATCGCTCCTCGAGGACGTCGTGTTCACGCAACCAGGCAAGACGGTCGAAGTAAGCGAGCGCCTCGGCCCCGAGCGGGTCCGAGAAGCCGTGCATGAGGTCCTCGGCCATCAGGTCGGTGGGGGAGTCGGTGCGGCGAAGGAACACGAAACCGAAGCCGACGCCCTCGACATCGGCTTCTTCGAGGTGATCCAGCCAGGCGTTTGCTCTCGATGCCGATTCCGGATCTCGCGGATCCTGCCCGCCGTCCTTGAGCCACGTGCCGACGTACAGAGCTGGGTCCGCCACGTCGCGCTGCACCACCCAGGCGTCGACGCCGTGCGCCGGCAGCCACGACGCGATCCGCGAACGCCAGTCGTGTCCTTCGATGTGCACCCACGAGGCCAACAGTGCTGCCGTGCCGCCGGGGTTCAGATAGTCGATCGAGCGCGAGATCATCAATTCGCTCGCACCGTCGAGATCGAGGCCGGAATCGCGGTAGGTGTGATGGACGCGTGCCTCGCCGACGACAAACGGGGGATTGGCGACCACCTGGTCGAAGGTTCGACCCTCGACGGGTTCGAACCAGGACCCCTGAAGCAGTTCGACGTCCAGTCCGTTGAGCGCCATGGTTGCGGCCGTGAGGTCGACGGCGCGTTGATTGATGTCGGTTGCGGTGACCGAATCGGCGTATGTGTTCGCGTGCAGGGCTTGGATGCCGCATCCCGTACCGAGGTCGAGCACGCTGCCGACCTTCGCGGTGGGCGTGGCCTGCAGCAAGGACAGTGACGCATGTCCGACGCCCAGCACGTGATCGGCCGTGGCCTTCTTGGGACGGATTCCGCCGTCGAGATCCGAGATCACCCAACGGTCGCCGTCGCCGACGTCTATGGGGCGAAGATCGACCGCGGCCCGCACGAGCGGATTCTCACTGTCGAAGTTTTCACCTTCGAGCAGGCCGGCGTCGACGCACTGCGCAATTGTCAGCGGAGTCAACGCCGCGGCGACGTCGCCTGCTGGGCAATCATCGGCGAGAAGGAACAGTCTGATGAGAACGCCCAGGTCCCCGAGTTCTCGGGTGGCGCGGCGCACGGGCACCGGCTCACTTCGGCCGAGAGCGGCGTGAACTTCGGGACCCAATGCCTCGAGCATGGTTCCCGTGTCGAATCGATTGCGAAGCAGAGCCTCACGCAGCGCAGGGGTGATGGACAGGAGCGTTTCGCTTCTCACCCCGTCATTCTCGCAGGCGGAACTTGTCAGCCTTCGATGGTGTGGTGCGTCGCGGATTCGATCTCGCCTGCGGTCTTCTTTCGTCCGTCGTATCGGCTCGGTTCGTCCTTGGTGCGCGGTGGTCGGTCGTTGGCGATCAGGACGGCGATCCAGGGAAGCGGAATGGATGCACCGATGATGAGCATCGAGATCCAGGCGTTGGCCCAGATGCCGTACGCGATCGCCGCGAGGATCAACGCCGGGAACCGGAAGGACATGATGATCATGTACTTGCGCACTCGGGCTTTGTGCTGTTCTTCGACGGACTTCTGCGCTTCGGTGATCAGTACGGGATTATCGGGAGTCCCGGCCTCGTCGGACCTGCCGAACGCGCCATTTCGTGCCATGACTCCACTGTTCCACTCTCGGCCGACAATTGCACACGACCCGTGGGTCGCACCGCTGTGACGGAGACGGCATTATTGGAGGGGTGAGCACTCAAACCAAGGAACGTCCCGACGTCTCCACCGACGAAACGACCGACGACGACACCCCGAAGTTCTTCCACTACGTGAAGAAGAACAAGATCGCCGAGAGCGCCGTCATGGGAACCCATGTCGTCGCGCTGTGCGGCGAGGTGTTTCCCGTGACGAAGTCCGCCAAGCCGGGATCACCGGTGTGCCCGGACTGCAAGAAGATTTACGAAGGGCTCCGCAAGGGCGACTGACCTCGGGTCACGCGCGCGGGAGTACTTCCGGAGCTCGGCGGATCGACAGCCTCGACGCAGTCGGCCGCCGGGCTCTTCGCGTCTGCCTGCGGTTCATCGCAGGGATCTTGGTCGGCGCACGAGTTCTGGCGCGACTCTGTTTGTCTGCTGCGGGGCCGCCCGTACGAGGGGACCGTGGCCGGATCCGCTTTGTCGCCCGAGATGCGGATCGGGCTGGTGGCCAGGTGCCAGGTCAGGTTGGTGACCGGACCGGTCTCGTCGTCGGTGTTCTGAGCCGCAAGCCACTCTCGCATCTGCTCCATCCGAGTGGCACGAGCCGGCCAGAACTCCTGAACCGTCGCGTTGAACTCGGCGCCGAGGACGACGGCAAAACCGAGGAAGAACGTGAAGAGCAGAAAGGCGATCGGCGTTGCCAGTGCGCCGTACGTGTAGCCGGTGCTGGTGACAAATCCCAGGTACCAGCGCAATCCGGTACTGGCGGCCATGAAGAACACACCGGCGACCAGCGCGCCCGCGAGCAGCCGATGCCACGGCAGCGACTTCGGTAGAGCGACTTTGTAGAGCGTCGTGAGGCCGATGATCACCAGCAGACCGACAGCGGGGTAGTAGAACGTGTCGACCAGATTCGAGCCGACCACGTACCAGGAGGCCGGCAGTGCTCGCCCGACGAGCGTCGGCCCGAGAGCTACCAGCGGCAGGATGAATACCGCCATCACCAGGAACATCACGTAGAGCAGCAGGGCGAAGATGCGCTGCCAGATGGGATTGCGCGCATCCTGCTGACCATGTGCTTCCACGATCGAGTCGACGAACGTACTGATCGCCGATGATCCCGCCCACAGGGAGAGCAGGAAGCCCACCGAGATGATCTCCGGTCGTCCGCGCTGAAGGACGTCCGTCACCGTCGGGCGGATGATCTGGTCGACGACGCTTTCGCTGAAGATCGTTCCGCTGAACGTGACGATCTTGGATTCGATGATCTCGACGGTGTTGGGTCCGAACCACCCACCGATGTAGCCGATCATTCCGAGAAGGCCCAGCAGCAGGGGAGCCAGTGACAGCGTTTGCCAGAACGCGGCCGTAGCCGCCTTTCCGAAGATGGAATCGTCCCAGGCCTTGCTCAGTGTGCGACCGATCAACTGCCCGGTGCGGCGTAGCGGATGCCATCTGCGGTGGTGCAGATCACTTCCGCTCGACTTCTCGCCTCGCGCTTCACTCATGATGTCTCCAGCATCCCTGACGACACACCCGGTTGCCCAACCATGGCGCCGACGTGTCGCACATTTCTGAGACAATTCGCGTGCAGGTCGGCAGGATGCGAGAGCAGCGAAACCTCGCCGGCCGGAGTGAGAACGGCCATGAGTACGCGCTTCGAGTGCGGCTTTCGTCGGTGGCGGCGGCTAGGCTCGTCGCCGGACATTGATGAAAATTCGAGGAGCGCGAGACAACAGTGCGATTCCAGTGGAGGCGCGGCCTATGACGTCTGAGACCGTGGCAGCCGAGTTCGGCAATTCGCCCGAACCCGCCGGAGCTCAATCCGCGGGAACCCAACCTGGCGCCCCTACCGGTTCCCTTCGTGCATGGCAGCGCCGTGCACTGACCAAGTACCTTTCCAGCAGTCCGCGTGACTTTCTGGCGGTCGCAACGCCGGGAGCAGGTAAGACCACCTTCGCTCTGCGGGTAGCTTCGGAATTGCTCCGTGACCGGACGGTCGACCAGATAACCGTCGTGGCGCCGACCGAGCACCTCAAGCACCAGTGGGCGGAGTCCGCTCAGCGATCCGGCCTGGCATTGGACTCGCGGTTCTCCAACTCGACCGGCCAGACGTCGAGTGACTATCACGGCGTCGTGCTGACCTACGCCCAGGTTGCCTCGCACCCGTCGAAGCACCGTGTGCGCACCGAGGGCCGCAAGACGCTGGTCATCCTCGACGAGATCCACCACGGCGGCGACGCCAAGAGCTGGGGCGACGCCATTCGTGAGGCGTTCGGCGACGCGACCAGGCGTCTCGCACTGACCGGAACTCCGTTCCGCAGTGACGACAGTGCCATTCCTTTTGTCGAGTACGAGCCGGACAAGGAAGGTCTGCTCCGCTCGAAAGCCGATCACTCCTACGGATACTCGGATGCCCTCAAGGACGGCGTGGTTCGCCCCGTCGTGTTTCTCGCCTACTCGGGCGAGGCACGGTGGCGAAACAACGCCGGCGAGGAATTCACCGCTCGGCTCGGCGAGCCGCTGAGCGCCGAGCAGACGACTCGGGCATGGCGTACGGCCTTGGACCCTGCCGGCGACTGGATTCCTGCCGTGCTGCAAGCAGCAGACACCCGTTTGGCGCAGCTGCGCAGTACGGGTATGCCCGATGCCGGCGGACTTGTCATCGCGACGGACCAGACAGTGGCCCGCGAGTACGCGAAGGCCTTGACAGCCATCACCGGCGAACAGCCGGCCGTCGTGCTGTCCGACGACCCCACCGCGTCCAAGCGAATCGCCGAATTCGGTGCGAGCGACCAGAAATGGATGGTCGCGGTCCGCATGGTGTCCGAGGGCGTCGACGTTCCCCGTCTGGCGGTCGGTGTGTACGCGACAAGCGCGTCGACCCCGCTGTACTTCGCTCAGGCGATCGGGCGCTTCGTGCGTTCGCGTCGTAAGGGCGAAACTGCCAGCGTCTTCCTGCCGTCGGTGCCGGTGCTTCTCGACCTTGCTGCACAGCTCGAGGCTCAGCGTGACCACGTACTCGGCAAGCCGCATCGTGAGAAGGACGGCCTCGAAGACGACCTGCTCGCCGATGCGAACAAGCAGAAGGACGAGCTGGGCGAGGAGGAGAAGGCGTTCACGTCCCTGGGCGCCGATGCCGAACTCGACCAGGTGATCTACGACGGATCGTCCTTCGGTACCGCGACATTCGCCGGAAGTGACGAGGAAGCCGACTACCTCGGTCTGCCAGGCCTACTCGACGCCGATCAGATGCGGGCATTGCTGCGTCAACGCCAGCAGACACAGGTCGAGGCCAACTCGGCCAAGGCCGCCACACCGCAACCCACGGCGGCAGTGGTATCCGATCGAGCGGCCACGGCAGATCAGCTCGGAGCGCTCCGCAAGGAGCTGAACGGGTTGGTGGCGATGAACGTTCACCGCACCGGCAAACCACACGGCATCATTCACGCGGAACTTCGCCGAGTGTGCGGAGGCCCGCCGACGGCCATCGCGACTGTCGATCAGCTGACCGAGCGCATCGCGATCCTACGCAGCTGGTAGCAGCCGATACCGGTCCCGTACGCTTCGCGTGCTTGCGGCCCCGGAACGGCAGAACGGGCGATCACAGTGAATGTGATCGCCCGTTCTGGCGTTCATGGCGCGCCTCGTGAAGAGGCCACCCCCGGCTGACAGGTCAGATTGCGGGTTCGCTTTCGGAGACGACGGCATTCATCTCGCGAAGTCGATCCGCGTGTTCGGTTGCGTGGTGTCCGCAGAAGAGAAGCTCGCCGCCGGTGGGAAGCACGGCGCGTACGCGTGCTCCGGCACCGCACCGGTCGCACCGGTCGGCAGCGGTCAACTGTGGGCTGGTCAGTGTTCCGGGCATGACTCCTCCGTACTGGCTTTGCGGCATTCGGGCCGCGTGCCTGGGGCCTGGTCCGCCGCGTCGGAATGGCGCGGTAGATCCACTCTTACAGACGTTTGGGGTTTACGGGTTGTTCCCGAAGGCGTTTCTTAGTGTTGTGTCTCACTGGAAATGCGCTGGGCAGGCATTCTCGGGTGAAGATTGTTCGCTGACAGCTGATTCGAATCGCCGACCTCAGCCCGATATTCTGGGCGGATGAACCCGGGACGCGAACCACTTGTCGACGAGAGCGTCGAGTTGCTCCACATGTGCACGCGCGAGGAATGGGCGCGGGCACAACAGCACGGCGAACGTATCCCCGACGGATTCGAGGCGGAGGGATTTGTTCACATGTCGACTCCGGCGCAAGTTCATCTCCCGGCGAATCGGATCTTCGCCGGCCGCGACGACATAGTCCTTCTCACCATCGATCCGGCCCTGCTCGGTGGTCAGGTCAAGTACGAACCGGGCGTCCCTTCTGACCCGGAATCGATGCGATTCCCGCATCTGTACGCCCCGATTCCGGTCGCAGCCGTCACCGCTGTCGTCGAGTATCTTCCGGACGAGAACGGCGTGTTTTCGCCGGTTCGGTAGGTCGCCGGTTCGCTCGCCGCGAAGTGCTCCCGGCGGATTGTGGCCCTCACGCGATGCAGGTCGCCGATCGGCGCTACCGTTGGTATATGAACGTAGAAGTCACCCCACTACCGGGGATCGGGACGCGCAAGGATTTTGTTCTGTCTTCCGGTCGTCGCGTGGGTGTCGTCACCCATCGGGACGGTCATACCGACCTCATCGTGTCCAAGGCAGACGACCCTGACGCGTGTGCTGCCTCGCTGCCTCTGACCACAGAGGAAGCGGCAGCGCTCAGCAATCTCCTGGGTGCCCCACAGCTCGTTGCGCAGCTCGAAGAAGAGCACCGTGACCTTCCGGGCATTCGAACCAAACAGCTCTACATCAAGGACGGTTCGCGCTACGACGGGCAGACCCTCGGGGACACCGGCATGCGCACGCGTACCGGAGTCTCCATCGTCGCCGTCATGCGTGCCGGACAGGTCAGCCCGTCCCCGAACCCCGACTTCACCTTCACCGGGGGAGATCTTCTCGTAGCAGTCGGAACGCCGGACGGTTTGGCCGCAGCGGCAAAAATCTTGGCCAACGGCTGACTGGCGCGTGGACACAACCACCCTCGCACTGATCGAACTCGGCGCGGTCTTCTTCGCGCTCGGACTGCTCGGACGGCTCGCTGCTCGCGTGGGGATGTCGCCGATCCCGTTCTACCTGATCGGCGGCCTGTGCTTCGGACAGGGCGGTTTCATCCAACTCGGAGACATCGGCGAGTTCTCCCATCTGGCAAGTGAGATCGGGATCGTCCTGCTCTTGTTGCTGTTGGGGCTCGAATACACCGCGGCCGAGCTCGTGACCGGTCTCAAACGCTCACGCGTAGCGGGCATCGTCGACATCGTCCTCAACGCGACTCCCGGCGCGGTGGTCGGCTTGATTCTCGGCTGGGGCGTCGTGGGGGCGACGGTCATGGCCGGCGTCACCTACATCTCGTCTTCGGGAATCATCGCCAAGGTGCTCAGCGACCTGGGGCGCCTCGGTAACCGCGAAACACCGGTCGTGCTGTCGATTCTGGTGTTCGAAGACCTGGCGATGGCGCTGTATCTGCCGATTCTGACCGCGATGCTTGCGGGCGTCAGCTTCATGGGCGGGCTCGAAGCGGTCGGGATCTCGTTGTTGGTCATCACCGTGGTTCTTGTTGTGGCCCTGCGATACGGGCGGTACGTCTCCGCGCTCCTCGACAGTCCCGATAGTGAGACGCTCCTGCTCAAGCTGCTCGGTGCCGCACTGTTGGTTGCCGGCATCAGTTCGGCGATGCAGGTGTCGGCGGCTGTGGGCGCGTTCCTCCTCGGGATCGCGATCTCGGGGTCGACGGCGCACAATGCCAGTCGCGTGCTCGAGCCCCTTCGAGATCTGTTCGCTGCAATGTTCTTCGTGGTCTTCGGTCTCAACACCGATCCCAGTTCCATTCCGCCCGTCCTCGGGTGGGCTGCGATCCTGGCCGTCGTCACCGCGATCACGAAGCTGATCACCGGCGCCTGGGCGGCCAGACGTCAGGGTGTCGCGCGAATGGGTCAAGCGCGCGCCGGTGCCGCCCTGATCGCCCGCGGTGAGTTCTCCATCATCATCGCCGGGCTGGCGGTGTCCGCGGGTGCGGTCGACGCCGAACTGGCGGCATTGGCAACGGCTTACGTGCTCCTGATGGCGGTCATCGGTCCAGTGGCGGCAAGAGTTATCGAACCGGTTGCCTCGTTGTACATCAAGGTTCGTACGAAGTCCTGATTGCGGCCCTATTCTGTCCGGATGTCGAACAGAATCGCCCGTCCCGCCGCGACAGTCCTGTGCGCGGTGATCCTCTCGTGCGGTCCGGTGCCGGCGCTCGCCGGGGGAATACCCGCGCTCGAACAAGCCGGACCTGCAGCTGCGCAGGTTGCCGCAGACCGATCGCTGCATCTCGAGGGTGCGTCGAACGCGCGTGACATCGGCGGCTACGTCACCGAGGAGGGGCGGACCGTTCGGTGGGGGAAGGTGTTTCGCTCGAATGCCCTCGACAAGCTGACGCCGTCGGATCTCGCGTCGTTGAGCGAACGCGGAGTGGAATCGGTGGACGACTTCCGCACGGTCGTCGAACGGACGCTCTCGCAGGACCGCATTCCGAACGGGGCACGAACCAACTGGTTCGACGTCATCGGAACCAACCCCGCCAACCTCCCGGCTCTGGTGGACATGCCCACGATGTACGCGTTGATGGCGACCGATCCGGGGGCGAGCCGCGCATTCCACGATGCTTTGGTGAACGTCGCGAACACCGAGGGTGCAGTCCTCTACCACTGCTCGGCGGGCAAGGACCGTACCGGCTGGATGACTGCGGTTCTTCTGACCCTCCTCGGCGTGAGCCGCGCCGACGTGAACGCCGACTACATGCTCAGCAACCAGTACCTCACCGGACCTCGCACCGGGAGTGCGTTCATCGACGGCGTCGAACAGTCGTGGCTGGACACGTCTTTCGCCACGGTGGATCGGGTGTACGGCAACTTCGACAACTACGTCCGGGACGGCCTGCAGTTGAGCGACGGGGACATCGCACAACTCCGGGACACACTCTTGGCCTGAGGCGGCAAACGAAGAAGAGCCGCATCGTCTTCGATTCGATCTGACGGATACGCTCACGCGTGACGCCGTAGACCTGTCCGATTTCGTCTAAAGTCCTCGGCTGGCCGTCGGTGAGGCCGAAGCGGAGGCGAACCACGCCGGCTTCGCGCTCGGACAGCGTCTCGAGTACCGACTGCAGCTGATCCTGCAGCAAAGTGAACGAGACGGCGTCGACTGCGACAACAGCTTCGGAGTCCTCGATGAAGTCACCGAGTTGGCTGTCGCCCTCGTCGCCGATGGTCTGGTCGAGAGAGATCGGCTCACGCGCGTACTGCTGGATTTCCAGCACCTTCTCCGGCGTGATGTCCATTTCCTTGGCAAGCTCTTCCGGCGTGGGCTCACGGCCCAGGTCCTGGAGCAGCTCACGCTGGATACGGCCGAGCTTGTTGATGACCTCGACCATGTGCACCGGGATGCGGATGGTGCGAGCCTGGTCGGCCATTGCGCGGGTGATGGCCTGACGGATCCACCACGTGGCGTAGGTCGAGAACTTGTAACCCTTGGTGTAGTCGAACTTCTCGACTGCACGGATCAGACCGAGGTTGCCTTCCTGGATGAGGTCCAGGAACGCCATGCCGCGGCCCGTGTAGCGCTTGGCCAGCGAGACGACCAGGCGAAGGTTGGCCTCGAGGAGGTGGTTCTTGGCGCGGTTGCCGTCGCGGCAGATCCAGCTCATGTCGCGTCGCTGAGCTGCAGGCAACTTCTCGCCCTTGTCAGCAAGATCCTGCATGATCTGCACGGCGTAGAGGCCGGCTTCGATGCGCTTGGCCAGTTCGACTTCCTCTTCGGCGTTGAGGAGTGCGACCTTGCCGATCTGCTTGAGGTAAGCGCGAACCGAGTCGGCGGACGCCGTCAGTTCGGCGTCCTTGCGTGCCTGGCGAAGAGCCTCGGACTCTTCCTCGTCCCAGACGAAGTCGCCGGAAGCCTTGTCCTTCTCGGACGGCTCTGCAGCGGTCTCTTCGTCTTCGCCGACTGCTACGACCTCGACGACATCGGACTCGACCTCGGCAAGGTCGCCGTCCGTGATGTCGATGTCTTCCAACTCGACATCGCCGTCTTCGGCATCAGGATCGCCGGCCTTCTTGGGGCTGGCCTTCTTAGCTGCTGCCTTCTTGGCCGGAGCTTTCTTGGCCGGAGCCTTCTTTGCTGCTGCCTTCTTGGCGGGAGCCTTTTTCGCCGGAGCCTTCTTGGCTGCCGGAGCGGTGACGGTGGCCGCCTCCACGGCTGGAGATTGTGGCTCTGACTCTGATGGAGAATCAGCAGTCTGACGTGTATCGGTGGCTGCCACGTACGCCCTTTCGTGACGGTGTCGTGCGGCGTCACGCCAGAGTGGTGATCCGGCGGAGAGGTCAATGGTTGTTGGCCGGCGCGCAGCCGGACTTCACCATTGTAACGACTCTCAGGAAACTCTTACGTCACGGCGGGCCGTAACAGGTAGATTTTCCGCTTTTCACGTGCAGGTTTTCTCATCCGGCGACGGGGGCCGGCCTGGTCAGTCCGACCGACGCGAGCGCAGCTCCGGCGATTCCCGCGGTGTTGAGGAGGGTGGCGGGGACGACCTTCGTGCGGTTGGTCAGGTGCGGAATCCACTTCTCGTGCTTGCGGCTGATTCCGCCTCCGGCGATGAAGAGATCAGGCCACAGCAGGTTCTCGAAGGTGGTCAGAACTCGGGAGACCTCGACCGCCCACTCCTTGTAGCTCCAGTCCTTTTTTTCCTTCACCGACGACGCCGCTCGATGCTCGGCTTCCTTGCCGTCGACCTCGAGGTGGCCGAACTCGGTGTTGGGCAACAGAACTCCGTTGTGCAACACGGCAGATCCGATTCCGGTGCCGAAGGTCAAGAGGATCACGACGCCGGAGGTGTCCTTGCCCGCTCCGAACGAGTCCTCGGCAATTCCGGCGGCGTCGGCGTCGTTGAGGACGGTGACTTCGCGCCCGCCCAGGGCCTTGCCGAAGAG
>NZ_JBFUJN010000041.1:0-35558 GCF_056401335.1 Rhodococcus sp. P4_F3_2
CAGTTGGGACAGTTGGGACGGTCGGCTCTGTCGGCTCCGTCGGCCCGGTGGGCTTGGCGGTCGTCGTTCCACCCGAGCCTGACGAGCTACCGGTTGATCCGGAACCTGTGGAACTTCCAGACGATCCCGAACTCCCGGAACTACCCGAACTTCCCGACGATCCCGAACTTCCCGACGATCCGGGGTTGCCCGGCTCGTTTCCGCCCGGCTGGTTCCCTCCCGGAGTATTACCACCGGGCTGATTCCCGCCTGGTTGCTCGCCGCCTGGTTGATTCGGATTCTGCTGGCCACGAGTAGGAGCTCCGGAGAGGTTCGGCGTATCACCGGCTGCGAAGGCCGGTGCCGCACCACCGAGGCTGATCGACGTCACGACCGGAACAGTTACCGCCGAGGCCGCTAGAACTGTCTTGACGAACTTGCGTCGATCAACCGGAACATTCTGAAAAGCGTCGCCGCCCATAGCGTTTCTCCCATGCGTCCGAGACGAGGTCGTCCTCACTCGATGTCGGGCAAAACGCTAGCATCCTTCCGGCAACTTTACAGACTGAACGCGCCGATATTTGACGGGTATGCGAATTTGAGTCCGGACTGCGCCGACTGTTCGGACAGAAGTACGGCGATCTCCTCCTGTTCAGGGGACTCGTTTGTCCCGGTCGACAACCGTCAACCGACCGGCATCTCCCACGGCGCCACCGGAAGAGTATTTCCGGTCTCGAGGTAGGACTTCAGATTCGACAGCACCGCCGACCATCCGCCCGCTACCTCCATGCGAGCCGATTCGTCCGCCAAATCGGTGTGCTTGACGGTCAATCGCACGATCGCGCCGAAGGCTTCGATGTCGAAACTCACCCGCGAGATATCGACGCCCGGTTCACCGTTCGGATCAGCCCAGGTGGTGACCAACCTGGACGGTGGGCTGCTTTCGACTACGGTGCCGACTACATCCGCGATGTTCGAACCGTCGATCCGGCGGTGCTCCCACGTCGATCCCGGCTGCCAGTCGGAGACGTTGCTGTGTCCCCAATACTCTGCAGTGGCCCCCGCGTCCGTGAGTGCTTTCCAGACGTTCTCGGCCGTACTGGCGATGTAGGTGACATATACAAAACTGGGCTTGTCGGTCATGGCTTCCTCCGCGAGTTTTTTGACGGCACTGAGCGCATGCAGGCGCGGTACCTCGAACTTGTTGATCCATCGCTCTCGAATCTCCTCGAGCGCAACGGGATTGAGATAGTGAAGTTTCGTTCTCCCCTGCCGCACCGTGCTGATCAGATTTGCATCCTCGAGCGCCGTGAGGTGTTGCGTGACAGCTTGGCGACTCATCTCGAGGCTCTCGCACAGCTCACCGAGCGACTGCCCGTTGGCTACGAACAAGCGGTCCAGCAGAAGTCTTCGCGTGGGATCGGCAAGTGCTTTGAAGGCTGCATTCATCCGGTCGTTCACAACTTCACAATATGCAAGCATTTGCTTGCATGTCAATGGTTGGGCGTGCCGGGTTTCGGAAGTAGGGATAAATAGGGTGTGATGTCTTCAAGCAGATGTGATCTGAATCCCGGATCGCACAGTAAGAGAGGTTGGGCACATGGACTGGGTAGCAATTGGAGTGGGTGTCGGGTATGCCTCGGTGGCTCTGTCGATCCTGGTTTTCGTCGGCGGGTGCATCGCACTGTTCATTTTGTCGGTCCGCCAGTAGCTGACACCTCGACAAAGTGGTGAACACCCCCGGCGCGAGGATGACACGCGTCTCGGGGTGATCGCCGCCGGAGGCTGCTTGATCGATTCGGACACACCGGCGCGCGTCGGACTGCTCGCAGAGAAGCTCGGCCGCGGTGGGACTACCGTAGGACTGTCGCCTAGAACTCGAGGAGTACGGAATGAGCATCCAGTCGGTTGAACCGCACCGCCACCGCGTAGTGGTGATCGGTTCCGGCTTCGGAGGATTGTTCGGCACTCAGGCTCTCAAAAAAGCCGATGCCGACATCACGATGATCGCGCGTACAACCCACCATCTGTTTCAGCCGCTCCTCTATCAGGTTGCGACCGGCATCCTCTCGGTCGGTGACATCGCTCCCGCCACGAGACTGGTGCTGCGCAAGCAGAAGAACGCCCAGGTGCTGCTCGGTGAGGTCGAGACCATTGATCTCGAGAATCAGACCGTGACCTCGCGTCTGCTCGAACGCGTCACGGTTACGCCGTTCGACAGTCTGATCGTGGCAGCAGGTGCCGGTCAGTCTTACTTCGGCAACGATCAGTTCGCGGAGTTCGCCCCCGGAATGAAGACGATCGACGACGCCCTCGAACTGCGCGGACGGATCCTCGGGGCCTTCGAGCAGGCCGAACTGTCGGACGATCCCGCCGAGCGCGCGCGCTTGCTCACCTTCGTCGTGGTCGGCGCCGGCCCCACCGGGGTGGAGTTGGCCGGGCAGATCGCCGAGCTTTCCCGTCGAACGCTGGACGGCGCCTTCCGCAAGATCGATCCTCGTGAAGCGCGCGTCGTGCTCCTCGACGGCGCCCCTGCCGTGTTGCCCGTGTACGGCGGGAAGCTCAGCCGCAAAGCTGCCGAGACGCTCGAGAAGCTCGGCGTCGAGATCCAGCTCGACGCAATGGTCACCGACGTCGACAACGACGGTCTGATCATCAAGGAAAAGGACGGCACGCTTCGCCGCATCGAGTCGCAGTGCAAGGTCTGGTCCGCCGGCGTGCAGGCCAGCCCCCTCGGCAAGCAGCTTGCAGAGCAAAGCGGCGGAGAAACCGACCGCGCCGGCCGAGTGATGGTCAATCCTGACCTGTCGCTTCCCGGGCACCCCAACGTCTTCGTCATCGGCGACATGATGTCGCTCGACAAGCTTCCCGGACTGGCTCAGGTCGCCATGCAGGGCGGCAAGTACGCGGCCAAGCAGATCAAAGCGTCACTGGATGGAAAGTCCCCGTCGGAACGAGTTCCGTTCAAGTACTTCGACAAGGGCAGTATGGCAACGATCTCGCGCTTCAGCGCGGTAGCCAAGGTGGGCAAACTCGAGATCAGCGGGTTCATCGGGTGGGTTGCCTGGTTGGCAATTCACCTCCTGTACCTCGTCGGATTCCGTTCACGCGCCTCGACGCTCTTGTCGTGGGCAGTGACGTTCTTCGGGCGTGGCCGTGCTCAGATGGCGTCCACCGAGCAGCAGGTCTTCGCGCGAAACGCGATGGGCGAGTTGGAGAAGAAGAACAAGGAAGCGACGGAGTCCGGCAGCACTTCGAATGGCGAAGCCAAGAAGGCTGCCGGCAAGCAGCAGAAGGCCGCCGGCTGATCGATCAGTACGTGGGCGAATAACGAAGGGGGGGGGGGGGGGGGGGGGGGGGGGGGGTGATGTTCGCGAGGCGAACCTGTCCCTTGGAAACGAGTCGGCCGTTCTCGTCGGTGATGCGAACTTCCCAGAGTTGCTGGGTGCGTCCGCGATGAATCGGGGTGGCTTCAGCGGTGAGAGTGCCCTCCCGCGTTGCGCGCAGGAAGTCGGTGTTGTTGTTGACTCCGACTACGTGTCCTCGCTCGCCCAGCCACACGGTGCCGCCGACGCTGGCGAGAGACTCCACCACCGAGCAGTACACACCCCCGTGCTGTATCCCGGCGGGCTGGTGCAGCGTGGGCTTGACCGTCCATTGCGCCCTCACACGGTCTGGGCTCAGTTCGGTGTATTCCAGGCCGATGGTGGCGTCGAAGCCCGTCCCGAGCCGTTTCATCATCTCTGCGGTCTCAGCAGTGTCGACCATGCCATCTCCATCTGTGATTCTCTGGCGCCGGTGTGGCTGCCACTCCCTACCTGATTACACGAGAGGTAACTCGAGCTTGGAATCAGGTCTGGAAAAAGAACCGGGGGGGGGGGGATGGGAAACCCGCCGTGGGAAGGACCGGGAGTCTCTGCAGCCCTCAGGACTCCGGCGCGGTCCGGCAGTTTCGTCACTCTCGCGTCGTGTAGCTCTCTGCGAGGTCTTCCACAATCATAGGCAAGGCTGACCTAATTTAGCAAGCCCTTCGTCGAACTGGTTCCAACGAGGGCGTAGCGAGACCTTGCGGCGCGCACGAACCGGCAGCCCGGCGGCCACAAAGGCGTCCAGCAGTCCCTGCCCTCGACGCTGAGCGGCCGATTCGCCCTCACCGGCCAAGATGGGGACGTAGGCCGCTGCACCCAGGATCGACTCCCCTACCAGGCCCCAGAATCTGAACTGGTCGACGGGCGCACACCTGGCGACGGCGTCATAGATCGCTCGGAGTGAAGTCAGGCAACGGTGCGCGGTCCAGACAAGGAGCGCTTCTTCACATGGCATGTCGACGACGCCGTCACTGCCGGACTCCCGTCCGTTGGGCGCAACGCGCAGCGTTTCGTCGACCACGCCGGCCCAGTCGATCCCGCCGTCGCTGTCCATGTGGATGAACAGGTTCTCGAGCCCCGGGTCCCATGCGGACCCCTCGGAGACGATCGACGCGGCCACCCTGCCGACCACGGCATGAATAAGTGACGTTGCAACCTGGATCGCCGCAGCTTCGGCGCTGTCGAGATCTTGAAGTGAACGGGCGAACATCTGATGCACCCGATCCCCGCACAGGCCCTCGCTCAGTTGCCACCAACGCCGTTTACCTTCGCCCGCCATGGCGGCAACCGCGTAGACGCGCGGATAGTCAGGGTTGAGTGCTCGTAGGCGAACGCTGGTGCGGCTCAATGCGTTCGACCGGAGTTCGAATTCACGAACATCCGCATGCTGGGTGGTCAAGGTGATGGTCACCGTGCACTCCAATCGGCCGAAGTTGTCTTGTGGTTCTTAATGTAGGTTAGCCTCACCATAATTCAAGAGTAAAGAACTGTGACGCTGGGCACCGCATATTCACAAGAACGTCCCCCGCAGGAAGCGCACCCGCATAGGGTTCCGTAACCTAAGATGCGAATTCCCTGCGCACCAAGACCAGGAGCTCGAACCGCCAGTGACGATGATCAAATCTCTCGGGAACGGACATCCCCGAGGACCCAGCGAGACGTACGGACGGCGCATCGTGCCGCGCGGCCCCGCTCCTGTCCGAATGCGTGTCCTGGCTGGACTTTTCGACGCGGCGGTGTTCCTACTTCCGTTGATCGTCGGCTGGTACATCGTCCAGTCGCTCCGTGACGACAACGGTGGCGGCGAGGCCGATCGAGCAGTCTTCGGCGGGACAGCAATAGCGATCGCCGTCGGTCTGCTTGTGTGGAACCTCGGGTTCCGTGAGGGGGCCACCGGTCGGACCTCGGGGAAGGGATGGGTTGGCCTGGTCACGCGTGACGCGACCACCAAACAGCCCATCGGTGTCCGCCGGGCTCTGCGCAGACCGTTCGACCGAAGCGGCATCGAGGTGGTCCGAGAAAGCACGGCCCGCGACGAGGGCTTCGAAGAACTCGCACGCGACAACAGTGTCGGTGCAACTCGCCGGCGCCGCCTGATTGGACTCGCGGTCCTCACCGTGCTGCTCGCGCTTGTGATGCTCGCGAGTATCGCGGTGGGTGCTCGTCCACTGACGTTCGCCGAGATCTTCCACGCGCTCTTCAATTCGGACGGAACTCAAACGGACATCATCGTGCGGACGTTGCGCGCCCCACGAACGATTTTGGGTCTTGTTGTCGGAATTGCACTCGGTATCGCCGGTGCCTTGATTCAGGGACACACGCGCAACCCGTTGGCGGATGCCGGTCTACTCGGCCTCAACGCAGGCGCGGCGTTCTTCGTGGTCATGGCGATCTACCTCTTCGGCTTTACGGCGCCGAGTCAGTACCTCTGGTTCGCGTTCGCAGGATCCTTCGTCGCCAGCATCGTCGTTTTCGGCTTGTCTTCCATCGGAAACGGCGGCGCAAGTCCTCTGAGTCTGGCTCTGGCGGGCGCAGCCGTCGCGTTCTTCCTGCAAGCCATGACCAACGCCGTGATAATCCTCGACCAGACGAGCCTGGACGCCTACCGTTTCTGGGTTGTCGGGTCGGTGTCCGGTCGCGGGTTCGACGTCCTCTGGCAGGTCCTGCCTTTCCTGATACTCGGATTGGTCATCGCCTTGGCAAGTACGCCGGGGCTCAACGTCCTCAGCTTGGGTGAAGACGTCGCAAAAGCACTGGGAACTAACATCGCGTTCAGTCGCACACTCGGCATCGTCGCGATCACCCTGCTGACCGGCGCCGCCACCGCGGCGTGTGGTCCGATCGCGTTCATCGGTTTGGTGGTCCCTCACGTGGCCCGGGCCATCACCGGACCCGACTACCGCTGGCTGGTCCCGTACGCGGGCTTACTCGGCGCGGTCATGTTGATCACCGCGGACATCATCGGCCGCGTGGTCGTGCGCCCTGGTGAGTTGCAGGTCGGCATCATCTTGGCCCTGTTCGGCGCTCCGTTCTTCATCGCTCTCGTACGCCGCAGGAAGTTGGCAAGTCTGTGACGCTCAAGCAGGAACTCCGGGTACTCCCCCGGACCGTCCCCTCACGTAAGTCGATCCGCCTCGGTGGATTCTCGCTGGTCTACCGCCCACTCGCGGTGTCGGTGAGCATTGCCCTCGCAGTTGCGCTGTTCCTTCTGCTTTGCATCAACATCGGGCGGGGCGACTATCCGATCTCGATCCCCGATGTCATTTCGGTCCTGCTCGGCAATGGCAGCAAGACACAGAACCTGATCGTCTTCGACCTTCGACTTCCTCGGTCGCTCACCGCGCTCTTCATCGGTATGGCACTCGGCATTGCCGGTGCGGTCACCCAGACGATTGCGCGCAATGCCCTCGCCAGCCCCGACATCCTCGGAATCACGGCTGGATCGAGTGCCGCCGCAGTGGCACTCATCGTACTCGGCGGGGGTGGCTCGTTCGTGGGACTGCTTGCCACACTGGGGATTCCGTTGGCTGCGCTCTGCGGCGGCCTACTGACAGCAGTGGTGATCTACGCCTTGGCGTGGCGCAAGGGCGTCGAGGGGTTCCGCCTCATCCTGATCGGTATCGGCATCAACGCCATGCTGGTGGCAGCGACGGGATGGCTCCTCATCTCGGCGGACATCAACGACGCTTCTCGCGCACAGGTGTGGCTCAACGGTTCACTCAACGGTGCCACCTGGAATCAGATGTGGCCGGTCGCAATCGCCGTCGCAGTAGTCGGCGGCTACGCGGTGATCGCATCGTTCACCATGGGAGCACTGCGGTTGGGCGACGACAACGCAACCTCACTCGGTGTTCGCTTGCAATCATCACAGGCCAAGCTGCTGCTTTCCGCCGTGGCACTGGCCGCCATCGCGACCGCAGCCGCCGGTCCGGTCGGCTTTGTCGCCCTGGCTGCGCCACAGGTCGCCATGCGTCTGGTGCGCTCCGCCGGCCCGCCCATCGTGGCTTCCGCGCTGACCGGTGCTGTACTGGTGGTAGGCAGCGACGTCATCGCTCGAACAATTCTGCCTGTGGAACTCCCCGTCGGAATCGTGACTTCCGCACTGGGCGGCCCGTTCCTGCTCTACCTGTTGGTTCGTAACAATCGGAAGGTCACAGCATGACCACCATCGCCCAGTCCACCGATGCTCCTTCGCGTCTCGTCGCGCAGAATCTGACGCTCGGGTACGGGGATCGCATCATCGTCGACGGACTCGATCTCGAGATCCCCACCGGCGTGATCACGACGGTCATCGGACCCAACGGTTGCGGCAAGTCGACGCTCTTGCGCGCGCTCGGTCGTCTGCTCAAGCCAAAGGGTGGATCGGTCATCCTCGACGGCAAGGCGATCAGTTCGATGAAGACCAAGGAAGTCGCGCGGGTGCTCGGAATGCTCCCCCAGACTCCGGTTGCGCCGGAAGGGCTCACCGTCGCCGATTTGGTCTCACGTGGGCGCCACCCGCACCAGTCGTGGATCAGGCAGTGGTCCGCGGACGACGAGGGCGAGGTCGCCGAAGCGCTCGAGCTGACCGGTGTCTCGGATCTCGCCGATCGGCCCGTCGATCAATTGTCCGGCGGTCAGCGTCAGCGAGCCTGGATCTCGATGGCTCTCGCCCAGGGAACCGACATCCTGCTTCTCGACGAACCGACTACCTATCTGGACCTCGCACACTCGATGGAAGTCCTCGACCTGGTGGATCAACTCCACGAGGAAATGGGGCGCACCGTGGTGATGGTTCTGCACGACCTCAATCTCGCGGTCAGATACAGCGATCATCTGATCGTGATGCGCGACGGCGCCGTCGTCGCTTCTGGTGTCCCCAAGGACATCATTTCCGCGGAACTTCTGCTCGAGGTGTTCGGTCTCGAAGCTGCGGTCATCGACGATCCCGTCTCGGATCGGCCGCTGATCGTTCCGATCGGAACCCGGCACGTGTTCGGTGCCGTCGGCGGGCCGGCAAAGCCTGCGTGACGATCGCGAATCAGCGACCCAGAATCGTCCGAACGAGTTTGAATCCCTGACCGATCGTCACGGTCGGCAGGTATGCCCGTCCGACCGCGTTGCCGATGCTCGGCAACGCGGCTGGATCGGCGAATGTCATGTGCATCGGCACGTACCGCGGCTGGAACTTCGATTTGAAGGCCAGCAGCGATCGAAATCCGTACACCGGTTCAAGGGTGCGACCGAGTAGGTCGAGCACGCTGTCCATCATCGCCGAGAAAGTCGTGGCCTCCGGTTCGTTCGCATTACTCTCGGAGTCACCGGCGATTGTTGCCAGCGGTGCACCGGACAGACTGAGGAACTCGACGCCCTCCTCCTCCAATTTCAGTGCAGCGGAAGCGATGAGGAACTCCATCGCGGGACGGAACCCTTCGGAGCGTCGCCTCATGAAGTCGAGTGTCCACCCGACGACTTTGCCGTCGCGGTACACCGGTAGCCACGACGTGACACCGTGCACGGTGCGATCCTCGTCGACCGCGATCAGGCATCGCACTTGTTCGTCGTCGACCTCGTCGAGTCCGCCGAGGGTGAATCCCATCTCGGGCATCCCCTTGTCCGCTACCCACTCCTCCGAGATCGCGACTATCTGATCCTTGATCGCGAGAGGTGCATGAGGGAAGGAAATCCACTCGGCGGTGATACCGGACTTCTTCGCCCGGTTCAGCGCTGTGCGCACGTCCTGGAACCGCTTTCCTGTGAACGCGACTTGTCCCAGGTCGAGCACGGTTTCCTCGGCGACCTGTAGACCGCTCCAGCCCATCGAATCGGTGATGGTTCGGGCGTCGTCGGTCACGGAATAGAAGCAGGGAATCCAACCGTTCGACGACGCGAACTCGGCGAACCCCTCGATCGCCGCGCGCATGCGATCTGGAGGACCGACCGGATCACCGGTGGTGAGAGCAACGCCGGCGATGACGCGATACGCGACGTAACTCGAACCGTCCGCGCTGAACCAGTAAGTGTTCCCCTTCCACGTCGTCATCCACGACAACGGGCTGCCGGTACCGGCGATCAACATGGATCGCGCTCGTTCGGCGGCTTTGGGATCGGCGGTCTTGACCGGCTTGAGGAAACTCACGAATACCAACACGGCGGCAACGCCCCAGAACACGACGCCGGTCCACTCGAAGAGCAACGTCGATTCGATGTCCACGGGAAGCAGGCGCGGGTCGATCAACTGCAGGTACACCGGCGGTACAAGGCGCTGTGGGAAGTCCGCGAGCAGCAACGTGACCGTGGGCTCGCGGTCGAACCCGTGCCTGGCGAGCATTCCGCCGCCGACGTAGATCACGGCGAGGACCGCGAGCAAGGTCACGATCGCAGCACCGAGACGTCGGTACGTCTTGGCCGGGGCCGCGACGTCGAAGTATCGACGTGTGGCGATCAGCAGGATCAGCACGAAGAGCGGTGTCAGGAACGGCACCAGCGTTCGATACACGTTCGGATCGCTGATTCCGTAGAACAAGCTGTCACTGTCGACTGCGTCGACGAACCTGATGACGAAGTTCCCGATCGAGAGGACGAGTAAGACGACCTGAGCACAGACAGTCGCAATCCAGGCGAATCTGCGGCCACGACGGAGCCCATCGCTCAACACCAGCACAAAAATCGACGGCATCAACGAGAGCAGAGTCGGCCCGATCCCCGAGAGTCTCAGCTCGAGGAGGCCGCGTCGGCAGTCCGGATCCGACGCGGATTCGGCGCACAGCTCACGTACTTCTGCGACGGTCCAGGGAACACCACGGAAGAGATCGCGGAGTACGGCGAGTGGGCCAACCGCCTGTGGGGACAGCGCGGCGATCATCGGGCCGATCGCACTTGCTGCGACGACRATGGCGACCAGGACACGGCCCTCTCGCTGTGTCCCGGCGATGCGTTCACCGCGAGCCGATCGTCCGACGATCCACTGTCCGATCACCAAACCCACCACAGCGGCAAAAAATCGGATGACATCTTGCAGCTGACCACTGAACAAGGCCAAGGTGATGGTCAAAGCCAGGGTTCCGACGCGGATGCGGCGACGCCACAATGTCCCCATGTTCGAGCTGGCGGCCATCGCGGCGCCGACGATCCACGCGCTCGCGCCGACAGCGGAGCCGACATGGAGGCGGAACCCCCAATTGGAGTCGAACACTTTCACGAAGGATGCCCAGCCGAGCCCGAGCAGAACTCCCAAGATTTGAGTGCTTGCGCCGGCGATCGCCAGCTTGATCGTTCCCATCCGCCGTTCGAGAGGTGCAGCGACCGCAATCAGGAGCACGCTCGCGCCGATGTACCCGAGCAGGTTTCCTGCCCACAGCGCGGAGCTCAGTGGAATCCAGACATGTCCGTGCTGGATCGAGCCCATCCCCGCACCGATCGTGTGCTCGAGATCGCGGGACGGTCCGTGAACGAGGCTGCCGGTTACGGCGCCCAGTATCCACATAGTGAGAAGTAGGACGACCGTCAAGGGTGCGTCGCGAATGCCGAAACGGATGATGCCGGCAGCTTTCTGCGTGACTACCCGCGCCCGTGATGTCGATTCTTCGGTGCCCGGCGAACTGTCGATCGTCATCTACGTGCGGCTACTTTCTGCGGATCGACTGTTGGCTTGCAATTATCGGGCATCGTCATTGTCGGGACTTTGGTCGTCTCACACCACCGTAACCGTCACGCAGATCACTATGGCCAATACCACACCCCCACCGAGGCGGTTACTACTACCAGTAGTACGTATTTCGTCGTGGAAGTCCGTAGAATCGAAGAATGGCAGGTCTAGGTGAACTCGAACGCGCGGTGATGGATCATTTGTGGTCCACATCGGAACCGCAAACTGTGCGACAGGTGCATGAAGCACTCGCGACGCATCGCGAATTGGCGTACACGACGGTAATGACCGTTCTGCAGCGCCTGGCGAAGAAGCATCTGGTGATTCAGCAGCGTGACGATCGCGCCCATCGTTATCTTCCCGTCAACAAGCGCGAAGAACTGGTCGCGAGCCTGATGGTCGACGCGCTGGCCCAGGCTCCGGAGTCCGGCGGTCGCGCTGCGGCACTCGTCCACTTCGTGGGACAGGTCAATGCTGACGAAGCCGATGCTCTCCGCGAAGCGCTCGCTGCCCTCGAGGTGCGCGAGTCCGCGAAAAAGGCTGCGCAGCCCGGAATTTCTAGGCCGAACTGATTTCGTCGTGCATGATGTGTAGGACATGAACGCCACTACTGCACTGGTTTTCGGACTGCTTGCCTTGTTGCTGGCCGGTCCGGTTCCCGCACTCCTGAGCCGCTCCACGTGGCCTTACCGCGCTCCACGCGCGGCGTTGGTTCTGTGGCAAGCCGTCGCGATTGCTGCGGTGCTGTCGGCATTCAGCTCGGGCCTGGCCATTGCCAGCCAGCTGCTCGTTCCCGGCGCTGACGGTAGGCCGACGACGGCCCCGACCGCCGAAATCGATGCACTCGGGCTCCCGCTGTGGATTCTGTACGTGGTTGTTTTTGCCCTGACGCTCCTGATCGGCGCGAAGCTGATCTTCTCGATAATCCAGGTCGCTGTGAGAACCCGACGTCGCCGTGCACGTCACCGCGTGTTGGTGGACCTTCTCGACGACTGCGCCATGCCCGCGTCGGTGGAACGCACACCCGATCTGCGGGTGCTGGACGTGGACGAACCGATCGCCTACTGCCTGCCAGGTCTGCGCCAACGCGTGGTTCTCAGTCAAGGCACTCTGCAGAACCTCGATCATGCCGAGGTCAAAGCAATTCTGACGCACGAGCGTTCACACCTGCGAGCTCGTCACGATCTGGTCCTCGAGGCTTTCACGGCCGTCAACCACGCGTTCCCCCGTTTCGTCCGTAGCAAGTCGGCTCTGGGATCGGTACAACTCCTGGTGGAGTTGCTCGCCGACGATTCAGCTGTGCGGGCTACCGGTCCCACTCCCCTCGCGCGGGCACTTGTCGCGTGTGCCGGATCGACGGCACCCCGCGGAGCGATGGCAGCGGGCGGCCCGTCGACGCTCATCCGAGTGCAGCGCCTCTCGGCCGACGATGCAGATCCCCGCATCGCAGTTTTTGCGTATCTCGGGGCGGTCGCGATTCTCGTGGTTCCCACGGTTGCGGTGGCTGTGCCCTGGCTCACCGAACTTCGACTGCTTTTCAACGCATACTGAGTCTTGACCTGCGCAACCCCGTGTAGTAGTGCAGGTCACAGGCGGGGCTACCTGACTTCGGTGTCCCCGGTGGCGTAGAGTGGACCACGGCCACCATCGTGGTCCGTCAACATATAACGGCACACAGCCCAATTCCCCGCAGTATGCGTTCGGATTGCCAGGTGACATGTGCCCTGGCTCGTCCCTTTGCGAACTGTGTCGTGTATTTCAGCATGGCTTCTTCCGCTCCGCGACGTGCCCGTAGTCCGGAGAGGTTTCCGCGTGACCAACGCTGTCCAAATGTCGTCTTCCGAGAACATCGAAGACCCCACCGTCAACACCCCCGCTGCCGAAGAAGCAGTCGCCACCGAGCCGGGTATCACCTTCGCCGAGATCGGCCTGCCCGAGCAGCTTGTTGCCGCATTGGCGCGCAACTCCATCACCGTCCCGTCCCCCATCCAGGCACAGTCCATCCCGGACGCGCTCGCCGGAACCAACGTTCTCGGCCGCGCACAGACCGGATCGGGTAAGACCCTCGCCTTCGGCCTGCCGATGCTGACCCGCCTCTCACGCCACGAAGATCGCCCGGCCGCCAAGCGTCCCCGCGCACTCGTGCTCGTCCCCACCCGTGAGCTTGCTTTCCAGGTGGTCGACTCCCTCAACTCCTACGCCGGCGCACTCGGACTCACGGTTCGTCCCGCTGTCGGTGGAACGCCGTTCGCCAAGCAGGTCGATCAGCTTCGCCGCGGCGTAGACGTCCTCGTCGCAACGCCGGGTCGCCTGGGYGATCACCTGCGTCAGGGCACCTGCATCCTCGACTCGGTGGAAATCACCGCACTCGACGAAGCCGATCAGATGGCGGACATGGGCTTTCTGCCCGAGGTTCGCTCGATCCTCGGCGAGACCCCCGCAGACGGACAGCGTCTGCTGTTCTCGGCAACCCTCGACCGTGAGGTCCAGTCGCTGGTTCGTCAGTTCCTGGCCAACCACGTCACCCACTCCACCGAAGACGGCCGCGCAAGCGTCGACACGATGGAGCACTACGTCCTCCTCGTCGATCGTGGGCAGAAGGATTCCGTCCTCGCCGAGATCGGTGCCCGCGACGGACGCACCATCATGTTCGCCCGCACCAAGCTCGGTTGCGAGGGAATCACCGATCGCCTCCGCGCAGTCGGCATCGCTGCCGAGTCGCTTCACGGCGGCAAGGCACAGAACCAGCGCACCCGCGTCCTCGAGCGTTTCAAGAACGGCCGCACCCCGGTCCTCGTCGCAACGGACGTCGCAGCACGCGGTATCCACGTCGACGGCATCGACCTCGTCGTTCACGTCGATCCCCCGGCCGACCACAAGGACTACCTGCACCGCGCTGGTCGTACCGCTCGCGCCGGCGAGAAGGGCACCGTTGTCGCCATCGTGCTGCCCAACCAGAAGCGTCAGTTCAAGCGTCTGACCGGAATGGCCGGCGTCAATGCCGCAGCCGTTGCCGTCACCCCGGGTTCTGCTGAACTTGCTCGCATCACCGGCGCCAAGAAGCCGACCGGAGAACCCTTGCGCGAGAGCTCTTCTCGTGGCGAGCGTTCCTTCGGTGATCGTGGCGGAAGCCGTGGCGGCTACCAGGGCAACCGCTCTTCGGGCGGATACCAGGGCAACCGCTCTTCCGGTGGCTACCAGGGTGACCGCTCCAGCGGCGGATACCAGGGCAACCGCGACAGCCGCCCCTCGACCGGATACCAGGGAAACCGCTCTTCCGGTGGCTACCAGGGAAGCCGTGACGGCGAGAGCCGCGGCGGATACCAGGGCAACCGCTCTTCCGGTGGATACCAGGGTGATCGCTCCAGCGGTGGTTACCAGGGCAACCGTGACAGCCGTCCGTCCTACGGAGACCGCGACAGCCGCCCGTCGACGGGTTACCAGGGCAACCGCTCTTCGGGCGGATACCAGGGAAGCCGTGACGGCGAGAGCCGCGGCGGATACCAGGGCAACCGTTCGTCCGGTGGTGGATACCAGGGCAACCGCGACAACACCCGCTCGTACGGCGATCGCGACAGCCGCCCCTCGACCGGATACCAGGGCAACCGCTCTTCCGGTGGCTACCAGGGCAACCGCGACGGCGGCGACAACCGTGCAGCCTCGACCAGCGGTGGCGGCTTCCGCAGCCGCACCGACCGTCGTAGCTATGACGGATTCGACGGCCCGAAGCGCGATCAGCGGTAATACCTGCGCTGAGCTGCGGCTCGACAACTGAACACTGAGAACCTTCCGGCTGTGCCGGAAGCTGTATCGAGACGGATGCAGGTCACTGCAATTAAAGTGATCTGCATCCGTGTTTTGTATGCACGGTCTGATGTTCACGCGCGTCGCGGCCGCACCGTTTTCGGCTGCGCACAGCGCAGGATTTCACAGCCGCGGACCGAGAGGGAAAGCTGTAAGTATGTCAACCACTAGCACCGAATCACCCCGAGCTCAGATCGGCGTCACCGGCCTGGCCGTCATGGGTTCGAATATTGCCCGCAATTTCGCCCGCCACGGTCACACCGTTGCCCTGCACAACCGCAGCATCGCGAAGACCGATGCCCTGATCGCCGAGCATGGTTCCGAGGGCGATTTCGTGCGCACCGAGACCGTCGAGGAGTTTGTTGCCGCACTGCAGAAGCCGCGACGCGTCCTGATCATGGTCAAGGCCGGCGCCCCGACCGACGCCGTGATCGAAGAGCTCGCGAACGCCATGGAGCCCGGCGACATCATCATCGACGGTGGCAACTCGCTCTACACCGACACGATCCGTCGTGAAGCAGCGATCCGCGCCCGCGGTCTGCACTTCGTCGGCGCTGGTATCTCCGGTGGCGAAGAAGGCGCACTCAACGGTCCGTCGATCATGCCCGGCGGCCCGAAGGAGTCCTACGAGGCTCTCGGCCCGCTTCTCGAGTCCATCTCCGCTCACGTCGACGGCACCCCGTGCTGCACGCACATCGGCCCCGACGGCAGCGGTCACTTCGTCAAGATGGTGCACAACGGCATCGAGTACGCCGACATGCAGCTCATCGGCGAGGCGTACAACCTCTTCCGCGACGCACTCGGTTACGACGCCGGTCAGGTCGCAGACGTCTTCACCGAGTGGAACAAGGGCACGCTCGAGTCCTACTTGATCGAGATCACCGCCGAGGTGCTCCGCCAGGTCGACGCCGAGACGGGCAAGCCGTTGGTCGACGTCATCGTCGACGCTGCCGAGCAGAAGGGCACGGGCCGCTGGACGGTCAAGTCCGCTCTGGATCTGGGCGTGCCGGTCACCGGTATCGCCGAGGCCGTTTTCGCTCGCGCACTGTCCGGTAGCCGCAATCAGCGCGCCGCAGCTCAGGCGCAGGGTCTGGCCGCCGGCTCTCTCGGCGACAAGCCTGCTGACGCCGAGCAGTTCGCCGCCGACATCCAGGCCGCGCTGTACGCGTCGAAGATCGTGGCGTACGCGCAGGGCTTCGATCAGATCGCTGCCGGCAGCGCCGAGTACGACTGGAACCTCAAGCCTGCCGACCTGGCGACGATCTGGCGCGGTGGCTGCATCATCCGTGCGCAGTTCCTCAACCGCATCAAGGACGCGTTCGACGCGGATCCGAGCCTGCCGAGCTTGATTCTGGCGCCGTACTTCCGCGAGGCCATCGAGGCAGGCATCGACAGCTGGCGCCGTGTGGTCGCCACCGCGACGATGCTCGGCATTCCGGTACCGGCGTTCGCGTCTTCGCTCTCGTACTACGACGGTCTCCGCGCGGAGCGTCTGCCGGCCGCCCTGACTCAGGGGCAGCGCGACTTCTTCGGCGCGCACACCTACGAGCGCATCGACAAGCCGGGCAAGTTCCACACACTGTGGAGCGGTGACCGCAGCGAAATCGAGGCCTGATTCACAGCGGGTATCGGTAGATGCGGTCATCTGCGTCTACCRATACCCGGTAGCCTGGACAAATGCAGGAATCGACGATCGACTCGCCCACCTCGACCGAAGGGCGTTCGTTCGTCGACCTCGGAATCCCCGCCGTGATGGTGCACGCGTTGCGCCGAAGCGGCATCGATGCCCCCTTCCCCATTCAGTCGGCAACCATCCCCGATGTTCTTGCCGGCCTGGATGTCCTCGGGCGCGGCGCGACGGGTTCCGGAAAGACTCTGGCCTTCGGGCTTCCGATGCTGGTGCGCCTCAAGGGTGGGGCGAGCAAGCGGAATCGTCCGCGCGGTTTGGTGCTCGCTCCCACCCGTGAGCTGGCGATCCAGATCCACAAGGCACTCGACGACGCTGCTACCGAGATCGGTTTGCGTGTGGCAAATGCGGTCGGTGGCGTTCCGATCAAGCGTCAGGCCGACATCCTTGCCCGCGGCGTCGATCTCCTGATCGCGACCCCAGGGCGCCTACTCGACCTACTCGAGCAGAAGTCGGTGATTCTCGACGACGTCGTGATCACGACCATCGACGAAGCCGACCACATGGCAGACATGGGTTTCATCGACGAGGTTGCGAAGATTCTCGACACGACACCGAAAGACGGTCAGCGCCTTCTCTTCTCGGCAACACTCGACGGCAAGGTCGACGATCTGGTCGCGGGTTACCTGCGCAATCCGGCGTCGCACTCGACTGCTCCCCCGGTTGCCACCGTCTCGACCATGGAGCATCACCTGCTCTTCGTCGACCGCGACGACAAGAGATCCGTTGTCGCACATATCGGTTCACGGGCGGGGCGGACCATCATGTTCGTCAAGACCAAGCACGGTGTGGATCGTCTTGCGCAGCAACTGCATTTGATCGGTGTCTCGGCCGGCGCCCTGCACGGCGGCAAGACGCAGAACAATCGGACCAAGACCCTCGCGTCGTTCTCCGACGGGACGACACCGGTCCTGGTCGCCACCGATGTCGCCGCGCGCGGAATCCATGTCGACGACGTGACGCTCGTCGTTCACGTCGATCCCCCGGCGGAGGCGAAGGACTACCTGCACCGGGCCGGCCGGACGGCACGCGCCGGGGAATCAGGCGTCGTCGTCACCATCGTCACCGACGAAGAACGTGATTCGGTCGAGAAGTTGACCAAGCAGGCAGGCATCAAGGTTCACGGCGTGCGGGTCCGCCCCGACGATCTGGAGCTCACGCGCATCACCGGCGCGATGGAGCCGACGGGAATACCGGTCGAAGCTCCCGATACGACGGTCGCCGTCAAGCACACCGCCAAGCGTGGCCGTCAGGAACACGACACTGCAGGCCGGACCGCTGCCGGAGGACGGATGAAGAAGGACGGCGACAAGCGCGCGGCTTCCTCGCGGCGCGTCACCGATCCGAAGAGTGTGAAGAAGATCCGTGCGGACGGCACTCCGGTCCCAACCCGTTCGGAGCGTCTGGCGTCCAAGGGCTTGACCCCGCGTCGCGGCGCACCCGGCGCAGGAAAGCCGTCTGCCGGAAATCGGGCGGGCAAGCGCGCACACTGAGGGAATGGGTGATCTTCCACTGATCTCTGTTCTCTGCGCACTCGTCGCCGCGCTTCTCTTCGCGTGTGCCTCCGTCGCTCAGCAGCGCGCCGCGTCTGCGGTTCCGGAGGGCGAGGCGTTGGTGGCGTCGTTGATTCGCAGTCCTCGGTGGTGGGCCGGGCTGATCGGTGACGGCGGCGGTTACGTCATGCAGGCCGTTGCACTGTCGTTGGGTTCGGTGTTGGTGGTGCAGCCGCTGATCGTGACCTCGCTGCTGTTCGCGCTGCCACTTTCGGCCAGGTTCTCGGGAATTCGCATCACCCGTTCTGCGTGGTCATTGGCGATCATGCTCGCGATTTCCTTGGCGATCTTCCTCGTCGTCGGCGATCCCACCGAGGGAGACAGCAACGCTCCGTGGTCGGATTGGGCTGTGCCACTGACGATCACGGTCGCAGTGGCCGTGGTCGCAACTATCGGCGGCTTGTCCAAACTCGACGGTGGCTGGCGCGCTCTGCTTCTCGGCTCCGCGGCCGGAATCTTCTACGGCGTGGCCGTCGCATTCACCAAGTACGTCACCGACCTACTCGGACATGGCGTCGTCGGGGTGATTTCGGCATGGCAGACGTGGGCGCTGATCGCCTCGGGCGCAATCGGGGTCTACCTCCAACAGCGCGCTTTCCAGGTCGGGCCCCTGTCGGCGTCGCTACCTGCCCTGACGATCGGCGAGCCGATCGCGGCCATCTTCCTGGGGATGACGGTTCTCGACGAACGCCTCCGCGTCGACGGTCCCGGAATTGCTCTCATCGGGTGCGCCGTCGCCGTCATGATCATGACCACGATCGCCCTCTCCCGCTCACAAGCACGCGATACCGAGGGCGCTACGGCGGAATCGACGGTAGGCTCGTGAAACGTGCAGTTCCTCGAAGGGCAACGCCCCCCATACGACCTGACCTACGACGACGTCTTCCTCGTCCCTAACCGGACCGAGGTCACCTCTCGGTTCGACGTCGATCTCAATTCTTCCGACGGATCCGGAACGACCATTCCCGTCGTCGTCGCCAATATGACCGCAGTCGCCGGCCGCCGCATGGCGGAGACTGTCGCCCGCCGCGGCGGACTGGTCATCATTCCGCAGGACGTCCCCACCGAAGCGGTCGCCGAGACCGTGGCGTTCGTCAAGAGCCGCCACCTCGTCGCTGATACGCCGGTCACGCTGAGTCCGGACGACGCCGTCTCAGATGCGCTGGCGCTGCTACCCAAGCGTGCACACGGCGCAGTCGTGGTGGTCGAGGACGGCAAGCCTCTCGGTGTCGTCACCGAGGCTGCCTGCGCGGATGTCGATCGGTTCACTCGCCTACGTACCGTCGCGATCACCGACTTCGTCACCGCCCCGGTCACCGCCACACCGCGTGAGGTCTTCGAACTGCTCGAAACCAAGCACGATCCGTTGGCCGTCATCGTCAACGAGGACGGAACCCTCGCCGGCGTCCTCACCCGCACCGGCGCGATTCGTGCCGGCATCTACGACCCCGCAGTCGACGAGCGCGGCGCACTCCGGGTCGCCGCAGCGGTCGGTGTGAACGGTGACGTGGGCGCCAAGGCCAAGGCACTCGTCGACGCCGGTGCCGACGTGATCGTCGTGGACACAGCTCACGGTCACCAGCAGAGAATGATCGATGCGCTCACCACCCTCAAGGCGCTCGACCTCGGCGTCCCGTTGGTTGCAGGCAACGTGGTGTCCGCACAGGGAACCCGTGATCTGATCGCCGCAGGCGCGGACATCGTCAAGGTCGGCGTCGGGCCCGGAGCCATGTGCACGACTCGCATGATGACCGGCGTCGGACGCCCGCAGTTCTCGGCCGTCGCGGAATGTGCTGCAGCAGCACGCGAGCTCGGCAAGCACGTCTGGGCCGACGGCGGCGTTCGCCACCCTCGCGACGTTGCACTCGCCCTCGCGGCGGGCGCGTCGAACGTCATGATCGGCTCGTGGTTCGCCGGCACGTACGAGTCCCCCGGCGATCTCAAAGTCGATCAGGCGGGCAACGCGTACAAGGAGAGCTTCGGTATGGCCTCCAAGCGCGCTGTTGCCGCTCGCACAGCCACCGAAACGGCTTTCGATCGCGCCCGTAAGGGATTGTTCGAGGAAGGCATCTCCAGTTCGCGGATGCGTCTCGATCCCGAGCGCCCCGGAGTCGAGGACCTGATCGATCAGATTTGTTCCGGCGTACGCAGTACCTGCACGTACGCGGGTGCGCGCTCACTCGAGGAGCTGCACGAGAAGGCAGTTCTGGGAGTGCAGTCCGCCGCCGGATTCGCCGAAGGACGGCCGCTTCCGTCGGGTTGGTGAACCACGTTTTATGACAGTCGGCGGGTGCTCGGGTCCCTGCTCCCGGGCACCCGCCGGTATCATTGGATCCGTAAACAGGAAACAAAACTCGGTCGGGTGCCCATCGGCGACCCGACCGAGCCCGCTACAGCCGAGAAATACTCGGCTCCGACGAGAGGAACCCGGTGCCCGAGGCACCCACACACTTACCCGGCGCTACACCCGTCGTTTTATCCGAGGAATCGTCTGATTCCGCTGGTTCGGAGGGCTCCTCTAGCGAGCCGGGAGACAAACCCGGCGGCCCCCGTGCACACCTCAGGTGGCGATGACACATGGACATCGTTTTCACCATTCTCAGCCTGGTCGGCTTCATCGCGCTGACTGCAGGCACCGCCCTCTTCGTGGCGGCCGAATTCTCACTGACCGCGCTCGAACGCAGCACCGTCGACGAAGCTGCTCGTGGCGGCGACCGACGCTCGCGGCAGGTTCAACACGCGCACAAGACTCTCTCGTTCCAGCTCTCCGGCGCTCAGCTGGGTATCACGATCACAACCCTGATCACCGGTTACCTGGCCGAGCCCGTTCTGGCACGGTTCATCACACCGGTCACGAAGGCCGTCGGGCTCAGCGAATCCGCTGCCTCGACAACGTCTTTGATCCTGGCGCTCGTGATTGCGACCTCGTTCTCCATGATCTTCGGTGAGCTCGTACCGAAGAACCTCGCAATCTCCAAGCCGATGCCCACCGCCCGCGCGACTGCGGGCCTGCAAGCGGGCTTCTCGCTGATCTTCCGGTGGGCCATCAACGGCCTCAACGGAACCGCCAACTGGATCGTGCGACGCCTGGGCATCGAACCCGCGGAAGAATTGCGCTCGGCGCGATCACCGCAGGAACTCGGGTCCCTCGTGCGGACGTCCGCGCAGCGCGGGTCCATCGACAAGGGCACGGCGATGCTCGTCGACCGTTCGCTGCAGTTCGGTGACCGCACCGCAGAAGAGCTGATGACTCCGCGAGTGAAGATCGAATCGCTGGAACTCTCGGACACCGTCGCAGACCTGATCGTGACGGCGTCGCGAACTGGCTACTCGCGCTTCCCCGTCGTTCGCGGCGATCTCGACGACACAGTCGGCGTCGTACACATCAAACACGCATTCACCGTTCCGGCCGAGCGCAGGCGCACGACGCGCGTCGACAGTCTGGCTCAACGTGTTCCCGTCGTGCCGTCGAGCCTGGACGGAGACACCGTCATGGAGCGGATCCGCTCCGACGGCATGCAGGTCGCTCTTGTCGTCGACGAATACGGCGGAACAGCCGGCATCGTCACGATGGAAGACCTCATCGAGGAAATCGTCGGTGATGTGCGCGACGAACACGACGAACCCGAACTCGACGTACAGCGCGTCGGCGACGGCTGGTCGTGCTCCGGTCTGTTGCGCATCGACGAGGTCACGTCGGCAACCGGGTACACCGCACCCGAAGGCGACTACGACACGCTCGGCGGTCTGGTGCTCACCGAACTGGGCCGAATCCCCGACGAGGGTGACGAAGTGGAATTGCCCGACGTCGACTCGTCCGGTGATTCCCGCGGAAAGTGGATCGCCCGAGTGACCAGTATGGACGGCCGTCGTATCGACCGAGTGACCATCACGCCGGTCCCGGCACATGTCGAACCCGAATCCGCAGACGACGACACGAAGGAGTCCGACGATGAATAACCTCTTCGGTGTACTCCTCACCGTCGTGCTGCTCGCCGGTAACGCATTCTTCGTCGGTGCGGAGTTCGCGCTGATCTCCGCACGACGCGACCGCCTCGAGGCACTTGTCGCGCAGGGTAAGAAGCGGGCACTCACGGTCATCAAGGCCGGTGAGAACCTCTCGCTGATGCTTGCGGCAGCTCAGCTGGGCATCACGATCTGCTCGATCCTGCTCGGTAAGGTCGCCGAGCCCGCCATTGCGCATCTCCTCGAGGTGCCGATGGAAGCCGTCGGCCTTCCCGACGGATTGCTACACCCGATTTCGTTTGCGATCGCGCTCTCGCTGGTCGTCGTGCTGCATATCCTCCTCGGCGAAATGGTGCCCAAGAACATCGCGTTGGCGGGCCCCGAGAAGACGGCCATGCTGCTCGTTCCCGTGCATCTGGCGTTCATCAAGATCGCTCGCCCGATCATCGCGTTCTACAACCTCTGCGCCAACGGAGTGCTCAAGCTCCTGCGCGTCGAGCCCAAGGACGAACTCGACGTCACTGTCTCGGCGGTGGAGTTGTCCGCGATGATCGGTGAATCGCGATCCGAGGGTCTGATCGACGCCGAAGAACACCGGCGCTTGAAGCAGGCACTCGAATCGACAGATCGCACCGTCTCCGAGGTCCTGATCACCCTCGACAAGGTGCGGACCATTCCCCTCACGCCGTCGGGAACAACACTGGGTGAGATYGAGCGTGCGGTCATCGAGACCGGATACTCGCGTTACCCGGTCCGAGCGAGCGACGGATCGCTGGCCGGGTACGTGCACCTCAAGGATGTGCTCGACGAGGTGCTCGACGAAGCTGCCGGGCCGGACACCGTCGTTCCGACATCGGATATCCGCCCGTTGCCCATCGTTCCGCTCAGCACGCCGCTGGCCGAAGCGTTGGCCGGCCTTCGTCGGGCCAGCTCGCACCTCGGCGCAGTCACGGACGCCGACGGAGTCGTGATCGGTATCGTCGCGCTCGAGGATCTGCTCGAGGAGTACGTCGGAACGGTTCGCGACGGCACGCACCGCGGCACGGATGCTGTTCCCGGACAAAGAAACAGCTGATCGATGACACGTTCGGTGCATTCACTCGCACTCGCACAGAGCGAGTGGACGGCTCGGCGGGCACTTCACCTCGAGGAGGTGGAGAAGCTCGTCGAGCCGCACCGAGCGCGTCGTAGCGCCGGTATCTCTCACCCGGTGCACGACTTCCTCTTCACGTACTACAACTTCAAGCCCGCGCAACTGCGCCGCTGGCACCCCGGGTACGGAGTCGCACTCGAGAACGCCGGCGAATACGCAGCCTTCTCCGGCTACCGCGTCGACGAATCGGGTACCGCGACGGTCGAGGCCTCCGTGCTGGAGCGTCGGCGTCACACAGTCGAATTCGTGTGGAATCTGTTGAATCAGACGTCGGCGCGGCCCGCTGTGCTGGGCTGTTTCGGCCTCCACGAATGGGCGATGGTCTATCGCGGCGGCGAGGACGCGATCCGTCACCAGTCAGTGCCGCTGCGGCTCGGGTTCGCCGGTACCGACGCGGTAGTCGAATCCCTGCCACTCAAATGCACGCACTACGACGCGTTCCGGTTCTTCACACCGGACGCGGCCCCCAAGAACTCGCTCCCGCTTGCACGCGAAACCCAGATCGATCACGAACAGCCGGGCTGCCTGCACGCCGGTATGGATCTGTACAAGTGGAGCTTCAAGTTGTTGCCACTCGTGGATTCCGATCTGGTGATGCGGTGCTTCGAACACGCGCTCCTGGCCCGTGAACTCGACATGCGCGCGAGCCCATACGACCTCGCCGAGTACGGGTACTCCCCCATTCGTATCGAAACTCCCGCGGGCCGCGCCGAATACGTGCGTCAGCAACAACAGTTGGCGGATCGTGCTGCGCCGCTCCGCGATACGCTGGCAGAGAAGTGCCGGGAGCTTCTCGGCCACTGAACTGCCGAAAGGCGCCACATGGATCACGGGTACGGGTTCTATCTCGACGAATACCAACGTGACGTCGGGGTGCACACCGACGACCCACGCGGCCACATCGAATGCCCGGACTCGGCGGGCTTCCTTGCGGCGCACTTGCCGGTGTTCGACCTCGCTGCAGGCTCAGTCGCGGCCTTCGCCTCGGCAATTCATCGGTCAACCAGCCCGGGCGACGGACACTGGACCCTCGATCCCGAGCGCATCGCCGCGTCCTTCTCGAGCGATCGACTGTTCCGGATCGGCGGCGAACCGATCAACGGATTCTCCGAATACTCGGGGTTCTTTGCCGCCCGCGACGGTTGGGTCCGCACGCACGGCAACTATCCACACCATCGCGACCGCCTGCTCGCCATCCTCGAACTCGACCATGGATCACCTAAAGATGCAGTGGCGCAACGGATATCCGAACTCAGCGCCATCGAGATCGAGCAGCAGGCCGCCGAGATCGGCGCCATCGCGGTCCGTGTTCGTACCGAGACCGAGTGGCGCCTGAGTGAGCAGTGCGCAGCTGCGAGGTCTGAGCCTCTGGTATCCATCCGAGTACGCGACGAGGGAAAACCCCGCACGCATCCGACGCGCCCACGTGTTCTCGACCTGACCCGCGTCATCGCCGGCCCGGTCGCGACCCGTGCCCTCGCGCTGGTCGGCGCTGACGTTCTGCGGATCGACCCTCCGGCGATCCCCGAGATCGGATGGCAGCACCTCGACAGTGGCCAGGGCAAGCGGTCGGCGCTTCTCGACCTGAAGTCCTCGGCAGAAGCGGCAGCATTCCGCGAACTCCTCGACACCGCAGACGTACTGGTCACCGGCTACCGTCCGGGCGCACTCGAAGCACTCATCGGGCAGGATCTTCCCGCCCACCTGATTCACGGGCGCGTCAGCGCATGGGGATGGGAAGGTCCGTGGGCGAATCGCCGCGGCTTCGACAGCATCGTGCAGGCCGCATCCGGTATCTCGTTCCTCGAGGGCGGCGAGAAACCGGGCGCACTTCCAGCGCAGGCCCTCGACCACTCGACCGGATACTTCTTGGCAGCTGGGATCCTCGACGCGTTGACGCTGCGCTCGCACGACGGCCGTGGCCGCGATGTCGACGTGTCATTGGCCAGCACCGGCGCCCGTCTTCTCGACGCACCCGGCCGAACCGTCCATCCCGGTCTACCGACCGCTCCCGGCCTGAATGCTGTTGTCAACCATGCCGACGTGACCACCGCACGACCCGCGCTGGCAGAGTTCGAGGACTACCCCGAACCATCCCATCCGTGGGGATCGGATCGGGCGGAGTGGGCACACTGAGGGACCGGCACATTCAGGGCAAGATGGACCTGTGAAGTCACATACCTACACACTCGACCTTCAGTGGACGGGCGATCTGGGAACCGGAACGTCCAGCACGCAGGGATATTCGCGCAATCATGCAATATCCGCGGTCGGAAAGCCGGAACTTCTCGGCAGCTCCGATCCCTCGTTCCGCGGTGACGCGCAGCGATGGAACCCCGAGGAACTGCTCGTTGCCTCCCTCGCCCAATGCCACATGCTCTGGTACCTCGGTCTGGCAGCTGCCGCTGGGGTCGTCGTTCTCGACTACAGCGATCAGCCGGTCGGCAGCATGATCGAGGAATCCGATGGCGGCGGCCAGTTCATCGAAGTGACGTTGAATCCGACGGTATTGGTCGCGGAGGCGTCGATGGTCGAGAAGGCCGAGGAGCTTCACGGCCCCGCACACACGAAGTGCTTCATCGCTCGGTCGGTCAACTTCCCTGTCCTGCATTCACCGACGATCCTGGTGGCCACCGATGAGTGATACGCACAAGCTCATCGTCGACGTCGACACCGGCATCGACGACTCGTTGGCGCTTCTCTATCTCCTTGCCAGCCCCGAAGCCGAGATTCTGGGGATTGCGAGCACCGCCGGCAACGTTCCGGTGGAACAGGTCGCGGCCAACAACTTGAACTGGCTTGCGCTCTGCGGCGCCCCGGACATCGAGGTTGCACTCGGCGCCCGCGAGCCACTGGTCATCCCGTTGCGCACCACCGAGGAGACTCACGGTCCGCAAGGGATCGGCCATGCCGTCCTCCCCGATTCGGGTCGCAAGCGCTCGGTCCGAACGGCCACCGACCTCTGGGTGGATCTCGTGCGTGAGTACCCCGGACAACTCACCGGATTGGTGACGGGGCCGCTCACCAACCTTGCGCTGGCGATCAGACGTGAACCCGATCTGCCGTCTCTGCTGAAGCGACTGGTCGTGATGGGTGGGTCGTTCAACTATCCGGGCAACACGACGCCGACCGCGGAGTGGAACGTCTCGGTGGATCCGCACGCCGCCAAGGAGGTGTTCGACGCGTTCTCCGTCGTACCCGCGCACCGGCGCCCGATCATCTGCGGCCTCAACGTCACCGAATCCATCGAGATGTTCCCCGAACATGTGCGTCGGCTCGCCGAAGCTGCCGGGAGCACTCCGGAAGAGATCATCTCCCCTGACGACGGTCCCGACGGCCGCAGTTCCGCGTCCAACAGCGTGATCAGGCATATGTCCGACGCGATCCGGTTCTACATGGAATTCCATCGTGAATACGACCAGGGCTTTCTTGCTCACATGCATGATCCCTTTGCTGCTGCCGTCGCGCTCGATCCGAGCTTGGCGACACTGAAGCCGGCAACGGTAGATGTCGAAACCGAGAGTCCACTGCTGATCGGAACGACGGTCGCGGACTGGGTCGGGCACTGGAAGCGTGAGCCCAACGCGGATATCGCGGTCAGCACCGATCCGGCGGAATTCTTCGATCGACTTGTCCACCGAGTGGGAAATTACGCCCGCGTCGTGGGTTGACCGAGCCGGGCACCGGCTATGCTCGCATGGACAGAACACCAACGAACGAGAACAAAGGACCTGACGTGCAGATTTCCAGCCACGATGCCTCCCCGGCATTTGCGCTCGGATTGATGGCGTTCTGGCCCACTCGTCGTAGCGCATGCTTCGATCAGGCGTGTTGCTGAGCGGCGATTCTCGCTGCCTGCACCCCTGACTTTGTCGCTTCTTCGCTCGGAGTCTGTCTTCTCATGTTCAACCTTCTTTTGTTCACCCTTGTCGGCGTCGGCGCCCAGCTCGTCGACGGCGCCCTCGGTATGGCCTTCGGTGTCACCGCAACCACTCTGTTGATGATCGGTGGCCTCGGTCCGGCTCAGGCCAGCGCCGCTGTTCACCTGGCCGAGGTCGGCACCACCCTCGCCTCGGGTGTGTCGCATTGGAAGTTCAAGAACATCGACTGGAAGCTCGTCGCCAAGCTCGGTGTGCCCGGCGCAGTCGGTGCATTCATCGGCGCAACCGTGCTCTCGGGTCTGTCCACCGAAGCGGCAGTCCCCATCACGGCGACGATCCTGCTGGCCATCGGTATCTATGTGGCACTTCGCTTTTCGGTCCGCCCACCGGCCGTCGCGGATGCTCGTACCACTCCGCACACTGCACGTTTCCTGTCCCCACTCGGCCTGTTCGGTGGTTTCATCGATGCATCCGGCGGTGGTGGTTGGGGTCCGATCACCACCAGCACGCTGCTCTCGCGGGGCAAGACCGCGCCGCGCACCGTGATCGGCTCGGTCAGCGCCTCGGAGTTTCTGGTCGCGTCAGCCGCGTCGCTGGGATTTCTTGTCGGATTGGGTCGTGAGTCTGCTGGAAACCTCCTCGTTGTCGCCGGTCTCGCGCTCGGCGGTGTCATCGCTGCCCCGTTCGCGGCGTGGCTGGTCAGCCGCGTGCCTGCAACCTTGCTCGGAACGGCGGTGGGCGGCGTCATCGTGTTGACCAACGCACAGAAGCTGTTCAAATCCTTCGACATCACCGGGGCGGTCACAGTGGCCGGCTACCTGGCCATTCTCGGCGCGTGGGCAGCGTTGCTGTTTTACGCGTGGAAGCGGTCCACGCTCACCCCAGCCGAGGCAGAAGGCGATTTCACGGGAGTCGAACTCGCTGTCGAGAACGAACTCACCGAGCCTGCGGTCAAACGCGAACGATAGCTCGTCACAGAAGAAATCCCGGGTATCCGCGCTCGGATACCCGGGATTTTGTTTTTTCGCCCTAGTTGCTTCCGTCGAACGCGTCGAGAATTCGCCCCGCCGCCAACGCTGCTGTCAGCGAACCGTCACGCACGCTCTGCTCGACGTCGGCCCGGATCGCACGCACCCGATCGTTGCTCGAGAGCCTGCGTAGCAGCTGATCGTTGACCATCGTCCAGGTCCAATCGACCTGTTGCTTGCGACGCTTCTCCTCGAACTGTCCTGCTTCGGTGAGCACCTCACGGTGTTTGGTGACAGTTCCCCAGAACTCGTCCAGCCCGACACCTTCGAGGCCGCTCATCGTGATGACGGGCGGCTTCCAGATGGCGTCGTGCGGGTAGATCAGGCGAAGCGCTCCGGCCAATTCGCGGGCAGCACCCTTTGCCTCGCGCTCATGCTTTCCATCGGCCTTGTTGACCGCCACCAGATCTGCGAGCTCGAGGACACCCTTCTTGATGCCCTGGAGCTGATCACCGGTACGAGCGAGGGTCAGGAACGTAAAGCAGTCCACCATGTTGGCAACAGTGACTTCGGACTGGCCGACACCCACTGTCTCCACCAGGATGACGTCGAAACCGGCAGCTTCGAGAAGCACGATGGTCTCTCGGGTTGCCTTGGCAACACCACCGAGCGTGCCGGACGTCGGTGACGGCCGGATGTACGCATTCGGTTCGACGGTGAGCCGAGCCATGCGTGTCTTGTCGCCGAGAATCGAGCCGCCGGTGCGGGTGGACGACGGATCGACCGCCAACACCGCAACCCGATGTCCCTTGCCCAGCAAGTACATTCCGAGCGCGTCGATGAACGTCGACTTGCCGACGCCGGGAACGCCGGTGATGCCGATCCGGTGCGCTCCCCCGGCCTCGGGCAGCAACTTCAGTAGAAGCTGCTGCGCAAGGGCCCGGTGGTCGTCGCGAGTGGACTCGACGAGGGTGATCGCCCGAGCGAGGCCGGCACGCTGATTTCCGCGTACCGCCTCGGCGAGGGAATCAATGTCGATGGGCTGACGTGCCATCTTCAGTGACCCCCTTCTCAGCTGTGGTCGTGACCCAGTTGGGCGGAGAGCTTCTCCAACAATCCGCTGGCAGCGTCGGCGATGACGGTTCCGGGCGGGAAGATGGCAGCAGCGCCGGCCTCGTAGAGTTCGTCGAAGTCACCGGGCGGAATGACGCCGCCGACGACGATCATGATGTCGGGTCGACCGGCCGCAGCCAGAGCCTCCCGCAGCGCCGGAACCAAGGTGAGGTGACCGGCTGCCAACGACGACACACCGACTACGTGGACGTCGTTGTCGGCCGCCTGATTGGCGACCTCTTCGGGGGTCTGGAACAGCGGTCCGACGTCGACGTCGAATCCGATGTCCGCGAAGGCCGTGGAGATGACCTTCTGGCCACGGTCGTGACCGTCCTGGCCCATCTTCGCGACGAGAATACGGGGACGACGTCCCTCGTCCTCGGCGAACTTCTCGACCARTTCCATCGCCTTGCTGATGTTGCTCACCGTTCCTGCCTCGTCGCGGTACACACCACTGATGGTGCGGATCTCGGCCTGGTGGCGTCCGTACACCTTTTCGAGGGCGTCGGAAATCTCGCCGACGGTAGCCATCGCGCGGGCGGCGACAACAGCGAGGGCGAGGAGGTTGTTCTCCATGCCGCCTTCGGTGGATGCGGCAGCGCGGGTGAGGTTCGCGAGTGCGGCCTCGACGGCTTCCGGATCACGTTCTGCGCGAAGGCGAACCAGCTTCTCGAGCTGTTCCTTGCGGACCTTGGAGTTCTCGACCTTGAGAACTTCGATGGTGTCGACCTCGTCGGGAACGTACTTGTTGACGCCGACGAGCGGCTGCCGACCGGAGTCGATGCGTGCCTGGGTGCGGGCGGCAGCTTCCTCGATGCGCAGCTTCGGGATGCCTTCGTTGATGGCCTGAGCCATTCCGCCGGCTTCCTCGACCTCTTCGATGTGCTTACGAGCCCGGTTGGCGAGTTCGTTGGTGAGCCACTCGACGTAGTACGAGCCGCCCCACGGGTCGATGGGACGCACGGTGCCGGATTCCTGCTGCAGCAGCAACTGGGTGTTACGGGCGATGCGGGCGGAGAAGTCCGTCGGCAGTGCGATGGCCTCGTCGAGTGCGTTGGTGTGCAGCGACTGAGTGTGGCCCTGGGTGGCAGCCATGGCTTCGACGCAGGTACGCGGAACGTTGTTGAAGACGTCCTGCGCGGTCAGAGACCAGCCCGAGGTCTGCGAGTGGGTACGCAGCGAGAGCGACTTCGCGCTCTTGGGATCGAACTTGGCAACAAGCTCGGCCCACAGGAGGCGTCCGGCGCGGAGCTTGGCGACCTCCATGAAGAAGTTCATGCCGATGGCCCAGAAGAAGGACAGGCGCGGTGCGAACTTGTCGATGTCCATACCRGCGTCGAGGCCGGCGCGGATGTACTCGACGCCGTCCGCAAGGGTGTACGCCAGTTCCAGATCGGCCGTCGCTCCGGCTTCCTGGATGTGGTAGCCCGAGATGGAGATGGAGTTGTACTTCGGCATTTCCGCGCTGGAGTACGCGAAGATGTCCGAGATGATCCGCATCGAGGGCTTGGGCGGATAGATGTAGGTGTTACGAACCATGAACTCTTTGAGGATGTCGTTCTGGATCGTTCCGGCCAGCTTGTCCGGGGTGACGCCTTGCTCGCCTGCCGCAGCGACGTACAGCGCGAGAATCGGGAGCACAGCGCCGTTCATCGTCATCGAGACCGACACCTGCGAGAGGTCGATTCCGTCGAAGAGCTGACGCATGTCGAGAATGGAATCGATTGCGACACCGGCCATTCCGACGTCACCCGCAACGCGAGGATGATCGGAGTCGTAGCCGCGGTGTGTGGCGAGGTCGAAGGCGACCGAGAGGCCCTTCTGACCGGCCGCGAGGTTACGACGGTAGAACGCATTCGACTCCGCGGCAGTGGAGAATCCGGCGTACTGGCGAATGGTCCACGGCTGGTTCACATACATGGTCGGGTACGGACCACGCAGGAACGGCGCTGCGCCCGGGAAGCTGTCGAGCGGGTAACCGGACTCGGCGGCGGCCGTGCGGTCCGCACCGGTGTACACCGGCTTGACGTCGATGCCTTCCGGGGTGGACCAGACAACCTGCTCGGCGGCGTAGTTGTTGGCGTTTGCGCCCTCTTCGATGAGCGCCTGTGCCTGCTCGACCGACGGCGGTGTGGGTGCCGGAGACTGCGGGTCCTCGAGTGGGACCTCGGCGAAACTGCCGATCACGTGCTTGACCTCTCGTGTCGTCACTTGGAGCTTCCCGTCTCGATGAAGTCGAGCAGTTCGGTCAGAGCCGACACTGCGTCGAWGCGGGCTGTGAGGAATCCGTCCGGGCGAGAATCGCCGGTCGCGTCGGCGACTGCCTTTTCCGGTCCTGCGAGCAGCACCTTGGTGATGCCGGCAGCGCGAAGTTCGGCGACGGCCGCTGCGGCGCTCTCGCCGTAGCGCTTGTCCGTGCCGCACAGCACCGCGACGGTGGCACCGGAAGCCTTGACGGCTGCGGAGATGGCTTCTGCGCCTACCTCGAGGGGACCGGGGTTGACTGCGTCGATACCACCCGAAGCGAGCAGGTTGGACGCAAACGTGGTGCGCACGTTGTGTTCTGCAACCGAGCCCAGCGGCGCGAGAAGCGCAGTGGGACGGGCGCCGCCGGCGGCGAGGAACGCGTCCGAACGGTCACGAAGCGCTTCGAATGCAGCTGCGTAGCGGGCGACGGACTGGCCGGGCTCGACGGCTTCGGCGGACAGCGGCGTTTCGCCGAGGTTCGGGAACTCGTTGACACCGGTGACCGTGGTCTTACGGTGTGCGATGTCGGAGTCGCGCTTGGCCTTCGTGGCAGCGATGCGACCGGAGACGATTCCCGCTTCGAGTGCCGCCAGATATCCGCCGGCTGCTTCGATTTCCTGGAAGAACTCCCACGCGGTGGCGGCGATCTGCTGCGTCAGGTCCTCGACGTACCAGGAGCCCGCCGACGGATCGAGCACGCGGCCCAGGTGCGACTCCTCGAGGAGAAGCAACTGCGTGTTGCGCGCGATGCGCGAGGAGAAGGACTTGCTGACACCGAGGGTGCCGTCGGCCAGGGCGACGTCGAACGGAAGAACAGTCACTGCATCTGCTCCGCCGACGCCGGCGCCGAATGCGGCGAGGGTCGTGCGCAGCATGTTCACCCAGGGATCACGCTGAGCCATCATCGCGGCGGAGGTGACTGCGTGCTGCGGCGCTCCACCGAAGTCGGAAGCTCCACAGACCTGAGCGATGCGGGCCCACACGAGACGTGCGGCGCGGAACTTCGCGATGGTCTGGAACTGATCGTCGGTTGCCGAGTAGCGGAAAGCCAACTGCGACAACGCAGCACCGATGGTCAGACCGCTCTCTGCGGTGAGTGCGCGGAGGTATTCGAGTCCGGCGGCAATCGCGGCTCCGAGTTCCTCGGCATCGCCGGCACCCGCGTTGTGGAAGGCCGTGCCGTCGACGGTGATCGCGTGCACGGTTTCCGCGCGAGCTGCAGCGAGGGCTGCCAACTCGACGGCGCCTGCAAATTCGACGTCGGCTGCGCCGGAGAACGAACTGGTCAGCGGCGCTGCACCGAGGTGAACTCGGATACTGCTGCGATCGCTGACGCCGTCGCCGGCTTCGCCGCGAGCATCGAGGAGAGAGAAGAGTGCGCGGGCTGCATCGTTTACCTCGGCGCCTGCGTCGAGCGTGAGCGGTGCGAGGTCGAGAAGAACGCCCTCGAGCGCAGCGGCGAGGTCGGTGACCGGAACGCCGTCGGCGCCCACCTTCAACCAGAGTGCGCTGACTCCGTTTTCGAGGGCGTCCAGGATGGCGCGATTAGTCTCGGCCGCCGAAGCGGTTCCGAAAGCAGCGGAAACCAACCAACCGGCATTGACATCACGGTGAGCGTCGACGCCACGCACGTACGGAAACGTGCCCGGCAAGCTCTGCTCGGGACGCTCGTCGCGTGGGCTGTAGAGCGGTGCGACAGTGACACCGTCGTAGGTGACGGTTTCGAGCAGTTTCTGTGGCTCGGGGCCCAGCTCTGCCGCATCGACTCTGCGGGACTTGGCGAGCACACCGGCTACGGAGCGCTGCCACTCCGCGTACGCCTGCTCGACAGCCTCGGCTTCTGAAGCTAATGACACTGTGTCCGCTCCCTCTCATTTTTTGCGTGAGCGCTTTACCGATAATCGGATTTGTTCGTTAGTTCTGTGATGCTAACCCGCGGTTGAGCCCAGATATCGTGAGGATCACGTCATGTTCTTCACAGGGCTGTTCGCGGCCACTTTCCGACCGGTCAGACGACGTGCAGATTCGGTCGTTCGTGCACGTGTGACCGGCCCTTACCTAGCGATTGTTCAGCATGTTTACGGGTTACCGGCGAGTTCGTTTCACTGGCCGGGACTACAGGTGAAGGCCACTCCGAAAGCCTAGTGGTTTTCGTCACAGCGCCGTTTCATTGTCGCCTGGAGCACGTCGCTTTCCCGCCCCCGTGGCGATGTTCGACTCACGATTGCGGGTCGGCAGTCGGCCCGGTTCACCGTTCACAGGTAGCCTTGTGACCTGTGATGGGACGCCTGCTGGACCGAAGATTGATCGCAATAGTCCTGGTAGTGCTCGCTTTGTTCCTCGCAGCCCTCCTCGCCCCACATCCCACGGTGTCCCAGGTGCGAGAGTGGGCAGACTCGGTTGGCCCGGCGTTTCCCCTCGTGTTCTTCCTGGTTCATTCGATAGTCACCGTCGCGCCGTTCCCGCGCACCGTCTTCACCCTCAGTGCGGGGGTTCTTTTCGGCTCGGTGACCGGCATCGCCCTTACCGTGGCGGCAACGACTGTGAGCGCCGTTCTGGCCCTCTACCTGGTCCGCGCCATCGGCCGTGACGTCGTGTGGCAACGGATTTCGAGTCCGACGATCCGGCGGGTGGACGAGCGGATCGAAAAGCGGGGGTGGCTGGCCGTCGGCTCTCTGCGCTTGATCGCGTTTGTCCCCTTCTCGGTGGTGAACTACTGCTGCGGTATTTCGTCGATCCGGATCGTGCCCTACATCCTTGCCACCGTCGTCGGCATCTTGCCCGGCACTGTTGGGATTGTCGTTCTGGGCGATGCACTCTCCGGCGAAGCCGATCCTCGTCTCCTGATTCTGTCCGGGATCTGCATTGCGATCGGCATCGCCGGTCTGGTGTTCGACGCTCGCCGTCAGCCTTCGCCGGGCGAAACCATCGTCGACAGCGGTCAACCTCAAGAGGTTGATTTGATTGAGTCAACCCAAAACGATTGACTATTGACAGTCAACTATCTAGCATTGACTAATGTTCGTACTGACAGTGGATCAGCGAGGTAGCCGACGCGATGTCGACCGCGTCGGGGACATCATCGACGACATGGCCGATCGCAGGCTCCTGCGGCCGTTCGAGCGCACGGCGGGCGACGAGATTCAAGCGGTGACCGACGATCCGGCGCTACTCGTCCTCGTCGCACTCGAGCTGATTCGGCGCGAGCACTGGAGTGTCGGGATCGGGATCGGTCCCGTCGAGCAGCCTCTCCCACGGCAGACCAGGGCCGGACGCGGACCGGCATTCGAAGCTGCTCGGATCGCCGTCGAGCGAGCCAAGCGAGCTCCGGCCAGAATTGCTGTCGAACAGGCGCCGGCCGACAGCTCACGCGACGAACTCGCCGCCGATGTCGATGCCGCGTTCACCTTGCTCGGAACGATTGTCACGAGACAGACGAAGGACGGACGCGAAGCCATCGCTCTGATGGACAGCGGACTCACTCAGGTCAGCGCGGCGGCCCACCTCGGAATCACCAAACAGGCCATGTCCAAGCGACTCCTGACAGCCGGGTGGCACGCAGAACTCGCCGGGCGCAGACTCGCAGAACGACTTTTGGTCAGACTCCAGCCCTAGACTGCTCACGCTCGCACCGGTACAAACTCGTCGACACAGCAGGGGGCTCGAATACATGGTCGTTCTGGCGTTGATCGCGCTCGCCGTCGCCGCCGCGGCACCAGCAGTTGCAGCGGCACTGGGACCGCTCAGTCGTGGTCGACTGGAAGTCCCCGAATGGGCGTCGTCCGTGGTGGCTCTTCCGGCGCTGGGTGTTGCCGCACTGGCATCGACCCGAACGACCCCGGTCACCGGTTTCGCTCTCGGGGCGACGCTTGTCCTGTGCGTACTTGCCGCCACCACGGCCGGTGCACCGTTGGTACTTGCCACCTTCAAGATCGCTCGTCGCCAACCGGACGGGAGCCCGGCACCGGACGCCGGACCTCTTCGCGGCGGACGTGTGATCGGCATCCTCGAACGGCTCGCGGTGGCAGCGTCGATTCTTGCAACCTGGCCGGAGGGGATCGCGATCGTCTTGGCAGTCAAGGGGCTCGCACGGTACCCGGAACTTCGCGAACCTCACGCGTCCGAGCAGTTCATCATGGGAACTTTCGTCAGTGTCCTCTGGGCGATCGCTGTATGCGGAACGGGACGGGCACTCATCACGTAGGTGATGAG
>NZ_JBFUJN010000042.1:0-56289 GCF_056401335.1 Rhodococcus sp. P4_F3_2
ACTTGCATGTGTTAAGCACGCCGCCAGCGTTCGTCCTGAGCCAGGATCAAACTCTCCGTTGAAGACTCTAGATTTCACAGCCGAAACTGCTAATCAGTCATAGACAAAAAGAGTCAAATCACTAGCAAAAAAACTCAACTAGCAAAAAAATGTGTCGGCAACCATTCAGACGGAAGAATGAACAATCACCGACGAAAAATACTCACACCACACACAAACCAACCAAACCCCAAGAGGCGGTTGATCATTCGCGGATGTGAAGTACCAAAAAATAWTTGGCACTGACATTCATCGACACACTGTTGAGTTCTCAAAGAACACGCACACACCATCACCACGACCCTATGGCCGCCGCTCCGGGGCAACTTTTCCAGCCTATCCCAACCAGGTCACCGGCGCAAACCGGAACCCCGTGAAGAAAAACTGGATTGTGTTCGCCAGGCACTTCGTACAACCTCGTGTCACTCACCCTCGCAGGTGGGAGTCGGTGTCCGTGTCGCTCTGACCTGGACAAAGTTACGCGAAGATCAACACAACACCAAATCGCCAGGTCACAGTAGCTTTTCCTTGACGCGCGCTTTCAACGAATCAGCCATACCGCCAGCATGTGCCGCTCCGGCCCAGTTGTCGAGGCCTACTCGTCGTCCTTCTTGCCGAAGACACGTCGTGCCGTCGGAATCAGGATGATCAGCGCGCCGAGCAGAACGATGAGCGAAAAAACCTGCAGTGCCATGTCGACCTCTTACCGTCACGCCGGCGCGAGCCAGCTCCCCCACGGGGTGTTTCGAACAACCGTAAATGCAACGAGAACTCCGAGCACCACGATCGTCACAGTCGGCCGAAGCACGATCATGCGATCCCGCGTGCCTTTCCAACGGCGCACTGTCCAACCGATCCACGCGATCACCAACACCGCGACAAACGGCACGATCAAGACATTGCTGGACACTGCGGCGCCAACATCCAGATTAGTCAGGTCATTGACCGCACGAAGGCCACCACACGCCGGGCACCACAATCCCGTCAACGCATACATCGGACAAACGCCGTAACTACCCGCACTGTGGGGATCACGGAAGTGGAGAACCGCGGCGGCCGCCACCGCCACTGCAGCAACACCGACGGGTGCGGCCAGCGCGCGTCGTCGACTTGCGACCACTTCCAACTCCATGACACCCACTGTAAGAGACCTCGGCAGCGACTAGCGCGCGCGAACGACTACCGACCGGACCACCATGTCGTGCCAGCACTGGTGCTTCGAGTCCCAGAGCGGCCAGAGATAGTTGAGGAAGCAGGCGCCACCCAGGATCGCCATCATGATCCAACGAAGCAGCGCCATCACCGGGCCGAGAGGCACACCGTCGGACTCCCGAATCACCGAAATTCCCAGCCACTTCTTGCCGAGCGTCTGTCCGGTGTTCCCTTGCCTGAAGACGAGATTCCACACCTCGATCAAGAAGATCGCCAGTATGCCGACGACCATGACGATCACCCCGACCGGATTACCGCCTTCAGCGCTCACGCTGCCGTCGTCGTATGTGGTCACTTCGGATCCGGAGAACGCGATCACTGCTCCGATGCCCGCGAGGATGACGCCGGGGAGCGGAACGACAAAGCCGTCGAGAATTGACGCGAGCACCCGAGAGATCCAGCTTGCGTACGGATAGGCGGGCGTCGGCGGCTGAAAACCCTGCGGCGGCATCGGCGGCATCTGCCCGTACGGCGGCTGATTCTGCGATGGATGGCCTGGTCCCCAGTTCTGATCCGACATCGAGGTCTCCCCTGTTCAGGCACGTGTTCGCCGAACTCAGGATAAACCGCACATACGCAAGAATTGGGAACTAACGACAAGAGCCCCACATCCGGATTTCCGGGTGTGGGGCTCTTGGCCGAGCTGCCTGAGAGAATCGAACTCTCGACCTTTTCATTACGAGTGAAATGCTCTACCGACTGAGCTAAGGCAGCGTGCCTTTCGGCGGTGGCGAGTCTATCTGGTCAACCCCCGGATCGCGAAAACGGGGGTCGGAAAGCGGCTCCGATGGAGGCAACCATCGCATCGAGCGCCCACTGCAACTTGACGTTGAAGTCGACGGCCTCGCGGCATTCGAGCACCGCTTCGATGCACTTGAGCAACCCCTCCGGGGACGTGCGTGCAGCCAACTCGGCGGCCTGCCGAGCCATGTCGGGATGGGTCGCCGTCGACGTCGACCCCAGCGAATAGGAAAGCGCGTCCCGGTACATGCCGGCCAGGTCGATCAGCGTCCGGTCGAGAAGATCGCGGCGGGCCCGGGTGTCGCGCGATTTCTGACGCGCTTCGAGGTCCTTGATCAGACCAGCCGATCCGCGCAGAGTCCCGGCTGTTCCCTTGCCGGTTCCACCACCACCCAAGGAGACCTTGAGCTCCTCGAGTTCCTGTTCCTTGAGTTCGGCGTAGAACGCCTTGGTGTCAGCCTCGATCGACTTCACCAAGTTCTCTGCGGCCTTGTACGCCGTCGAAGCACCGATCGCGTCTGCGGCCAGCCGAAGCGAACGCTGACGCTCGTCCCGCGCGCTCTCGTCAGTGGCGAGGCGCCGCGCCCGACCGACATGTCCGCCGCTGATCGATGCGGCGATTCTCGCTCGCTCCGGATCCAGCCCGTCGCGGTCGATCAGTACCTGGGCGATCGATTCGACGGACGGCGTCACCAACGGCATGTGCCTACACCGCGAACGGAGGGTGACAGACATGTCTTCCGGATCGGTCGTCGGCGCGCAGAGCAGGATGACCGTGCGGTCCGGTGGCTCCTCGACAACCTTCAGCAGGGCGTTGGCTGCGCCTTCGGTCAAACGATCGGCATCCTCGACCACGATGACCTGCCACCGCCCCGTCGTCGGCCGACGCGAAGCGATGTTGACTATCTCGCGCATGCCTTTGACGCTGATGCTCAGGCCGTCGGGGATGATCCGTCGTACGTCACCGTGGGTTCCACCCATCGTCGTCGTACACGCATGACACTCACCGCACCCTGGTGCACCGTCGGAGGTGCATTGCAGGGCTGCGGCGAAGCAGAGAGCAGCAACCGAACGACCAGAGCCGGGTGGCCCGGTGAAGAGCCACGCGTGGGTCATCTCCGAGCCGCTGGAATCGCCACGAGCCGACAGCGCAGCATCACGCAGGCTCTGCTCGACGTCGTGCTGACCCACCAGCCGACCGAACACACCTCGTTCGGCCACTTCAGTACTCATGCAAAAACCCTAACCGTCGGCACCGACGAAGCCTTACGAGTCCTTCTTCGCCGGAGCCTTCTTGGCGGCAGCCTTCTTGGCCGGGGCCTTTTTTGCGGCTGTTTTCTTGGCAGCGGCCTTCTTTGCCGGAGCCTTCTTGGCTGCTGCCTTCTTCTTGACGGGACCGCGGGCCCGACGATCAGCCAGCAACTCCGACGCACGAGCATCAGAAATGGATTCGACGTCGTCGTCCTTGCGAAGGCTGGCGTTGGTCTCGCCGTCAGTGACGTACGGACCGAAACGGCCGTCCTTGATCACCATCGGCTTCTCGCTGACCGGATCGACGCCCAACTCACGCAACGGAGGCGTTGCCGATGCCTGACGCCCACGACGCTTCGGCTCGGCGTAGATCTTGAGCGCTTCGTCGAGCGTGACGGTGAACATCTGCTCTTCGTTGGCGAGCGAGCGTGAGTCCGTGCCCTTCTTCAGGTACGGACCGTAACGGCCGTTCTGCGCGGTGATCTCTTCCTTGGATTCGGGGTCGACACCCACCACGCGCGGAAGCGACAGCAGACGAAGTGCATCTTCCAAGGTGATCGTCGCCAAATCCATGGACTTGAGCAGCGATCCCGTCCGCGGCTTGGGGCCCGCGACCTTCTTGGCAGCCTTCTTCGCGGGTGCCTTCTTGGCTGCGGCCTTCTTCACCGCAGTCTTGGTACTGCCCGAACTGATTTCTTCCGGCTCGGGAGCGGAGACGGGAACGATGTCCGGTTCCGGCTCGGCCGGCGGTTCGGGCAGGATCTCGGTCACGTAGGGACCGAAGCGGCCTTCCTTCGCGACGATCTCGTGGCCCGTCAGTGGGTCGACGCCCAGCTTGCGGCCCTCTTGAGGCGTCGAGAACAGTTTCTCGGCGTACTCGGGAGTGAGCTCGTCCGGCGGCAGGTCGTCGGGAAGATTTGCCCGCTGCGAGATCAGATCGCCTTCGGGATCGTCCGGGTTCTGAACCATGCGCTCGAGATACGGGCCGAACCGGCCGACGCGCACGTGCACCTCGCGGCCCTCGGCGTCGTCGAAGAGACGGATGGAGTTGACCTCGCGAGCGTCGATCTCCTCGAGGTTGACTCCGACCATCTTCTTCAGCCCGCCCTCGCGGGCGACCGAACCTTCTGCGCCTGTCTCGCCGCCGAAGTAGAAGCTGCTCAGCCAGTTGCCGCGCTGCTCACGGCCACCGGCGATCGCGTCGAGATCGTCTTCCATTCCTGCCGTGAAGTCGAAGTCGACCAGCCGGCCGAAGTGCACCTCGAGCAGTCCGATGACGGCAAACGCCACCCAGGACGGAACCAGCGCGCTGCCACGTTTGTAGACGTATCCGCGATCGAGGATGGTCTTGATGATCGACGAGTAGGTCGAAGGACGGCCGATGCCGAGTTCTTCGAGCGTCTTGATCAGGCTGGCTTCTGTGTAGCGAGCGGGCGGGTTGGTGCTGTGCCCGTCCGGATCGAGCTTGGTGGCCGTGACTTCCTGGCCCTTGACCAGTACCGGAAGCCTGGATTCGGCGTCGTCGGACTGACCGCCGGCTTCTTCGTCGACACTTTCGACGTAAGCCTTGAGGAAGCCGGCGAACACGATGGTGCGACCCGAAGCGGAGAACGTGCAGTCCTCGCCGGTTCCTGCCGTGCCGGAGATGCGGAGCGTCAGCGTCGTACCGCGGGCGTCGGCCATCTGCGAAGCGACGGTCCGCTGCCAGATCAGTTCGTACAGCTTGAACTCGTCGGAATCGAGCTTGGAATGCAGCTGACCCGGGGTCTGGAACACGTCGCCGGCGGGGCGGATCGCCTCGTGAGCTTCCTGCGCGTTCTTGACCTTGCGGGTGTACTGACGCGGCGTCGGATGGACGTACTCCGGACCGTACAACTCGGTGGCCTGCGCACGAGCGGCTGCGATCGCCGACTCCGAGAGCGTCGTCGAGTCGGTACGCATGTAGGTGATGTAGCCGTTTTCGTACAGACGCTGCGCGATACGCATGGCGCGCTCGGACGTGAAACGAAGTTTGCGTCCGGCTTCCTGCTGGAGCGTCGACGTCATGAACGGCGGGTAAGGCTTGCGCGTGTACGGCTTGTCCTCGGCGGAGGAAACCGTGAGGTCGACGCCCTGCAACGCTTCCGCGAGACGACGCGCGTAGGCCTCGTCGAGCACGGTGACCGCGCTGCCCTTGAGCTTTCCGTCAGCTCCGAAATCGCGACCGGAGGCGACACGCGAACCGTCGACGGAGACGAGGCGAGCACCGAAACTACGCGGGCTGGCCTCTGCACCGGCGTCGAGCGTCGCGGAAATGTCCCAGTACGACGCCGACTTGAACGCCATGCGCTCGCGTTCACGCTGGACGATGACGCGAGTGGCCACCGACTGGACGCGGCCGGCCGAGAGCTTCGGCATGACCTTCTTCCAGAGAACCGGGCTGACCTCGTAACCGTAGAGACGGTCGAGGATGCGGCGGGTTTCCTGAGCATCGACGAGGTCGGTGTCGAGTTCGCGGGTGTCTTCGGCGGCAGCACGGATTGCCGGCTCGGTGATCTCGTGGAAGACCATTCGACGAACCGGAATCTTGGGCTTGAGAGTCTCGAGGAGATGCCAGGCGATTGCCTCGCCCTCACGGTCGGGGTCAGTTGCGAGGAAGAGCTCGTCGGCGTCCTTCAACAGAGACTTGAGTTCGGCGACCTTGCCCTTCTTTTCCGGGCTCACGACATAGAGCGGCTCGAAGTCGTGATCGACGTTGACGCCGAGACGGGCCCATGACTCGCCCTTGTACTTGGCCGGAACGTCTGCTGCGCCTCGCGGCAGGTCGCGAATGTGACCGACCGATGCCTCTACGACGTAGTCCTTACCGAGGTAGGGAGCGATTTTGCGCGCCTTGGTCGGTGACTCGACGATCACGAGGCGACGAGGGTTACCGGACGCTCCCTGACCGCTGCCGTTGTCCGCTTTAGCCACCTGCTGCCCGAGCCTTCCTTTGGACGTTCACTGCCGTCGGCAGATCTTCAGAACTAGACGTGTGGAGCAAGTTATACCCCGTGTCTCTCTTTACAGAGTGACATACCCGCAAGACATTCGTGCAGATCAGTACAGTATGGGCTCCGTCGGACACGCGGCATGAGCACCGTCGGACACGAGGCAAGAGCACTGTCAGACGTGCGGCCAGGCGACCGAAGTGTCGACGTGTTTCGGCGCCTCACCGAGGTATTCGACGAGCTTTGTCAGTCTCTTCTTTCCCGACACACGGAGCCCCGGGCCCGGTGTCCGGTTACCCAGTTGAGTCGGCGCGATACCAACCCGCATCAAGGCCTGAGCCAGCGGTGCGTGCGTCTCCTTGGCATGGGGGTCGAGGCCGAACACGAATCGCTCGCCGCCTTCTTCGAGCCTGCCGGCCGCGACGGCCCACACCCGGAGTTGGCGGGAGTTCGGTACCCAACCGACCGGCACCGCCTTCACAGCTCCCTTGGTCCACTGCACGGACAGCGGAAGGAGTGCGGGCGTCGACTGAGTGCGGACCAATGGGCTGCCTTCTTCACTACGCGTCACCTCGGCCCCGAGTCCGCACTGCGCGATCAACTCGGCAACGGCCTGCGCTCTCCAGTCCCGATCCACGACGATCGAGATCCGGGCCCGGTCCTCCGAGGTCACGACCTGACCCGGTCCGGCCAGCATTCCGGCGAGGTCCGTCACGGCAGGTGGAATCGACTCGGCAGAGAAAAAGGACAGTTGGCTCACAGAGTGAAACGTAAGCCACGAAGGTACTGACGGCATAGACGACCGGCCGTGGTCGAACAGCTGCGTGCATTACCTCGGACAGAGAAAGACTGGCTCAGCCCGAAAAGATTTGTCCCCCACCGCACGGATGCGATGGGGGACAAATACTGTCCGAACTAATCGCTCAGCGAGTGAGCGGAAAAATCAGACCGCGCGAACGCCGGTAGCCTGGGGCCCCTTGGTGCCCTGGCCGACCTCGAACTCCACACGCTGGTTCTCCTCGAGGGTACGGAAGCCGTTGCCCTGAATTTCGGAGTAGTGAACGAAGACGTCTGCGGAACCGTCTTCGGGAGCGATGAAGCCGAAGCCCTTTTCAGCGTTGAACCACTTCACAGTGCCCTGTGCCATGCTTTTCCTTCTCTTTCTAACACCGGATTCGGTGAACAGCCCTTACAGTCCACCGGGCCGGTTCCGACCGCTGTACGTCTTTATTTCCCCCTCAGGAAAGGCAGAGCACCGCGCCCGCAACAACGATCCTGCGAGCGTGCACTTTCTCAAGCCTACGAACACAGAAGCTGCGACCGATTGTCAGTCAACCATGTTCTCCGCGTGCACAACAGTCGAAAAGGGAACTAAAAACGTTAAAAGTTCGCTACGAGAAAAACGGCCCACGATCGTGGCTTCCCGCTTGCGCGCCGACCACCCGGTTCCACCAAGACCGCCGGCCGTTGCGTATCATCAAAACTGCAGGTAGCGACAGTTTCCGATTGCCGCCACACCCCAACGCCGAGCCCGGAGAGTCACGTGAACGCACCTTCCCCGATCCCCGCCCCGGGAGGGAAGCCTGGCGACACCTACGGGCAGATGCTGCTCGATCGCGTCGTCGCCGGGGTCAGTGGAAGCGAAAAACCACTGATGTTCACCGCGCAGTTGCCTGCTCGCGTAGCCGAGTTCACCGAATGGCCGGAGTGGGTGCACCCCAGCGTCGTACGCGCGCTCGCCGAGCACAGCGTGCGGTCCCCGTGGATCCACCAGAGTGAGGCCGCCGACCTCGCTCACGAGGGAAAACACGTGGTCGTGGCCACGGGTACGGCGTCGGGTAAGTCACTGGCATACCAACTCCCGGTGCTGACGGCCATGGCGACCGATCCGCTCGCAACTGCCCTGTACCTCTCCCCCACCAAAGCGCTGGGCTCGGATCAACTGCGAGCAGTGCTGTCCCTCACCGACTTCGACGTCGAACTTCGCAGCACGAACGCCAGTGCGTACGACGGCGACACCTCGCAGGAACTCCGCACCTGGGCACGCGAGAACTCACGCTGGCTCTTCACCAACCCCGACATGATCCACATTTCGCTGCTCCGCACCCATCAGCGATGGGCGCACTTCTTCCGCAACCTGAAATACGTGATCATCGACGAATGCCACTCCTACAGGGGAGTCTTCGGATCCAACGTCGCGCTCGTGATCCGGCGACTTCGCAGGATTGCAGCGCGCTACGGCGCCGAACCTACCTTCATCCTGGCCAGCGCGACCACGGCAGATCCCGGCGCAGCGGCCTCGCGGCTCATCGGCGCACACTGCACCGAGGTCACGGAAGACGGATCGCCGCACGGCCCACGCACCGTCGCACTGTGGGAGCCGCCGCTACTCGAGGCATTGACCGGCGAAAACGGTAGCCCGGTACGACGTCCCGCGGGCGCGGAAGCAGCGCGGATCATGGCTGACCTCATGATCGAGGGCGCCCGTACTCTCACCTTCGTCCGCTCCCGCCGCGGTGCCGAACTGACCGCGATGGCCACCAAACGTCTACTCGCCGAGGTGGACCCGGACCTCGCCGAGCGAGTCGCGTCGTATCGCGCCGGATATCTGGCCGAGGACCGTCGCGAACTGGAAGCTGCGCTCGCCGACGGCACGCTGCTGGGCGCAGCCACCACCAACGCGCTGGAGCTCGGCGTCGACATCGCAGGCCTCGACGCCGTTGTCGTGGCAGGCTTCCCGGGGACCGTTGCCTCGTTCTGGCAGCAGGCCGGTCGCTCCGGGCGACGCGGCGAGGGTTCACTCGTCGTGTTGATCGCCCGCGACGATCCACTCGACACCTACCTCGTTCACCATCCGTCGGCGGTACTCGACAAACCCGTCGAGGCGACGGTGACAGATCCCGGGAATCCGTACGTCCTGGGACCACAACTTCTCTGCGCTGCAATGGAACTCCCACTTTCCGATGTCGAGGTGGACGCTTTCGGGGCTCTCGAGGTTCTGACCAGGCTGTCGGAGGAAGGCAAGATCCGGCGCCGAAAGCACGGATGGTTCGTCACCGCCGATTCGAACCCCCACGGCTCTTTGGACATTCGCGGCGGTATCGGAACTCAGGTGGCCATTGTCGACGGTGAATCCGGCCGGATGCTGGGTACTGTCGATGCGGGCCGCGCTCCGGCCACAGTTCATCCCGGTGCCGTGCACATTCATCAAGGCGAGACCTATGTCGTCGATGAACTGGACCTCGACGTCGGACTCGCATTGGTGCACACCGAGAATCCGGACTGGACCACCTCGGCCCGAGAGACCACCGAAATCACCATCACCGAACAACTCGAGCACAAGAACTACGGCGACATCGCCGTCGCTCTCGTCCAGGTCGAGGTGACACATCAAGTCGTCGGGTACCTACGACGGTTGACTTCGGGTGAAGTCCTCGACTCGATCGAACTCGACATGCCCGCTCACACTTTGCCCACCAGGGCAGTGATGTACACGGTCACGCCGGAACTTCTCGAATCCATCGGGGTGCCGCCCGAACGGTTCCCCGGATCACTGCATGCCGCCGAACATGCCGCGATCGGCCTGCTGCCACTGGTGGCGATCTGCGACCGCGGAGACATCGGCGGCGTATCGACGGCGATGCACGCGGACACCGGACTCCCGACTGTCTTCGTCTACGACGGTCACGCCGGCGGCGCCGGGTTCGCCGACCGGGGGCACAGCGAACTGTCACGGTGGCTCACCGCGACGCGCGACGCCATACTCTCCTGCGAGTGCGCTCACGGATGCCCGTCCTGCGTCTATTCACCCAAGTGCGGCAACGGAAACGACCCACTCGACAAAGACGGCGCGGTCAAGGTTCTGACCGCCGTCATCGATACGATCAGCTGAGACACGATCAGCCGATCGGACCCGCACGAGCGTAGGCCTGCGCATCGCCGATCCCGAAGCCCGACAACAACACCGGTGCACGTATCTCGACAACTACATCCCACCCCTGCACCTCACATTCCGCGAGCACCGTACGCATACGCTCCGCGATCGCCGCGGACTTCGCACACGCAGACGCCTCACCTCCGTCCAAGGCGCCCGCACCGCCGAGAGCGGAAAGATCAGCGGCCGACTGAGCCGTGTGCCGGGCCACCACCGCGGACCCGACATACAGCATCCCACCGGTCACCATCACGATCGCTGCCAGAACGCAGCACGCCAGAACCGTGGCAACACCTTCGTCGTCACGTAGGTTCACCCCTCTTCCACCCCTGACTCCACAGCTGCCACAGCCTCGGAAGAAATGTCGACCAACGGCAGCAACGTACTCTCGGCGCTGACAACGGCAACGGCAAAGCCGTCAACGATCTCCACCGAGATCGACGCATCTTCGGGTGCGATCCGGCGGGCCGTGGCGACCGCAGACTCACGATCACCACGTGCCACCAACCGCGCGGCCTCACGAGCTGCGTCGACACACCGAACCTGCATCGACACCGCGAGGACGCCACCGATACACAGCACGACCACCGTGACGATCGAAGCCAGAGCAATCGCAGCCTCCACCGTCACGGCGCCGTCGTCGGCTTGCCGAATACCTCTCGTGGACAACATCACACAGCTGTCTTGAGCGCCTTGTCGATGATGCCTGTCAGCGCCGAAACAATGGAGTCGCCGGTGACAACCGTGTACAGGACGGCACCGAATGCGGCGGCCGCAATCGTGCCGATCGCGTACTCCGCGGTAGACATACCGTCGTCCTCCGTTACCAACAACGCAAATCTGGCCGACACCGTCCTGAGCGTCTTCGAAATCATTTCTCCCCCTTCAATCAAAACCTGTGGCAGCAGTTCTGCCGCAGGAGCTTTCACACGGATCCGGCTCACAACAGGCCGTTACCGAGCACAGTCGTGGCAAGCCCGATCACCACCGGGACGATGCCCAAGGCGATGAACGCCGGCAGGAAACACAGTCCGAGTGGACCGCTGATCAGCACTCCCGCACGTTCGGCCGCGGCAGCAGCCAGATCCTCCGCGTCACCTCGACTGCGCTCGGCGAGTTCGGCCATGGACGAGGACAGCGACGAACCCGAACGGGCGGAACGCCGAGCCATTCTGGCGAGCGCCTCGGTATCGGGATCGAGAGCGGCTTCGCTCCACGCGGCGTCGGGGTCGGCACCGAGCGCGAGAAGGTCGGCCACGCGACTGAGCGTGTCGGCCATCGGTTTCGGTGCCGTCGACGCCATCGCTGTGATCGCGGCGGAGACGGGAAGCCCCGCTCGCAGGCAGGCCCCGAGAAGGTCGAGACTTGCGGCAACCGCGAGTGGATCCGGCTTGTCCGGGGCTGAAACCGAATTTTCTGTTGTTGTGTCCGCGAACAGAATTTCTGCCGCCCTGGCCGAAGCGCCGCGGCGAGCGGGAATGATCGCGAGCGCCAACGCGATCATCGCCACGGATGCCCAACTCACGACGTGACCTTCGCAGTTATCCGGTCGGTCCAGAGCAAACCAGCTGAGACACAGGCAGTTCCGATCACGAGCAGCACGCCGCCGAGCCCACCGCCGAACAGCACGCGCAGAGGCGACGCCCCCATCAACTGGCCGAGGCCGATCCCCAGCAGCGGTAGAAAAGCCAGCACCGCAGCCGTCGCCCGAGCGCCCGCCAACCCGGCCTCGGTGCGCTGACGAAAGCGTCTACGCCCCAACATGTCCGTCCGGACCGCGCCGAGTAGTTCAGCCAGCGCCAGACCGTGTTGGTCTGCGACCCGCCAGACGGATCCGATGCGGGAGAACTCACGCTCGATGCACGAATCCGGTACCGCGAAGGCCGCCGCGGCAGAACCACCGAGACGCGCCCTGGCCCCAGCGGACCGGAACACCGCACTTACTTCGCCGGTACATTCCTCGCCTGCAACAGAACTGGCACTTGCAGGATGCGCGCCGACGCTCAGCTCGGCGATCAGCACCTCCAGACCGGAGAGCAGCATCTTCTGTGAGAGGTCCCGGTTTTCGGCCGCCTTCGCGCGGCGCCCACGAAAGATCAAGGTTCCGGCGAGGACGACCGCCGCGCATCCTGCCGACAAGCCTCCGAGAACCCATGCAGCCGACACCGCGAAAAATGCGGCGACCAACTGCCACGGAATCTGCCGGGAGGGCTTGCGGATGCTCGGGGCGTACGTAGCGAGCCGAGCACGTGAATCCCGCACCGGCGCAATCGAGACCGCCAACGCGAGGACCAGGAAGGAAACTGTCACGTCCCGACCTCTCGATTGCGAAGCCGGAACATCCGCTCGAGCCGCTCACGACCCGAACCGCCGTCCGGCCATGCCTGCATGATTTGTACGTATCCGTCCGCACCGCGGTCGATGACGCCGATCTGTTCGAGACGCCTCGATCCGTCGGCCAACCGGTGCACGTGCAGGATCACTTGAACTGCCGCGGCAAGTTGACTGTGCAACGCGTGGCGATCCATACCGCCGAGCGCAGCCAACGCCTCGAGTCTGGCCGGCACCTCTTCAGACGAATTGGCGTGAACGGTGCCGGCGCCGCCGTCGTGGCCGGTGTTCATCGCCGTGAGCAGATCCGTCACCTCTGCACCGCGGACCTCACCGACGACGATGCGATCTGGACGCATCCGCAGTGCCTGCCGAACCAGATCGCGCACCGTCACCTCTCCGACGCCCTCGACGTTGGGAGCCCTGGCGACGAGGCGGACGACGTGCGGATGCGGCGGCGCTAGTTCGGCCGCGTCCTCGACGCAGACGATTCGCTCGCGCGGGTCGACGGCGCCGAGCATGGCGGACAACAACGTGGTCTTTCCCGCGCCGGTCCCGCCGATCACCAGGAAGGCCAAGCGGCACGAGATGATGCGATCGAGGAGTTCGCGCGCGTCCGGTTCCACGGCGCCGTGAGCACACAGCGCGTCGAGACCCTGTGTTGCGGGCCGCAGCACTCGCAGTGACACGCAGGTTCCGCCCTGGGCCACCGGTGCGAGTACGGCATGAAGTCGTACCCCGAAGTGCCCGTCGCCGACGCCCCGCAGACGGCCGTCGACCCACGGTTGGGCGTCGTCGAGGCGTCGACCTGCCGACAGTGCCAACCGCTGCGCCAGTCGACGCACGGCTGCCTCGTCGGTGAACCGGACCCCGGACCTTTCGAGGCCGACCCCGCGGTCCACCCAGACCTGATCCGGCGCGGTCACCAGTACATCGGCGACACCGGGTTCGTGCAGCAGTGGTTCGAGCGGCCCTGCGCCTGTCAGTTCCGTCTGGAGCACCCTGACGACCTCCAACAGATCCGTGTCCGCCAGAACGCCGGAGGACTCGGCTCGCACGGCGTCGGCAACGGTGGCCGCCGTCGGCTCGGCGACCGACGACGCCGTCAGCCGCTCGCGAACTCGGTCGAGCAGTTCTGTCGTGACCAACGCACTCATGCCGCAGCCCTGCGCGGGCGTGCGCCGGATTCGACGGCGTCGAGTACCGCTGTTGCCACCGCACTCAGCGGACAGCCTCGGGTCAAATTCGAGGCCACCGCGCTCGAGCATCGGCGCCAGCGAGCGGTGGCCGCGCATCACGGCCGTCAGCGGCAGGCCGAGCATGTCTGCCACATCGGCGCCGCGTAGGCCTCCCGGCGCCGGCCCACGCACGACGAGCCCGACATTGGAGTTGTGTCGCACCACCCAGGCTCCGACCTTCTCGGCAGCGACGCACGCAGCCACGGTGGCCGGAACCACCACGAGAACCAAATCCGACATCTCCAACGCGGCCTGACCTACCTCGCTGGGATGACGTGGCACGTCGCAGACCACGAGTCCGCCGGAACTGCGACCTGCGTCCAGCACGGCGCGAACGGCGGTCACTGTCGGACCGTCGATCTCGCGGCGACTGCTCGCCAGAACCCTCAAGAACTTTCCCTTTGCCGGCAGGGCATCGCGCAGCGCATCCGGGGCCAACCGCCCGCCCTCGACGGTCAGTGCACCCCAACGCAATCCGGGGGTCGTCTCGATGCCCAACAGCACATCAGCGCCGGAGCCGAGGGCGTCGACGTCCACCAGTAGCGTCGGGACGTGACGTGCCGCCGACGTCAACGCGACAGCCGCAGCTGTTGCCGAGGCTCCGCCGCCGCCACAACCACCCACCACGCTCACGACGGTGCCGTCACCACTCACGTCTACGTGGTCGGCCAGAACTGCGACCAGCGCGTTCTCCTCTTCCGGCAGGGACAGAACGCTGTCGGCTCCGATCGCGGTGGCACTCTTCCAGTCGTCGACGGTCGGTGTGCCGTCGCACACGAGGAACACTCGCGTTCGTTTAGGGGAACGAGCCAGAGCATCCCGCGCAGCCGACGCGTCCAATACGACCGCCGAGGCCCGGTTCCACTGTTGCCGGGAAACGGGATGCTCGGCCTCGTCCAGACGGCGGTCCACCGCGGCAGCGACGCGGCGCACGCTCGCGAGGACCTTCGCGTCGTCGACGAGAACCAGAATGGGAGCCCCGGTTTCCCGAGAGTTGATCGTCGTGTTCATGACTGCAGAGCCTGAACGAGCACCGGCACCGAAAACAGTGGGTCGAGAGAGCCTGTGGACAACTGGGAAGTTGTGGAGAAACAGGCCTGAGACAGAGGACGACCCCCGCCAATGGGGGGAGGAGGCGGGGGCCGTCTGAGTTCAGCCCCGGGGGGTCGGGCTGAACTAGTTCGAACGAATCGAACAGCAACGATCTTACACCCGCCATTGGCGAGAAATGCAAGCCTGAGCTGCACTGAACTGCTGTTTTTCGCCGAAAGAGGACGCTTGCCGAGGAGCACACGAACCGCCTGTCGGACTATCCTCATTCCTGTGACCGACAAGCCTGCGAACGGACTGAATACCGGGCGGACAGCCGCTTTCTTCGATTTGGACAAAACGATCATCGCGAAGTCGAGCACCCTGGCGTTCAGCAAGCCATTCTTCGCCCAGGGTCTGATCAATCGACGCTCGGTTCTCAAGAGCAGCTATGCGCAATTCCTGTTTCTTCTGTCGGGCGCCGATCACGATCAGATGGAGCGCATGCGCGAGCACCTGACGGCGATGTGCGCGGGCTGGGACGTGGAACAGGTGAAGGCCATCGTCGCGGAGACTCTGCACGACATCGTCGACCCACTCGTCTTTGCCGAGGCGGCCGATCTGATCGCAGATCACAAGCTGCGTGGACACGACGTCATCGTGGTGTCGGCGTCGGGCGAGGAAATCGTCGCGCCGATCGCCCGCGCCCTCGGCGCCACCCATTCCGTGGCGACGTCGATGAGGGAAGAAGACGGCCACTACACCGGCGAGGTCGACTTCTACTGCTACGGTCCGGGCAAGGTCGAGGCGATGGAAAAACTCGCCGCGGAATACGGCTACGACCTCGCCGCCAGTTACGCCTACTCCGACTCGGTGACCGATTTGCCCATGCTCGAGGCGGTCGGACATCCCACCGCAGTCAACCCCGATCGTGCATTACGCAAGGAAGCGGCCGTAAACGGTTGGCCCATACTGACTTTCTCGAACCCGGTCTCGCTTCGCGCGCGATTGTCGGCCCAGTCCACGACGACGGTGGCCACTACTGCAGCGGTGGGAATCGCAGCTCTGGTGGCCGGCGCCATGACCTTCGGGCTACTGCGTCGGAAACGCTGAAATCCAATGCCCACAAACAAAAATTGGTACTTGCTGTGAGCCCGGACACAGGGTACAAAGGAGTTACGGAAGAACGGAAGGCCAGGAACGGCTCGGAAGAGAAGGACCGTTTCCCCAACCGAAATTCCTAGCACGGGCACTAGGGCACCCACGCGGAGCACAAGCCACTATAAGGGCAGAAGCGTTGTGGGCCTGCGAGATTCGTTCAATTTGAGCGAGGACCCCGCACCGGTTGCGGGGACGACCTCAGAAAGTGCGATCCCTCGCCGAGGCCACCCACACAACCCACCGAGCACGCTTGGTAACGAGTAGTCCGTGCTGACGGGCGGCGAAGTCGATTTATCGGCAGCGCCGCCCGTTCGTTATGTGCCGGCCTCGCCCTGTTGCAGACTATCCAGTCGCCGCGTCGGCGATCGAAGTCGCTTCTCGCGCACCGGCTTCGAGAGCTCCACAGCACAAGATCACCCAACTGCCGACACCCGCCGGATTTCCCGAAGCGAATCCAGCCGCGCCGTCCGTGTACGCCTGCGGCCGCCGAAGCCAACTTACCTCGGGGACTCCCAGATTGTGCGGATCCAACCCGGACGAGACCGCAACCAGACGCGAAGCCGCACGTGCAACAATGCCGTCAGCGGTGCCGAACGGGCTCAGCGCCAAGAGTTCTCCGTGCACGACGGCCGCCAGAACCGGCGCCGGCGCACTGGTTCCGCCGGTAACGAGTTGCGCGAGAGCGTCCAACCTCTCCCCCACTCCGCGATCCGACCGTGGCCGCCCCAGTTGATCCGCGTCCTCGACGAGGTCTGCCGCGGCCAGCAGGTGCAGCCGGGCCAAAGCTTGCAGCGGGGCGCGCTTCCACGTCGACTCCATGAGCGGAAGACTGTCGCCGTCCAGTGCCTGAGCCACGCGCAGAGCACCCGCGAGAATCGGATCACCGGCCATGCCCTCGGCCGGCAATTCGGTGGTGCCACCGGCCAGCGATGCGGAAGCTCGCGCAGCGCGAACCGCGGCTTCGGCGGCAGTGGTGGGCCAACCGCGACGGTTGGTCTTGTGCCGATGAACCTCACCCAGAGCGTCGCGCGCATGATCGGCGGCGGCGCGTACGCCTGGAAGATCGACGAGGGGCTGCAAGGGGTCCGTCACGATCAACGACGGTACCCTTGCAGCCCCTCTGCGGACTTGCCTACCTACCTGTTGCGTCAGCTTCCCAGCGTGATGGACCCGCCGGGAATCGCGTCGAGCAACTTGCGGGTGTAGTCCTGTTGCGGATTGCCGAACACATCGTCGATCGGTGCCGATTCGACGATCGAGCCACGCGACATCACCAACACGTTGTCCGCGATCTGACGAACCACGGCCAGGTCGTGCGTGATGAAGAGGTACGTCAACCCGAACTCTGCCTGCAGGTCGTTGAGCAGGGTCAAGATCTGATCCTGCACGAGCACGTCGAGAGCGGAGACCGCCTCGTCGCAGATCACGACCTCCGGTTGCAGTGCCAACGCTCGCGCAATTGCGACGCGCTGACGCTGTCCGCCTGAGAGCTCGTTCGGGAACCGTCGCATGACCGACTGGGGCAGACCGACCTTGTCGAGAAGTTCGCGGACGCGAGCCTCCCGTTCGGCTTTGGTCCCGACCTTGTGGGTACGCAGCGGCTCTTCGATCGTGCGGTAGATCGAGTACATCGGGTCGAGCGTGCCGTAAGGGTTCTGGAAGATCGGCTGCACTCGACGACGGAACGCAAAGGTTTCCTTCGCACCGAGTTTGGACACGTCTTGACCGTCGAAGACCACGTTGCCTGCAGTGGGCTCGAGCAAACCGAGAACCATCTGCGCGACCGTCGACTTACCGGAACCCGATTCGCCGACGATTGCAGTCGTGGTTCCGCGGCGGACCTTGAAGGACACGTCGTTCACGGCTGTGAAGTCGGTGGTCTTGCGGAAACCCTTACGCAGCTTGAACACCTTGGTCAGATGATCGACGACAAGAACGTCGTCGGTCGCCTTGCCGAAGGACTCTGCCGCACTTTCCACGGCCTTGACCGCTTCGGCGACCTCTTCCGCCTGTTCGCGAATCTCGGCGCGCGCCACCGACGAGCTGAGCCGCTTCGACGCCAACGACGGCGCAGCAGCGACCAGCTTCTGCGTGTACGGATGCTGCGGGCGCTTCAGAATCTCCAGCGCCGGACCGGATTCGACGATACGACCCTTGCTCATCACGATCAGATGCTCGGCGCGCTCGGCGGCCAAGCCCAGATCGTGAGTGATGAGCAGAACGGCGGTGCCGAGTTCCGTTGTCAGACCGTCGAGGTGGTCGAGGATCTGACGCTGGACGGTGACGTCGAGCGCCGACGTCGGCTCGTCCGCGATCAGGAGCTTCGGACGAGCGGACAACCCGATCGCGATGAGTGCGCGCTGACGCATACCGCCCGAGAACTCGTGCGGGTACTGCCCCAACCGGCTCTCGGCTTCGGCGAGTCCTGCCTCCTCGAGCAGTTCGGCGGCCCGAACCTTGGCTGCCTTGCCCTTGGCGATCCCGTTGGCGGCCAGTGCTTCCTCGATCTGGAAGCCCACTTTCCACACGGGATTCAGATTCGACATCGGGTCCTGCGGAACCAAACCGATCTGGCTTCCCCGGATGTGGACGAAGTCCTTCTCCGAGACCTTCGAGATGTCCTTGCCGTCGAAGATGATCTCGCCTGCCGTCACCTTGCCGGTGCCGGGAAGCAGATTGATGATCGAGTGGGCGGTGGTGGACTTACCCGAACCCGATTCGCCGACGATCGCGACAGTCTGACCCGGGTAGACGGTCAGGCTGACGCCTCGAACTGCCGGAACCGGACCGGAATTGGACTCGAAAGACACCTCGAGATCACGAATCTCGAGCAACGGAGTTTCCTCCGAGGTGAGAGTTTCCTTGGTGGTCATCGTGCTCACCGCTTCCGCGACTTGGGATCGAGGGCGTCGCGCAGAGCGTCACCCATCATGATGAATCCGAGAACGGTGATCGCCAAAGCCGTTGCCGGGTAGAACAGAATGGTCGAACCCTGACGCAGCGTCACCTGTGCGTTGCTGATGTCGCCGCCCCACGAAACCTCGGTGGACGGAAGACCGATACCGAGGAAGGACAGCGTCGCCTCGGCAACGATGTACGTACCGAGCGAGATGGTGGCGACCACGATGATGGGCGCCAACGAGTTCGGGATGACGTGGCGGATCAGTGTCTTGAGCTTCGAGACACCCAACGCTTCCGAGGCCATGACGTAATCGTTGTTCTTCGCCGAGATCACCGCGCCTCGAGCGATTCTTGCCATCTGCGGCCAGCCGAAGAGCGCCAGCACGCCGACGACGGTCCAGATGGTGCGATCGGTGAACAGCTGCATGAGGACGATGGCAGCCAGGATCAGCGGGATGCCGAAGAAGATGTCGGCGACACGGGAGAGGATCGAATCGGTCCATCCGCCGTAGAAACCGGACAGCGCACCGAAGATCACGCCGATCACCAGCACCGACGCAGTGACACCGACGCCCACGAGTACGGATGCGCGAGCACCGTAGATGGTGCGCGAGTACACGTCACAGCCCTGGCGGTCGAAACCGAACCAGTGCCCTGAGGTCGGCCCCTGCATGCTGTAGGTCAGGTCGCAGAACCGCGGATCGGTGCTCGTGAACAAGCTCGGAAACGCTGCGATGACGATGACCGCGAGGATGATGATCGTCGAGATGATGAACAGGGGACGCTTGCGTAGGTCGCGCCACGCATCGGTCCACATGCTCGTCGGCGCCTGATCGAGTTTGACGGCGTCCGTCTCCCCCGGTGCCGCAACTTCGGGCGGCGCCACGAAATGACTTTGCCGGACTGCGCGTCCGGTCTTCACGGTCTCAGACATAGCGGATCCTCGGATCGAGCGCGGCGTACAAGAGGTCGACGAGCAGATTCGCGATCAGGTAGATCACGATCAGGATGGTGACGAACGAAACCACCGTCGGCGCTTCACCTCTGGTCACGGCCTGGTAGATCGTGCCACCGACGCCGTTGATGTTGAAGATGCCCTCGGTGACGATGGCGCCGCCCATCAACGTCGCGAGGTCGGCACCCAGGAACGTGACCACGGGGATCAGCGAGTTGCGCAACACGTGCACGCGAACCACTCGTCCACGGGAAAGTCCCTTGGCGGTAGCGGTGCGGACGTAATCGGCAGTCAGATTCTCCGCCACGGACGTTCGGGTCAGTCGCAGTACGTACGCGAACGAGACCGAACCAAGAACCAGGGCAGGGAGCAGGAGATTGGTGAAGCTGGTGTTACCACCGACCGTCGGCGGGACGATGCCCCATTTGACGCCGATGAAGAACTGAGCCAGGAAGCCGATCACGAAGATCGGGATGGCGATGAGAACGAGGCTGAACAGCAGGACGGTGCTGTCGAAGAATCCGCCCTTACGCAGGCCCGCGATGAGGCCGAAGCCGACACCGAAGACCGTCTCGACGATCAGTGCCATGAAGGCAAGTTTCATCGTGATCGGAAATGCCTGTGCCAGAACTTCACTGACAGGTCGTCCGGAGAACGACGTGCCGAAGTCCAGCGTGAAGATGCCCTTCAGGTACAGCAGGTACTGCTGATAGAAGGGGAGATCGAGGTGGTAGCGCTCCCGAAGCTGTGCTGCCACAGCCGGACTGAGCGCCTTGTCGCCCGCCAACGCGGCAATCGGATCACCGGGAAGCAGGAAGACCATGGCGTAGATCAGAAGAGTGGCCCCGAGAAAAACCGGGATCATTTGAAGCACTCGGCGACCGATGTACCAGAGCATCGGATCACCTCCTTGTCGATGATCGTGTACGTCAGCGGACAGTCCGGTGTGAACACGAGTTCGGGACGGCAGGCAGGGCGCCTGCCGCCCCGAACTCACGTTTCAGATGCGGATCGTTCTACGCGTCAGTTCTTTTCGATGTCTTCGTAGACCGGAACACCGTTCCAGCTGATGGTCACGTTGGAAACGTTCTCCGACCATCCACTGGCAGCGTTGCGGTACCACGTCGGAACTGCGGGCAGGTCCTTGAGCAGGACTTCCTGGGCCTGATCGAGCAGTTCCTGAGCCTTCGCCTGATCGGTCTGGCCGGCCGATTCGCGCAGGAGGCGGTCGAACTCGGGGTTGGAGTAGTCACCGTCGTTGGAGCTGCCGCCGGTCTGGTAGTTCTGCGCCAGGAAGCCGTACTGCTGCGGGTAGTCGCCCTGCCAACCGGAGCGGAAAGAGCTCTGGATGGTGCGGTCGGTGGCTTCGGTGCGGATCTGAGCGAAGGTGGCGTACTGCTTGCCCTTCGCGTCGATACCGAGGGTGTTGCGGATGCTGTTCGCCGTGGCATCGACCCATTCCTGGTGTCCGCCGTCGGAGTTGTAGGCGATCTCGAAGCTGCCGGACCACGGTGCGATGGCGTCGGCCTTGGCCCAAGCAGCCTTGGCCGCCTCAGGATCGAACTTCACGTTGCTGTTACCGGTCAGCGAGTCGTTCCAGCCCTTGATCGCGGGGCTGGTGAAGTCGAGTGCAGGCGTCCTGGTCTTGTTGAAGATCTGCTGGGTGATCTGATCGCGGTTGATCGCCATCGAGATCGCCTGACGGCGGAGCATGCCCTCTTCACCGCTGAAGTGCGGCAGGCGACCCGGGATCGTGAACGTCTCGATGGTTGCCGACGGCTGGTTGACGGTGCGTCCGGGCAGGTCCGACTCGAAGGTCGTGACGGCGCTCGGAGGAACCTGGTCGAGAACGTCGACGTTGTTGGCCAGGAGATCGGTGTACGCCGTGTCGAGGCTGTTGTACATGATGAAGTCGACGCCGGCGTTCTTCGGCTTACGGTTGCCGTTGTAGTCCGGGTTCACGACGGTGTCGATGCGGACGTTGTGCTGCCACGCGCCGGTTCCGTCGAGCTTGTACGGGCCGTTGCCGATCGGGTTCTCACCGAAGGCGGTCATGTCCTTGAACGCGACCTCGGGCAGCGGGTAGTACGCCGTGAAGCCGAGGCGATCGGGGAACGCCGACTCGGGCTGCTTGAGTTCGATGGTGAAGGTGGAGTCGTCCACAACCTTCAGACCCGACATGGTCTGTGCCGTCGGAACCTCGGCGGCAACTTCGTCGTAGCCCTTGATCGGATCGAAGAACGATGCCTGAAGCTGAGCGTTGGTGGAGAGGGCTCCGTAGTTCCACGCGTCGACGAACGACTTCGCGGTGACGGGGGTGCCGTCCGTGAAGGTCCAGCCGTCCTTGAGCTTGACGGTGAAGTTCTGACCGTCGGTGCTCTCGATGGACTCGGCAACCTCGTTCTCCGTACCGCCGTCTGCGGTGTACGAAACGAGACCGGAGAACAGCGAGTCGAGGACGCGGCCGCCCATGTTCTCACTCGTGTTCGTGGGGATCAACGGGTTCTGAGGCTCGCCCGCCCAGGCGTTGACGACGCCACTGGACGATCCGCCCGACGAATCGCCGGACGAACATGCCGTGATCAGCACTGCCGTCATTCCGAGCGCGACCGCGCCGGTCGCTATGCGTGAGATACGCAAAGGAATTCCTTCCACATCTAAGTGACCCCGAGCATGCTCGCGGCCTGCCGACAGCCGTAACTGCCGGCGTCGTGTCGCCTACAACTGAAAGTGAACGTGACTTCGAGTTGCGGTCGAATAATGGTTTGACAATAGACACATCGAACCCGAAGCGCGCACCGCACCCATTGTTGGAAAATTGGGGGTAATTGAATTCGGACACATTCATTCGTCGGCGGAAGTGACCACCCGTCGCATCGATTCGACCGATCGTCGCAGGACAACGGGTTGCAACGTGATGCAACGGTGCGTTTGAGCGAGCTTGTGACTACCCTCACACGGAGTCAGAAAAGTGTCGATCAATGTGGAAAGAAGGCCGTCAGCCATGACAAGCGCAGCCGAAACAGACGTCCCCCAGGCATATCCGCCGAGCGCAGAGTTCGCTGCGGCCGCCAACGCGGGACCGGAGTTGCAGGCTGCCGCAGATACCGACCGCCTCGCTTTCTGGGCGAATCAGGCTGAGCGCCTTCACTGGCACGAGAAATGGACCGACGTCCTCGACTGGACCGACGCCCCCGTCGCCAAGTGGTTCGTCGGCGGCAAGCTCAACGTCGCCTACAACTGCGTCGACCGCCACGTCCTCGCCGGCAACGGCGACCGCGTCGCCATTGCATTCGAAGGCGAACCAGGCGATTCCCGGGATCTGACCTACAACGACCTCCTCGCCGAAGTCAGCCGCGCCGCAAACACTTTCACCGACCTCGGCCTCGTCGCCGGTGACCGCGTCGCGATCTACATGCCGATGATCCCCGAAGCGATCGTCACCATGCTCGCCTGCGCCCGCCTCGGCCTGACGCACTCGGTCGTCTTCGCCGGATTCTCCGCCACCGCCCTACGCTCACGCATCGACGACGCCCAAGCCAAGCTCGTCGTCACCGTCGACGGCCAGTGGCGACGCGGCGCCGCAGCACCCATCAAAACAGCGGTCGACGAATCCGTCGCCGGCGCCGACTCCGTCCAGAACGTGTTGGTGGTCAACCGGACCGGCATCGACGTCGAGTGGACCGACGGCCGCGACCTGTGGTGGCACGAGACCGTCGCGCAAGCCTCGCCCGAGCACGAAGCGCAGGCCTTCGACGCCGAACATCCCCTGTTCATCCTCTACACCTCCGGCACCACCGGTAAGCCCAAGGGCATCATCCACACCTCCGGCGGCTACCTCACCCAGGCGTCGTACACCCACCACAACGTCTTCGATCACAAAGCGGGACAAGACGTCTACTGGTGCACCGCCGACATCGGCTGGGTCACCGGACACTCCTACATCGTCTACGGCCCCCTCTCCAACGGTGTCACCCAGGTCGTCTACGAAGGCACCCCCAACTCCCCGAACGAGCACCGCCACTTCGACATCATCGAGAAGTACGGCGTCTCCATCTACTACACCGCACCCACCCTCGTGCGCACGTTCATGAAGTGGGGCCGGGAAATTCCCGACGCCCACGACTTGTCTTCGATCCGTTTGCTCGGATCTGTGGGCGAGCCCATCAACCCCGAAGCGTGGCGCTGGTTCCGCGACGTCATCGGCGGCAACAAGGCTCCCATCGTCGACACCTGGTGGCAGACCGAGACCGGCGCGATCATGATCTCCCCGCTGCCCGGTATCACCGCCACCAAGCCCGGATCCGCGATGGCACCACTGCCGGGCATTTCCGCGAAGATCGTCGACGACGACGCCAAGCCCCTCGGCCCCGGCGGCAACGGTTACCTCGTCCTCGACGAGCCGTGGCCGGCGATGCTCCGCGGCATCTGGGGCGACATGGACCGCTACCGCGACACCTACTGGTCCCGCTACGCCGAAGAAGGCTGGTACTTCGCCGGTGACGGCGCCAAGTACGACGACGACGGCGCCCTCTGGGTCCTCGGCCGCGTCGACGACGTCATGAACGTCTCCGGTCACCGCATCTCCACCTCCGAGGTGGAGTCAGCACTGGTCAACCATCACGGAGTCGCCGAAGCTGCCGTCGTCGGTGCCGCGGACGAGACCACCGGACAGGGCATCGTCGCGTTCGTCATCCTGCGCGAAGGCGTCGAGAACACCGGTGAGGTTCTGATCGCCGAGCTCAAGGCGCAGGTCTCCACCGACATCAGCCCCATCGCCAAGCCGCGTCAGATCACGATCGTGCCGGAACTGCCAAAAACCCGATCAGGCAAGATCATGCGCCGCCTCCTGCGCGACGTCGCCGAAGGCCGCGACCTCGGAGACACCTCAACCCTGGTCGATCCCAAGGTATTCGACGCAATCCGCGGCAAGTAGGGCCTTCGGCCCCCGTGCGCCTTTCTGGTAGTCCCCACTACCGGAAAGGCGCACAGGGGCGGAGCCCCTCTCGCAACTTCACTTCCTCTTTCGACGTCAGCCAAGACTCCTCGGCCACGCGAATGTCTGCGGCAACCCGCTTGTGCAGAGACTTTCCACGCGAGGAGAGAAACACGCGCACCTTCCGGCGATCGTCCTCACCGACCTCCCGATAGATCAGCGCAAGCGAGACCAACTTGTCCGCAACTCGCGTCAGCGTCGGAGCCGGTGTTCCCGTTCGATCGCGCAGCTCAGCCATCGTCAGCCCCTCGGTCGACGCCAAGGCTTCGAGCGTCATCCAGTGATCGAGAGTGAGATTCTCAGCCGCCAGCGTCTTCTCCGCCGCTGCCGCGGCCATTCGAGCCGCTCGGACCAGCGCGGTCGTCAGCGAAGCATCAAGAATTCCGGAGTCACTTTTTCCCACTGATCGCTCCCCCGCTGTTGCGTACTTCACACTTCTCGGGCAATACTTTCAAATGAAATGATAGTAACCCAGGCCAGGCCGCTGACTTCCGATTCCGGCGGCGACGCATGAGCGCTACCGGCGCGCTCGAACGCGCGCGCAGCGCCGTATGGCGCCTGGGCATGGTGGTTCCCCTCCAAGGACCGGCCGGACTGTTCGGTCCGTCGTGTGAGGCGATCAGCGAATTGGCCGCCCGCGACCTCAACAACTCCGGCGGCGTACTGGGACGCGAAGTCCAGATCGAAGTGATCGACGGCGGCGCCTCGCCGGGCGTCGTCGCAGCCCGCGTGCAACAGCTACTCGACGCAGGTGACATCGACGCCGTCAGCGGTTGGCACATCTCCTCGGTCCGCCACGCACTCGCACCGGTGGTCGCAGGCCGTATTCCGTACTCGTACACCTCGCTCTACGAGGGCGGCGAGGTCAGACCAGGAATCTACTGTTCAGGCGAAACACCACGACAGCAGATCGCGCCGGCACTGAAGTGGCTGCGCGACAACGTCGGAGCGCGCAAGTGGTTCGTCGTCGGCGACGACTACATCTGGCCTCACAGCTCGCTCGGGGCCGTGAGGCAATTCGCCACCGAACTCGACCTCACCCTGGTCGGCGGTTCGTTTGTCGATCTGGGGCGCGGCAACATGAAGCAGTTGGTCGAGACCGTCTCGAACTCCGGTTGCGACGGCGTGATCATGCTCCTCGTCGGGCAGGACGCCGTCGACTTCAACCGAGCCTTCGCCCGCCGAGGCCTCGACGAGTCGATGATCCGGTTCAGCCCGTTGATGGAAGAAAACATGCTGCTCGCAAGCGGCCCCCGCGCAACCCGGAACCTGTTTGCCTCGGCAGCGTACTTCCGCTCGATGGTCGACGGTAACTCCATGGACCTGCTCGGGCGCTACATCGCACTGCACGGCGCGCACGCCCCGGCACTGAACAACGCTGCCGAGTCGTGTTACGAAGGGATACATACCCTTTCGGCCCTGGTTCGACGCGCCGACAGCACCCACCCGCACGCCCTGGACGCCGTCGTCGAAGGCGCCGCGTACGACGGCCCTCGCGGAACCGTCGAGTTTCGCGATCGCGTTGCACGACAGAAGATTCAGCTGGCCGTCGCCGACGGACTCGACTTCTCGATCATCGCCACCCTCTGAAACCTTCCCCTGAGATCCACCTCTTGACTTCTGTGGCGCGCATCACTTAGTTTCATTTGGAATCATTTCATTTGAAAGTAACCCGTCCCGAAAGTAACCGGAGGTGCCCGATGGGCAGTGTTGGTTTGCTTTACGTGGGAGCCGTCCTCTTCGTCAACGGACTGATGCTGCTCGGCACAGTTCCCGTTCGATCCGCCTCGGTCCTCAACCTCTTCGTCGGCGCACTTCAATGCGTCGTCCCCACCGTTTTGTTGATTCAGGCACAGGGAGATTCGAGCGCCGTCCTGGCGGCCTCAGGTCTCTACCTGTTCGGATTCACCTACCTCTACGTGGGAATCAGCAATCTCGCCGGCTTCGAACCGGAAGGAATCGGGTGGTTCTCACTGTTCGTCGCGTGCGCCGCGCTCGTGTACTCCTTCCTCTCGTTCACGGTGAGCAACGACCCCGTCTTCGGGGTCATCTGGCTCGCATGGGCAGCACTGTGGACGCTGTTCTTCCTGGTGCTCGGCCTCGGCCGCGAGAACCTCAGCCGCTTCACCGGCTGGGCAGCAGTCCTGCTGAGCCAGCCCACCTGCACTGTTCCTGCCTTTCTGATCCTGACCGACAACTTCCACACCACACCCGCGGTAGCCGCCGGTTGGGCCGGAGCGCTTCTGGTTCTCCTCGGCCTGGCCAAGATCCTCGCCGCACCCAAAGCCGCAGTACCCCAGACTCATCCAGTCTTCAACTGATCCACACAACCAAGGAGTGAAAGACAATGCGACACGGTGACATCTCCTCGAGCAACGACACGGTCGGCGTAGCAGTAGTCAACTACAAGATGCCCCGCCTGCACGATCGCGCCGGAGTTCTCGAGAACGCGCGCAAGATCGCCGACATGATGATCGGCATGAAGACCGGACTCCCCGGAATGGATCTGGTGGTATTCCCCGAATACTCCACGCAGGGAATCATGTACAACGAAGAGGAGATGTATGCGACAGCGGCAACCATCCCCGGTGACGAGACCGCAATCTTTTCCGCCGCTTGCCGCGAGGCCGATACCTGGGGAATCTTCTCCATCACCGGTGAACAGCACGAAGACCACCCGAACAAGCCGCCGTACAACACGTTGATTCTCATCGACAACAAGGGCGAAATCGTTCAGAAATACCGAAAGATCCTGCCCTGGTGCCCCATCGAAGGTTGGTACCCCGGCGACACCACGTACGTATCCGAGGGTCCCAAGGGCCTGAAGATCTCGCTCATCATCTGCGACGACGGCAACTACCCGGAGATCTGGCGTGACTGCGCGATGAAGGGTGCAGAACTCATCGTCCGCTGCCAGGGCTACATGTACCCCGCCAAGGACCAGCAGGTGATGATGTCCAAGGCAATGGCCTGGGCCAACAATTGTTATGTGGCAGTTGCCAATGCGGCCGGATTCGACGGCGTCTACTCCTACTTCGGACACTCCGCGATCATCGGATTCGACGGTCGGACGTTGGGTGAAACCGGTGAGGAGGAATACGGAATCCAGTACGCACAGCTGTCCGTTTCCGCCATTCGCGATGCACGCGAGAACGATCAGTCCCAGAACCACATCTTCAAGCTCCTTCACCGCGGATACTCCGGCGTGCACGCTGCAGGAGACGGAGACAAGGGCGTCGCGGACTGCCCGTTCGAGTTCTACAAGCTGTGGGTCACCGATGCCCAGAAGGCTCAGGAACGCGTCGAGGCCATCACCCGAGACACAGTGGGCGTAGCGGACTGCCGCGTCGGAAACCTGCCGGTCGAGAAGACAATCGAAGTTTAAGGATCTCGCTGTGCCGTATATCACCGACATGCTCCATGACCGGAACAGTGCAGCACCGCCACCAGCCGAGGAACGATCCGAACCCGTACCGGTCGGGGCCTTCGACGCTCGCAAGCTCTCGAAAGCCCTCAGTTCCAAGATCGTCGGACAACAGGCCGCCGTCGACGCAGTGGTTCGGGCGATTTCGATCGCGCATGTCGGTGCCACGGATCCGACGCGTCCGCTCGCCAACATCCTTCTGGTCGGCCCCACCGGCGTCGGCAAGACGGAGTTGGTGCGGCGCGTGGCCGCGGAACTACGGTCCGGGCCCGACGATCTGTGCCGCATCGACATGAATGCTCTTGCTCAAGAGCATTATGCGGCGTCGTTCTCCGGGGCACCGCCTGGGTACGCCGGCAGCAAGGAGTCCTTCACACTGTTCGACAAGAACACCGTCGAGGGCGATCCGTACACCCCCGGAATCGTCCTGTTCGACGAAGTGGAGAAGGCCGACCCCACCGTTCTACGTGCGCTCCTGCAGGTCCTCGACAACGGCGAACTCCGGTTGGCGAACGGTCAGCAGAAGATCTCGTTCCGCAACAGCTACGTGTTCCTGACCTCGAATCTCGGTTCTGCTGCGGTGGCGGAACGTCGACGGTCCCGGGTGCGGCAGCTCGCCGATCGCGTCCGGATCGATCGACCACACCATGGTCACCACTTGGTGCAGCGCGCTCTCGAGAAGTTCTTCGACCCCGAGTTCTTCAACCGCATCGACGAAACCGTGATCCTCGACGAGTTCGACGAACAGACCGCAGAACAAGTGACCCGGCTCGAGATCGAACTGATCACGACTCGGTTGGCCAGGAGAGGCGTCGACGTCGACGTGGACGACAGCGCCGTCGCACTGTTGCAACGGCGCGGATTCGATCCGGTGTACGGAGCACGTGGCCTGCGCCGAACCATCCGAAACGTCTTGGCCGACCCGGTGGCCGCCGCCGTTCTCGACCTACGACCAGTCGGGACGCAGCCACTCGCCTTGCAGGCGCGGGCAGTTGGTGATCAGATACAGGTAAAGAAAGTCCCATGAGTGCTCGCTCACGTTGCGGATCGAATCCGCAACGTGGGCGACACATTTCAAACATGTCCGCGTAACGCCACCTCCCTAGGTTGGGTGCCTGCACCACAAAGTGCACATGCACAGGCACCCAGGGGAAGTGACGTCATGACAGCAGTGAACGAGCAGGTGTCCGCCGGCGCACCGGACAGGGCAGATCTCGGTGAGAACGCCGCACTGAAGGAGACTCTGGAGGACTACACCCTCCGATTTGCGCCACGCAGCTACCGCAAATGGGGAACCGGCGTCGTCGCGACCTCCGCACTCGGCGGAATCGCGTATCTCGCAGACTTCTCGATCGGCGCCAACATCGGCATCTCGTACGGCACCGGTAACGCATTGCTGGGCATCGCCGTGTTTGCCGTCGTCATCATGGCCACCGGCTTCCCACTCGCCTACTACGCCGCGCGATACAACATCGACCTCGATTTGATCACGCGCGGAAGCGGTTTCGGCTACTACGGCTCCGTGGTCACCAACGTCATCTTCGCGACGTTCACCTTCATCTTCTTCGCGCTCGAAGGTTCCATCATGGCCCAGGGTTTGAAACTGGGGCTCGGGATCCCACTCTCGATCGGCTACGCGGTCTCGACCCTGATGGTCATTCCACTGGTCATCTACGGAATGAAGGCTCTGGCAAAGCTCCAAGTGTGGACGACGCCTCTGTGGCTCGTCATGATGGTGCTGCCGTTCCTGTATCTGCTGTTCAAGCACCCAGATTCGGTGAGCGCGTTCTTCGCCTTCGGCGGTGAGGACGGCGCAAACGGCAAGGGCGTCAACTTCGGATCGGTGATGCTGGCCGCGGGTGTCTGCCTGTCGCTGATCGCACAGATCGCCGAGCAGATCGACTACCTACGCTTCATGCCGCCCAAGACGCCGGAGAACACCCGTCGTTGGTGGGCTGCAGTAATTCTCGCGGGGCCCGGCTGGGTCATCTTCGGCGCGTTCAAGCAGATCGTCGGACTGTTCCTCGCCGTGTACATCATCGCGAACGTCGTCGACGGATCTTCGATCGCCAACCAGCCCGTGCACCAGTTTCTCGAGATCTACCAGGACATGATGCCGCACTGGCTGGCCATGACCCTTGCCGTGATCCTCGTGGTCATCAGCCAGATCAAGATCAACGTCACCAACGCGTACTCCGGCTCACTGGCCTGGACCAACTCGTACACCCGCGTCACCAAGACCTACCCGGGACGCATGATCTTCGTTCTGGTCAACCTGGCGATCGCACTGATCTTGATGGAAGCCAACATGTTCGACTTCCTCAACACGATCCTGGGCTTCTACGCCAACTGCGGTATCGCCTGGGTCGTGGTCGTCGCCTCCGACATCGCGATCAACAAGTACTGGTTGAAGCTCTCCCCGAAGGTCCCCGAGTTCCGACGCGGGATGCTCTACGACGTCAACCCCGTCGGCTTCGTGTCGATGCTGCTGGCCGCGGGCATTTCGATCCTGGTGTTCTTCGGCGCATTCGGTTCGGCGATCAAGCCGTTCTCCCCAATCGTCGCGATCGTCATCGCACTGGTGATGCCGCCGGTCCTCGCCGTCGCCACCAAGGGCAAGTACTACCTACGACGCACCGACGACGGCATCGACCTGCCGATGTTCGACGAGTACGGGAACCCCTCGGGTGAAACGCTTCTGTGCTGCGTCAGCGGCATCGAGTTCGAGCGACCCGACATGCTCGCGTCGAACGTTCCCGGCCCCAACGGCGAGAAGCAGTACATCAGTTCCTTGGCCTTGAGCACCGACAAGACCGGTGAGCACGTCCTGCCTGCTCAGCTTCCCTGACAACTGCTGTGCGCCTTTATTAACCGCCGGGGGTTAATAAAGGGTCTCGCGCATGACCAGCAGCGCAACAAAAGTCAGCGTCGCAGCTACGAGGAGGTAGATGCCGACCCAGCCGACGCCGTAGTTCTTCGCGAGGTAGACGGCGATGAACGGCGCCACCGCAGCGCCCAGAATGCTGGCGGTGTTGTACGCGATTCCCGAGCCCGTGTAGCGGACGTTGGTCGGGAAGAGTTCCGGGAGAACGGCACTCATCGGTCCGAAGGTCAGGCCCATGAGCAGCATGCCCACGATGAGGAACGCCAACATACGACCGTCGTTCATTCCGTCCGGTTCGAGGAACACGCCGAAGGTCAAGCCGAACACCATGATCAGGCCGGTGATGATCAGCAGTGTGATACGACGCCCGTAACGGTCGGCAAGCCAACCCGAGACCGGCACGGCGGCAGCGAAGAACACGACTGCGATGAGCTGCAGGACAAGGAAATCGGTGTACTTGAAGCCGGCGCCGGTTCCGCCGTCGGCCGCCGTCTTGCCGGTTCCGTGGCTGAGTACCCAGGTGGTCATGATGTAGAAGAGCGTGTACGTCGCGAGCATCACGAACGTACCGATGATGAGCTGACGCCAACTGGTCTTGAATACCTCGGCGACCGGGGTCTTGACCTTCTCGCCGCGCTCGACTGCACGCGCGAACACCGGGGTCTCTTCGAGCTTGAGCCTGACGTACAGGCCGATCATCACCATGATTGCGCTGAGCAGGAACGGAATTCGCCATCCCCAGCTCAGGAAGGCGCCTTCGAGGTCCGGGCTGGAATTGTCGTGGTTCATGAACAGCGTGATGATCAGGAACAGTCCGTTGGCCATGAAGAAGCCGATGGGTGCACCGAGCTGCGGCCACATCGCCGCCCAGGCCCGCTTGCCTTCCTTGGCCGTCTCGGTCGCGAGCAGAGCCGCGCCAGACCATTCGCCGCCGAGTCCGAGGCCCTGGCAGAAACGCATGAGCGCCAACAGCGCCGGGGCCAGTAGACCGATCTGGTGATAAGTGGGCAGCAGTCCGATGAGGAAGGTCGCGATGCCCATCGTCAGCAGCGAGCCGACCAGAGTTGCCTTGCGTCCGACGCGGTCACCGAAGTGTCCGAAGAGAATCGAGCCGAGGGGACGGGCGACAAACGCGAGTCCGAACGTCGCCAACGACGCGAGAAGCGCGGTGGTGTCGTTGCCCTTCGGGAAGAACAGGTGCGGGAACACCGATACTGCCGCTGTTGCATAGATGTAGAAGTCGTAGAACTCGATGGACGTACCCACCATGCTGGCAACCACGATTCGGCTGCGCGGCACTCCGGCGACGGTATCTGCGTCGCCGCCCTCCGGCTTGGGTGGGTTCTCACTGACTGACGTGCTCAAAACATGCTCCTGCGCCGTTATACGAAAATTGTCCAATTGGTGGGATGGTGTCCCAATCAGTAGGAATTGAACACCCGCGGGGTTTTCCGGCGCAAATTCGGTTCGCTAATTCGGCTCAGCGAGCAATCCGCGATAAAATCCCGTAAAGGTGAGCCGGGAAGTCTGGTCGGCACGTGCATTCGATGCTTTACAACGTCGATCACGTTCATGTCTGTTGCATCCGAACTCGGGTGCACGAACAAAGGTCGTCCCCACGCGTGATCTCCACTTTGCGTTCCGAACTGTCCCGCTATCTGCGCACCGAAACGGTGGGCGGATCGATACTGCTCATCGCCGCTGCCGTCGCTCTGATCTGGGTGAACTCACCTTTCGGTGAAAGCTACATCGCACTGCGCGACTTCCAGATCGGCCCGTCTGCACTCCATCTGGACCTCAGCCTTGGCACCTGGGCGCAAGACGGACTGCTTGCCGTCTTCTTCTTCGTCGCCGGCCTCGAACTCAAACGCGAACTGGTGGTCGGCGAGCTCGCGGACCGCAAAGCCGCGATGCTCCCGATCATCGCGGCGTGCGGCGGCGTCCTGGTCCCCGCGATCATCGCGGCGTCCATCGGCTTCGGCACTCCAGGTATGGACAAGGGCTGGGCCATTCCCGTCGCGACGGACATCGCTTTTGCCCTCGGCGTGCTCGCTCTCACCGGATCGAAGATCCCCGCAAGCGCCCGAGTCTTCCTGCTCAGCCTGGCCGTCGTCGACGATCTGCTCGCCATCATCCTCATCGCCGTACTGTTCACCGGCTCCCTCGCGATGTTGTGGCTGCTGACCGCGGCCGCAGCCCTCGCTGTCTACGCCTACGCCCAGCACAAGCGCATCACGACGCCGTTCCTCTACGTCCCGCTGGCACTACTGACCTGGTACGCGATGCACGAAGCGGGGATACACGCCACACTCGCGGGCGTCGCGCTCGGCCTACTCACCCGTGTCAGGCGCGATCCGGACGAGGAGTACGCGCCGGGCAGCCGCCTCGAGCACCGCATTCAGCCGTACTCCGCAGGCTTCTGCGTCCCCGTCTTCGCACTGTTCGCCTCCGGTGTTCCGATCAACGCCGCGGTACTCGGCGACATTTTCACCGACCCCGTCGGGCAATCGGTTGTCGTCGGCCTTCTGGTCGGAAAGACCGTCGGAATCTTCGGAATTTCCCTGCTCGCGATCAAATTGGGCATAGCCACCAAGCCCAAGACACTGGAATTGAGAGACATGTTTGCCCTCTCAGTTCTCGGTGGCATCGGGTTCACCGTTAGCCTGCTTGTAGCAGACCTCGCATTGGACGGGGTCGGCGATGGCAGCGAGGCCGAGATAGCGAAGGCCGCAGTTCTCGTGACATCGTTGGTGGCATCGCTGATCGGATCAGCGCTGCTGTGGCGACGTGGACGAGTTCATGCGGCTCGAGACGACGCTTCCACCGCCATTGCCACGGACGCGAGAGAACTACCTGGAGAGGTCGACAAGTGAGCTTGACCAACGGAGAGAGCCAGCGCTTCACCGGAGATGGAGTACCGAACACGGTCTCGTCCATCCCTCTCACCGATGTGGACGCCCGCACGCCGGGTGAGGCCACCATCGGGGCCCTCGTCAAGGACGCGACCGCACAGGTCTCCACCCTCGTGCGCGCCGAGGTTGAACTTGCCAAGGCCGAGGTCACGGGCGAGGTCAAGAAGGGTCTGCAGGGCAGTGTCTTCTTCATCCTGGCCTTCACGGTTCTGCTGTTCAGCTCGTTCTTCTTCTTTTTCTTCCTGGCCGAGATGCTCGATACCTGGGTGCCGCGCTGGCTGGCGTTCCTCATCGTCTTCCTGATCATGGTGGTGACCACCGCGATTCTGGCGCTGCTCGGTTATCTGCGTGTGCGCAAGCTGAGGGCTCCGGAGAAGACGATCGAATCGCTCAAGCAGGCCAAGAACGTCCTTCCCGGCAGCCATGACGACGCAAAGCCGTCTGTCGATTTCAACGCGCGCCGGTAGCGAGTCTGATCGAAAGTGGCAGCCCCAGATCCATCCACCGTCAGGTTCGACGGCCCCTGGATTCACCGGGACATTCACGCCAACGGCATCCGGTTTCACGTCGTCGAGGTAGGCGACGCGGAGCCGGATGCTCCGTTGGTGGTCCTGTTGCACGGATTCGCCGATTTCTGGTGGTCCTGGCGCCATCAGTTGACGGCACTGTCGGAACAGGGATTCCGCGTCGTCGCCATGGATCTTCGTGGGTACGGCGATTCCGACAAGCCCCCTCGCGGCTACGACGGTTGGACGCTCGCCGGTGACGTAGCCGGTCTCATTCGTGCGATGGGTTACGGCAAGGCCACGCTGATCGGTCATGCCGACGGCGGGTTGGTGTGCTGGGCGACCGCGCTCCTGCATCCACGCCTGGTGCGGTCGATCGCGTTGATCTCGTCGCCACACCCGATGGCACTCAAGAAAGCAGTCGTGCGCGACCCATATCAGCGCCGCGCGCTTTTGCCCTCTTTCCTGGCCTATCAGGTACCGCTACGCCCGGAACGTCGGTTGACGGCCGACAACGGCGCCGAGGTGGAGCGTCTGGTTCGCTCGCGGTCCGGCCCCACCTGGCCGCAGCAACCCGAGTTCGCGGACGTGATGACCAAGATGCGGGCCGCGATCCGGATCCCGGGCGTCGCGCATTCCACGCTGGAGTACCAGCGCTGGGCCTTCCGCAGCCAGCTTCGGCCCGAGGGTCGTCGTTTCATGCGTTTGATGGATCAGGTTCTTCGCATTCCGATCGTCCAGATTCACGGCGAACTCGACCCGTACGTGCTCACCCGTACCGTGCGGCGCGACAAGCATTGGGCTCCCGGCGAGAAACTGCGCACCATTGCGGGAGTTGGTCACTACGCGCATCAGGAAGCCCCCGAGCGCGTCAACCGCGAACTCGAGGACTTCCTCCTTACAGAGCAGTGACCGCTACAGAATGCAGGCGCCTGTCGGCACCGGCGTCGACGCCGAGGCAGCCGCGTTCAACTGGCGCGATACTTCCTGGGCGGTGAGGACGAATCCGGTGTCGCTGTCGTCGACGGCGGCACCGAACACGACGCCGAGGACGCGCCCCTGATCGTCGACCATCGGCCCACCAGAGTTGCCCTGCCTGATGGATCCGCGGACGGTGTAGACCTCACGTTGAGTGGTTCCGGCCTTGTAGATGTCCGGTCCGTTCAGGTTCAGGACCTCACGAACGCGGGCTGCGCTGGCCGTGTACGGACCGCCGCCTGGGTAACCGAGCACCAACGCGTTGTCGCCGGTCTGAGCCTGCTCCGGAGCAAACGGCAGCACCGGTGCGTCCAGTCCGGGAACCGCCAGAATCGCGATGTCGACGGCGGAGTCGAAGAGAACCACCTGCGCGGGCAGCGCGCCCTCCATGGTGTCCACCGTGATGCTCTCGGTTCCGGCAACCACGTGTGCGTTGGTCATGACGCGTTCGGGAGCGACGATGAATCCGGATCCCTCGAGCGCGCGCTGGCAACTCGGTGCGACGCCGTTGATGCGTAGAACACTCGGACGCAACTGCGCCGCCAACGGACTGGCCAGAACGCTCGCGTCGGGTGCTTCGACCTCGGTGATGGGCGTACGCCCGAACGGGCCGATGACGTCTGGCAGGCCGGAGGTGTCGAGCAACGCCGAAAACTCCGTCGGGATGCGGCGCAGCCACTGCGGGGCCAGTTCGTCCACGCTGGCGAGAACATCCGAACCACGAACAGCGGCGGCAATATTCGGCTGCGACGAAGAAGTGAGCGGAATCGCGAGCAACCACGCCGCGACCACGACGGCCACCGCCTGTAGACCCGCACCGATGACGCTGTCGACGGATCGCGCCGTCGGACTGTGCATTCCGCTGCGCGCCGCGCGTCCGAGCACCATGCCGGCGACTTCGCCGATGATGACCAACACCACGATCAGCGAGATGCCCGCGAGGATGCGCAGCTTGCCTTCGGTGACGTGCACGAGCAGGTGGGGCGCCAACAGAATTCCGGCGACGGCACCGAGGATCACGCCGACAAACGCCAACGCCGACGCCACCGCACCCTGACGCCATCCGGACGTGGCCGCGATGAGGGCGACCAGAACGATGGCGATGTCCACCCAACGAGAACCTGTCATCGCGGCACCGCCGAATCCTCGACACCTTCACCGAACTCGGACAGCGCTGTGTCCAGGTCTCTCACGTCCTCGTAGTTCCACGGAATCTCCCAGCCCGACACCGTGAACAGCGCCGCGAGGATTCCTGCTGTGAACCCCCAGACCAGCATGCCGTCGGCGCGGAACGCCGGGCCCTGGTATCCGAGGGGATGGCGAACCTGAAACCGGTTGTCGGGGTCGAGCAACGTGCGCAGCGGCACCCTGGCCACCCGTCCGACCTCGCCCTCGTCCTGAATCCCCACCGTCGTCGGCTGCTCCCAGTAGCCGAGCACCGGCGTCACGTCGAAACCCGACGGCGGGATGAAGATCTCCGGCAGCACGGTGAGCGGCTGAACTCCGCTCGGATCAAGCCCGGTTTCCTCCTGCGCTTCACGCAACGCGGTGCCGATGGGGCCGTCGTCGCCCGGATCGGCGGCGCCGCCCGGGAATGCGACCTGTCCGCTGTGCTGACGCATCGTCGACGCCCGTTGGGTCAGCAACACGTCTGCGCCCTCCGGCAAGCCGCCGACGGCGAGAGGGTCTGCCTCACGCGGTCCGCCGAAGAGCACGAGCACCGCGGCCGGACGCGTCACGGTCCCGCGCGGCGCGCGACGCTCGAGGACGGGGTTGATCCGGTGTGGATCGGTGGGCTCGGTGCTGGCAACAGCGCGCAACCACTCGGGAACCGGTGTGCTCATACGACGACTCCCAGATATTGCGCCGCAGCGGCGGCGATTTCGTCCGCACTGCGGAAAGGTTGAGGCAAGACCTTGGCGACTGTTCCATCCGCGCGCACGAGCACCGACACCGGCAGCACCGGCGGTGCGCCCACTGCGATCCGTACCTTGCCGTCACCGTCCTGGACGCCGGGTAAACGCACCGAGTAGTCGATGAGTCGCGTCAAAGCGTTCTCCTGATTCGGATCCGAATGCACCGTCAAAACGTTGATGCTGCCCTCGGCGCGCTCCGCGAATTCCTGAAGGTACGGAAGCTCTTCGGCGCATGGCGCGCACCAGTACGCCCACAAGTTGAGCAGAGTCGGTTTTCCGCCGACCGCTGCGGCAAGGTCGACGGGCCGACCGTCGGACACGCAGTCGAGGGTGATTCCGGCCAGAGCCGAGCCGGCCGGAGCTTCGCCCGTCGGAGTCGGACAGGGAGCCAGTGAGGCCTGGCTACGGAGTTGATCGAGCGATTCCGACGACGGAGTGAACGTCGGCGGCTGATACGCGGACGACGACGGACCCGTGGACGTGGGCGTCGTGTCGTCTCCCCCGCGCGGCCAGATCGCCACGACGAGAGCCGCGACGACCACGAGCGCAGCGAGAGACCATCTTCCAGCACTTGTCATCGGCGATCACAACCCTGCCAGGGCGAGCAGATGGTCGGTCTCGGGGCCTTTCACCAGGGCCGCGGCCTCGGTTTTGTCGGTCGGGCCGAGTCCGTACGACGGGCAGTCCTTGGCCAGAACGCACACCCCGCACGCGGGCTTGCGCGCGTGGCAGACCCGGCGGCCGTGAAAGATCACGCGGTGCGAGAGCAGTGTCCATTCCTTACGTTCGATCAGTGCCCCGACGGCGTGTTCCACCTTGACGGCATCTTCTTCCTCGGTCCACTTCCACCGGCGCACGAGCCGACCGAAGTGGGTGTCGACGGTGATTCCCGGGATGTCGAAGGCATTGCCCAGCACGACGTTCGCGGTCTTGCGTCCGATGCCTGGGAGTTTCACCAGATCTTCGAGCTTGTTCGGGACCTGACCGTCGTGGCGTTCGAGTAGCGCCTGACCGAGGCCGATCAACGACGTCGTCTTGTTCCGGTAGAAGCCGGTGGAGCGGATGTACTCCTCTAGTTCGGTCCGATCGGCTTCCGCGTATGCCTTCGCGTCGGGATAGCGGGCGAAGAGCGCCGGCGTGACCATGTTGACGCGGACGTCAGTGCATTGCGCCGACAGGATTGTCGCCACTGCCAGTTCCAACGGAGTCGTGAAGTCGAGTTCGCAATACACGTGCGGGAAAGCCACAGCGAGCTCGCGATTCATCCGACGCGCCCGGCGTACCAATCCGAGGTGTGATTCTTCCTTCCGCGCACCCCCCGAACGCGGTTTCTTCCGCTGCTCTGAACTGCCTGTCGGGGTGGTCTGCACTCAGACAACTGTACGGATACGACATGAGTGGAGACTCCGTCGTGTCGATTCTGAGACCTTCGACGTGTTTACTTCCCCCTATGCAAGGACTCGCAGTAATTCTCTTTCCGCTACTGCTGATGCTCTTTGCCCTGGCGATGGAACGAGTCGAAGGGCGATTGCGTCGGCTCTCGGTTCAAGAGCACGAAGTAGAAGACTTCCTCGATCAGGCAAGTCACGACGACGTCGCCCGCCTGGCAAGCGATGGGTTTCCCCATGCGTTCGCTCGCTTCCACCGGAAGCGGAAGGGCCGCCAGTCGGAGGCTCCCGAGAGCGCCAGCCTGGGCGAAATCCGGACACAACGGGCAAGTTGACGGCCATACAAAGTAGTCACCGCAGCGGATTCCGGAAGAATTTTCGGCTCTTACGTGGCATCAATCACTCGTCGCGAGCTATCGGGACGTAGACTTCGATGCCGTACCTGTTGCATTGAACACAGATTGCATTGGACACAGTGTCTCACTCATGAGGGCTGAGCCTGTGTACGACGGTTTGTGCGCAGCGCGGGTACAAAGATAGTTAGCGCAAAAATGACACCACAAACGAACAAATCCCAACAAGGAGCGCACGTGGACGACGTCCTGGCAAGAGCCGGCATCTTCCAAGGAGTCGAGCCCTCAGCGGTAGCGGCGCTGACAAAGCAGCTGCAGCCCGTCGACTTCCCCCGTGGACATGTCATCTTCAACGAAGGTGAACCCGGTGACCGCCTGTACATCATCGTGTCCGGCAAGGTGAAGATCGGTCGACGCTCACCCGACGGTCGCGAGAACCTACTGACGATCATGGGCCCGTCCGACATGTTCGGCGAACTGTCCATCTTCGACCCCGGCCCCCGCACCTCGACGGCTACGACCGTCACCGAGGTTCGCGCCGTGAGCATGGACCGCGACGCTCTCAAGGCATGGATCCAGCAGCGCCCCGAGATCGCCGAGCAGCTGCTGCGCGTTCTCGCCCGCCGACTGCGTCGTACCAACAACACCCTGGCCGACCTGATCTTCACGGACGTTCCCGGCCGTGTGGCCAAGGCGCTCCTGCAGCTCGCGCAGCGCTTCGGCACTCAGGAAGGTGGCGCCCTGCGCGTCACTCACGACCTCACGCAGGAAGAGATCGCCCAGCTCGTCGGCGCTTCCCGCGAGACCGTCAACAAGGCGCTCGCCGATTTCGCACACCGCGGATGGCTGCGCCTCGAAGGCAAGAGCGTTCTGATCTCGGATTCCGAGCGTCTGGCTCGTCGCGCCCGCTAGTTTCTTCCTTCTCGACTCTTTCGGCCGCTCCCACTTCGGTGGGGGCGGCCGAAGTCATTCCCTGGACTCTTGTTGTACCTATCGGTAAAGTGTGTACCGATAGGTACACATCCGATCGAGAGGCCACGCAATGACCGTCCGAGCACCGATTCCGCCCTTCACCCACGAAACCGCCGTCCAGAAGGTCCGCCTCGCCGAGGACGGATGGAACTCACGCGATCCGCACAAGGTGTCGCTGGCCTACACGCCGGACAGTTGGTGGCGCAATCGGTCGACGTTCGTCACCGGCCGATCCGAAATCGTCGAACTTCTGACCGAGAAGTGGACCCGCGAGCTGGACTACCGGTTGATCAAAGAGTTGTGGGCACACGGCGACGACCGCATCGCCGTGCGATTCGCGTACGAGTGGCACGATCACGACGGGCAGTGGTTCCGCTCCTACGGCAACGAGAACTGGGAATTCGACGCGGACGGCCTCATGCACCACCGTCATGCCAGCATCAACGACGTCCCCATCGCGGAGTCCGAGCGAAAGTTCTTCTGGGATTCGACCGGACCACGCCCGCACGATCATCCGGGCCTGAGCGAGTTGGGTCTGTGATGAAAGGATGAATCCATGGTCAGACAGGTAGCTGAACGCTCGGACACGATCCCCGCCCTCGCGAACGTGTTTCGAACCTACGGGTTCGACGGAGCAAGCCTGGCCGTCATCACCGAACACACCGGTTTGGGCAAAGGCAGTCTCTACAACTTCTTTCCGCGAGGAAAGGAAGAGATGGCCGAGGCCGTACTCGACGAGGTCGACGGATGGTTTCGCACCGAAGTCTTCGAACCGCTTCGAGCAGAGTCGGTTCCACCGCGGCAGCGCATCGAGAGCATGTTCGCTACCGTCGCCGACTACTTTCGGTCAGGGCAACGCATTTGCCTGTTCGGCGCATTTGCACTCGGTGAAGAGCGAAACCGCTTCGGCGCCAAGGTGCGAACCTACTTCGACGAATGGACCGCGGCGCTCGAGGCGGCACTCGTGGGAGCCGAAGATTCCACCGGACTCGCCGAAGAAGCCGTGGCCGGAATCCAAGGCGCAATAGTGATGTCCCGAGCCCTGGACGACGGTGCCGTATACAGCCGAGTAACGACGCGACTCGAAGATCGACTGGTACAGGCACTCACGCCGTAACGCATACCGCACGACCACAAAGGCATTTGTGCCGCGGCATGCACCTGGCATGCTCGAAAAGGTATGCACAAGAGGAAAGGAACCCATGCCCTCGTCCGAGACGGTGATCGCATCCACAGCTTCGGGGAAGATCCGCGGCCTAAAGCGTGACGGTTCCTACTACTTCGGTGCGATCCCCTACGCCCGCGCACCGCGCTTCGAGAAGCCGCGGCCGGCGGGACCGTTCTCCGACGTTTTCGACGCCACAGCGCTTGGAACGGTCTTCCCCCAACCACCTTCACGGCTCGAGCGCATCATGGGGCCACCGCTCCCCGAACCGGAGCAGAGCGAGGACAGCTTCACCGTCACCGTCACAACCCCGTCGCTGACCGGTCATCGCCCGGTGATGGTCTGGCTTCACGGTGGCGGTTACTCCAGTGGCGGCGGCTCCCTCCCCTGGTACGACGGCGGCGCTTTGTCAGCCGAGGGCGACGTCGTCGTGGTGTCGGTCAACTACCGCGTCGGCGTGCTCGGATACCTCCTCCTCGACGGCGTCAGCGAAGGCAATCTCGGGGTCCACGATCAGATCGCAGCGCTCGAGTGGGTGCGCGAGAACATCGAGGCATTCGGCGGCGACCCAGACTCGGTCACCGTGTTCGGGCAGTCGGCCGGCGCTCATTCGATTGTGAATCTGTTGAGCAGTAACAACTCTCGAACTCTTTTCCATCGAGCAATTCTGCAGAGCACCCCACGGCCGGACCTCAATTTCACGCAGGCTGCCGCGATCGAGAACGGTGAAGCATTTGCCCGACTGCTCGACGGAGATCCTCGGACCGCGCCACTCTCCCGCATTCTCGACGCATTCCGCAGCACCGCAATCGAGTTCAGCCGGCGGTCCCCCAATGTCGTGCAACCGCCCTTCGCACCGATTTCCGAACTGGATCCGGTGATCCGAACTTTCGAAACAGCGCCGGACGTCATCGTGGGATACACCCGCGACGAGGGATCCGCTTTCGTGCGCGACGTAGCGGGAGTACCCGATCCCGAACGCGTCGCCGAAAAGGCACTGACACAGAACATGTTTGCCGAACCGGCGATGGAGCTGGCCGACGCCTTCACAGCGGCCGGCGCGTCGGTGTACACGTATCGCTTCGACTGGGCACCGACGGACGCCGTCTTCGGAGCCACTCACTGCATCGAACTACCCTTCATGTTGGGAACCGAGCAGTCCTGGAAGAGCTCACCGATGCTGGGCAGCAGCGACTGGCAGAGCATCGACGCACTGGGCCGTCGGATACGCCGGCACTGGACGTCGTTTGCGCACACGGGAAGTCCGGACAGCAGCGAAACCTGGGAGAAGTACACCTCGGCCCAACCGATCGGAATCACCTTCTTCTGAGCAACTTCGGGCGCCTACCCACTCGCGGTAATCCCGTCTAGGATTGCTCCATGGACATGCCCAAGCTCCTCGACGGGCGACTCAAACTCCGCCATCTCCTGCTCGTCGATGCATTGAGCCGTCAGGGCAGCGTGGTCGGCGCCGCTGCCGCACTTCACATCACACAACCCGTCGCGACCCGCAGTCTGCACGACATCGAGTCCATTCTCGGTGTCTCGCTCTTCGACCGCGGCCCACGCGGAATCACCCCGACCATTTTCGGAGAGGCCTTCACAACTCATGCGCGGGCCGTGATCGCGCAGCTGACCGAAGCCGGGCGGCACGTCGTCGAACTTGCCGACGCCAATCGCGGAACCGTCATCGTGGGAACACATCTCGCCGGATCCAACGTGCTGCTTCCCGGCGCTATCGCGCGCCTGAAGGTTCACCACCCGCTGCTCACCGTCATCGTGCGCGAAGGCACGCCCGAACAGTTGCTCACCGATCTGGAAGCGGGCCGAATCGATCTGATCGTCGGCCGGCTCACCTCACCTACCGATGACACCGCGACAAGACGGAACCTCTACGCGGAGTCCGTCGAACTCGTCACCCGCGTGGATCACCCGCTCGCTCACCGCGAGGACGTCCAACTCGAAGAACTACGCGGCTTCCCCTGGATCCTTCCCGGGGTCGAGACAGTGCTCCGCCGCGAGCTCGAGGAGTTCTTCGCCCGCAACAGCCTGCCGTTGCCCGAAAACCGCGTCGAGGCAACCTCTTTCCTCACCGTGCGCCAGCTGCTGGTCGAGACCGACATGATCGCGGTCCTACCGAGCCTCATCCCCCGCGACGACGCGCGCTTGACCACCCTGTCCATCACACTCGATCCGATCGGGCACAGCGTCGGCATCACTTCCTCGGCGACTCGCACGTCGAGCCCGTCCGCACAGGCCCTGATCGCGACGCTGGAGTCCTTTGCAGCTGAGCTCATGCGACCGTGAAACGCCGATCGGCCCGTTCCCCGCGAGGGGGAACGGGCCGATGTCGGATCAATCCAGTACTCAGGCGTTTTCGGAGACGCGAATCTCCTCGTGCTCCAAGCCCCGCGACGAATCGGGGACAATCTTGAACAGTGCGATGGCGCCGACCAGGCTGATTGTGCATATCGAGGCGAGGTACCAGGTGACGCCTACCGAAGACCCGGTGGCGTCCAGCAGTGCGGTGGCGATCATCGGCGCCAGTCCACCGCCGAGAATCGCACCACTCTGAAGGATCAGAGACGAACCGGAGTAGCGGACCTTGGCCGGGAAGGTATCGGCGATGATGCTGCCCTGAACGCAGTGGGTGACCGGCACGATCAGACCCATACCCAGGAACGCGATGACAGCGACCACTTTGTTCTCGGTGTTCAGTAGCGGGAAGAACACGATGCACCACAACAGGATTGCGGCAGATCCGCCGATGAACATGTGTCGACGCCCGTACTTGTCAGCGATCTTGGTCCAGAACGGGATGGAAAGGAACCACAGGACTGCGGCCGCGGTCACGCTGAGCACCAGGAATTGCTTGTCGTAGCCCAGATGTTGAGTTCCGTACGACAGGGTGAACACCATGAAGGCGTACGCCACGGCGGAGTTCGCCAAGCACGCGGCAAGCGTGAGAGACAAGCGGGGGAAGCCGACCTTGAGCGACTCACGCAGCGGGAAGCGGACTATTTCGCCCTTCTCCATGATCCCGGCGAATGACGGCGACTCGGTGACGCGCAGGCGAATCACCAGACCGATCGCCACCAGAACGAAGCTGAGCAGGAACGGGATTCGCCAACCCCACGAAGCGAATGCCGAGTCCGACATCACGGCGTTGGTCGTCAGGAAGATGCCGTTGGCGAGAACCAGTCCGGCGGGTGTGCCCATCTGCGGGAAACCTGCATAACGATTCTTCTGCCCTGCCGGCGCGTGCTCCATCGACATGAGTGTCGCACCGGCGCCTTCACCGCCCAGACCGATGCCCTGAACGACGCGCATGGCCACCAGGAGGACGGGCGCCCAGAATCCGATGGAATCGTAGTTCGGGATGAGGCCGATGAGTGTGGACCCGACGCCCATCATCACCAGGGAGACCACGAGTGTGGCCTTGCGCCCGATCCGGTCACCGAAGTGCCCGAACACGAGCCCACCTACCGGCCGTGCGATGAATCCGACGGCGAAGGTGCTGAAGGCAGCCAGCGTGCCGGCCGTGGGGCTCAGGCTCGGAAAGAATTGTTTGTTGAAGATCAGCGCGGCGGCTGTGCCGTAGAGGAAGAAGTCGTACCATTCGAGAGTTGTGCCGGCCAGAGTTGCCATGGCAACTCGGCTACGGGCAGCTTTCTCCGGCAACGGCTTTCCGTCACTCGTTGTGCTGTTGGATATCTTGTCTGACATCGCGGAACCTATCGATTGGATGGGGCAGGCGGACGACTAAATCTGTAGTCACCGACCCCGTCTTCGGGATTGTCGGCATCACGAGCGTCGTCGATCGTTGTGTTTGGAATTGTGCTCGCTCGAGACATGACTCACAAATGCCGAAATCACCGTCCGCCATACCGGAAAGGGTATAGCCGGGGTCTCAGACGAGACCCAGGAAGCGTTCGGCATTCCCCCGCGAAATCAGTTGGCGCGCAGTATCGTCCAAGAACTCACTCTTGCGAACCACCTCACCGACCGGACGCTCCCCCAAGGGGTACGGGTAATCACTACCCACCATCACACGGTCCACCCCCACCGTGTCCACCAGCAGTCGCAGTGCGCGCTCGTCGAAGACGACGGAATCCACGTAGAACCTACCCAGGTAATGCGAAGGCGGGAACTCCGACGTACCGATGATGTCGTTGCGGCCGTGCCAGGCGTTTTCCATCCGGCCCAACCAGAACGCGAAAGATCCACCACCGTGCGCAAATCCGATCTTGAGACGATCGTCGATCTTGTCGAACACCCCACCGAGAATCAGCGCGAGTATCGACAGATGCGTTTCGGCCGGCATCGCGGTGAGCCACTGCGCCATCCAGCGATCGAGGCGCGGAGAGTTGGCCATGTCCCACGGGTGCACGAATACCGGCACGTCAAGCGACGCGCAGTGCTGGAGAAACGTCACCACGCCCTCACTGTCGAGGTCCAGATCGCCCACATGATTGCCGATCTCGACACCGCGGTGCCCGTTCGCGATGCACCGCTCGAGCTCACGGCACGCTGCGTCGGTGTCTTGCAGAGGCACCTGGCAGAACGGAATCAACCGATCCTTCGCCGGCTCCACGATCTCGAGCGCGAGGTCGTTGAAGATCCGTGCGATGCGACTTGCCTGCTCGCCGCTTCGGCCGTAATTGAAGAATGCCGGCGTCGGCGAGACGACCTGCGTGTGCACGCCGTCGGCATCCATGTCCCGAAGCCGCACCTCGGCGTCCCAGGCATCGGACTGGATGCGGCGGAACTCCTTGGTGCCCATCATGATCATGGCTTCGGTCTCCGACTCGACCTTCAGCCACGGCGCTTGCGGCCCCGCGTCTTCGGTCAGATCCGGCCACCCGTTGGGCACGTAGTGGGTGTGGATGTCGATCAGGTTGCTCATCACTCAGCCCTTGCCGGGATGGAGCGTGCCGCACTTGTCACACGTGCGGGCTTCTTCGCTCTCGTAGAACTTGACGAACACCGGCGGAAGGTCGGCCACGATGTCGCGCACCTGAAGTTCGACCTCGTGAATCTTGTGATCACATTCGAGGCAGTACCACTGGAACTTCTCGAGCGTGCCTTCCTTGCGGACGCGTTCGATGACCAGGCCGATCGAGCCCGCGGTGGGACGCTGCGGCGAATGCGGAATGTCTCCTGGCAGCAACCAAGTTTCACCCTCGCGAATGTCGACGCGCTGAGGACCGTCTTCGGTCATGACATTGACGTGGATGTCGCCTTCGAGCTGGTAGAACCACTCCTCGTACGGATCGAGGTGGTAGTCGGTCCGCTGGTTGGGGCCGCCGACGACCTGCACGATGAAATCGTCTCCGAGCGCCATCGTCTGATTGTTGACGGGCGGCTGCAGGAGGTGGCGGTTGTCGTCGATCCACTTCTTGAAGTCGATGACGGGAGGAATCGTGGTCATGATGCATTCTCCGTATCTTCGGACGCTGAGCGCTTGGAGGCGGGCACGTACGCCACGCCGGAAATTTCGATGAGCAGATGCGGGTGGGGCAGTTGGTGAACAGCCACAGTCGTTCTCGTCGGACCGTTTTCGTCGAACAGTTCGGCGTACACCTCGTTGTATCCACCGAAGTCGTTCATCGACACCAGGTAGGAGGTGACCTGAACCAGATCACTGAGTTCTCCACCCACTTCGGCGAGGATTGCCGCGATGTTTTCGATGACGGCACGCGTCTGCGCCCGAATGTCGAGCGCCGTCGTCCCCATCTCGTCGACCTCGACGCCGACAAACGTGTTGTCGGGTCGACGCGAACTGGTCCCGGAGACATAGACGAAATCGCCGACCACCTTGACGTGGGGGAACTTTCCGCGCGGCTTCGCCAGCTTCTCGATGACCTGCGCCCCACTCATCGCTTCACACCTTTCACCGTGACGGTTCCGAGTCCGTCGATCGTGCACTGTGCGACGCCCTCGTCGAGTCGCACAGCTGCTGTGGCGGCACCGGCCAGAATTACCTGACCGGCGCGCAACGGAATTCGGCGTCGGCGGGCGATGTCGAGCAGTGCATGCAAAGCGCGCGCCGGATCGCCGAGAATGGCCGACGTGGAACCGACTACCGTCTCGCCGCCGACCTCCATACGTACGGAACGGTCTTCGACGTTCTGTAGCGGCAGCCACCGCCCGATCACATACCCGGCAGCGCTGGTGTTGTCAGCGACGACGTCGGTGTAGGTGAAGCGGAAGTCGCGATAGCGCGAGTCGATGATCTCCATTGCGGGAGCCAGCGCGTCGACGCAGGTTTCGATGTCGACATTCGGATCGTCGAGATCGACGTCCTTCGACAGACGGTATGCCACTTCGGGTTCGATCTTGGGATGAATGAACGTCCTCAGGTCGACTTCGCCGCCGTTGCTCACGCACATCGCGTCGGTCAACTGACCGACGATCACTTCGGAGACACCCATCTGCGCCATCTTCGCTTGGCTTGTGAAGCCGAGCTTGATACCCACAATCGATTCGCCACGGCTGGTTCGTCGTTCGATGAGTTCGTTCTGAATCCGGTAGGCGTCGTCGATGTCGATGGTGTATTCGTCGGCGAGGCTCGGGGTGTCGGTGCGAGTCTGCGCAGCGTCGTCGAGGCGACGCGCGAGCGCGGATACGGTGTCTTCGGGGGCTGTCATCACGCCTCGCTCATTTCTGGAAAACTTTTGCGGTTTCGATGTTCACAGTTGCACACATACATTCGTCGGTTCGGTGTAGAAGTGCAGCGAGGACTCGCCACCCTCACGTCCGATGCCGGACAGGCCCATACCGCCGAAGGGAGATCGCAGTTCACGGGTGAACCACGTGTTGACCCAGGAGATTCCGACGTTCATCCTCTGCGCGACGCGGTGTCCACGGCGCAGGTCGTTGGTCCACACGGAGGCCGCCAAGCCGTACTCGGTGTCGTTTGCCAAGGCGATCGCCTCGGCTTCGGTCTCGAACGGAATGAGTGCTGCAACGGGTCCGAAGATCTCCTCGCGCACGACGCGATCCTTGTTGGTCAAGCCAGTCCACAGGGTGGGTTCGATCCACGATCCGCCCGACAGTTCCTGTCCGAGGTCCGGAATACCGCCGCCGGTCAGCACTTTCGCGCCTTCCTGCTCGGCGATCTCGAAGTAGTCGAGAACCTTCTTCCGGTGCGCCTGCGAAATGAGCGGTCCGGTCGTCGTTGCATCGAGCGTCGGGTCGCCCAGACGCAATCCTGCTGCCCGCTCGACGAGTCCACCGGCGATGTCGTCGAAAATGCTGCGGTGCACGTACACCCGTTCGGTGCACAGGCAGACCTGGCCGGTGTTGGTGAACACCGACTTGGTCAGACCCGTCAACGCTTCGTCGATGTCGACGTCGTCGAAGACGATCGCGGCGTTCTTGCCACCGAGTTCGAACGAGACCGGACGGACTCGCGGCGCAACGGTTTTCATGACATGCGAACCGGTTGCCGAAGATCCGGTGAAGGTGACACCGTCGATGCCGGGGTGCGTGGTGAGGAACTCGCCGGCGGAGTTCGCACCGAACCCGTGGACGACGTTGTAGACACCGGCAGGCAGGCCGACTTCTTCGAGTACCTCGGCAAGCAACGACGCCGTCGCTGGGGTTTCCTCGGAGGGCTTGACCACCACGGAATTTCCGCACGCGAGTGCGGGCGCAACCTTCCAGGTCAGGAGAAGCAACGGCAGGTTCCAGGGAACGATCACGGCGACCACGCCGAGCGGCTTGCGGATCGCGTAGTTCAGCGCCTGCTTGCCACCCGCGAGATCCGTGACAAACGATTCCTGTCCGGCCGCGGCGACGATGTCGGCGAAAGTGCGGAAGTTCGTCAGGGCGCGCGCGACGTCGAGTTCGCGTGCCTGTGTGATCGGCTTGCCGGTGTCCGCCATTTCTGCGGCGACGAACTCTTCGAATCGCTCCTCGATCCGGTCGGCGGCGCGTCGCAGCAGAGCCGTCCGCTCGCGGACCGGCGTATCGGCCCAACCGTTGTCCAGAGCACGTCTGGCAGAGGTCACGGCCCGATCGACCAGGGCCTTGTCGGCCTCGTGGACCCGGGCGAGAACACGGCCCGTTGCTGGGTCGACCTGATCGAAGCTCGACGACTCGTCGGGTTCGACATAGGAGCCGTCCACGTAATTGCGGATCCATCCGTCGCATTGTGAGGTCATGGACTAACTATTGGCCCGTGACCCATATCAAACAAATGCAAAAACTGCCGCCAGCTATACCTCGATCGGCATAGATGGCGGCAGTTCGGCTACAGAACTCAGCTCCTCATGTCGGCGCCGAGCGCCTCAGCGGCGCAGATACGCCAACTGCACGTTGACGGATTTCTCCGCCACCGGCCACAGCTTCGGGTCGACGTCGGAGTAGACGTGCTCGACAACCTCGCGCACCGATGCCGACTCCCCCAACGTCGTCAGAGCGTCCCGCACCTGGGCTAGACGCTCCTCGCGGTGAGCAAGGTACTGCTGCGAAATCGCCTGCAGATCGGGCAGGTCCGGACCGTGCCCGGGAAGAACCGTCAGTCCTTCGCCGAGTGCGGCCAACGACCGCAGTGATGTGAGGTAATCCCCCAGATCGCCGTCGGTGTCGTCCAGAACTGCGGTGCCGCGGCCGAGAATGGTGTCGCCTGTCAGCACGCTCGCATCGTTCTCGATGACTATCGACACCGAGTCAGCGGTGTGTCCCGGAGTCGCGAGGATCCGCAGCTTCAGACCCGCCACCTCGATCACTTCACCGTCGACAAGCGCCGAAGCACCCCCGCGCAGAAAAGTGGGGTCGACGGAACGCACCGGAGCCGAGGTCAATTCATGGAAACGGTCCACCCCGCCGGTGTGGTCGTAGTGCCGGTGCGTGATCAAGGTCAGCGCAACCGGACCGATACCAGCGACACGTTGCAGGTGTTCCTCGTCGTTGTCGCCCGGATCGACGACTACACACTCGACGCTGCCGGGAGCATGCAGAATCCAGGTGTTCGTACCGTCCAGCGTCATCATGCCCGGATTGTTTTCGAGCAAGACCGAAGCGATGTCGGTGACGCGGCGAAGCTGCGCGTAGGCGGGATGGACCGTCGACATCAGCGAACTTCGACGATCAGTTCCACCTCGACCGGAGAGCCGAGGGGAAGCTCTGCCACGCCGACTGCCGAACGAGCGTGGATACCGGCGTCGCCGAGCACCTCACCGAGGAATTCGGAAGCGCCGTTGATCACGCCGGGCTGACCGGTGAATCCTTCGGCGGATGCCACGAAGCCGACAACCTTGACAACGCGAACGACGTTGTCGATGCCGACCAGGGCGTCGATGGCAGCAAGAGCGTTGAGCGCGCAGGTGCGAGCCGCAGCCTTGGCGTCGTCATCCGACACGCCCGCACCGAGCTTGCCGGTCAGCGCCAGTTTTCCGTCGACGAACGGGAGCTGACCCGACGTGTACACGTGGTTGCCGCTGCGAACCGCGGGAACGTACGCAGCAACGGGTGCCGCGACGGCGGGAAGTGCAATGCCCAGTTCGGCGAGACGCTCCGACCAGGTCTGTGTTGCCTCTGCCATGTGATTCAGCCCTTCGGACGCTTCATGTACGCGACGTGCTGCTCGCCCGACGCGCTCGGCAGGACTGCCACGAGTTCCCAGCCGTCGACACCCCAGTTGTCGAGAATTGCCTTCGGATTGTGGACCAGCAACGGAGTCACGGTGTATTCCCAGGAAGTTATTTCGCTCATGCGGTGAGCCTATCCCGCGTACATCTTCGGCCCCAGACTTATAGGCTCGCGGTGTGGTTGCATCCCAAGATGAGCTGAGCAGGACCTGGCCCGAGTCTGCGACGAAGGCCCGCCTGCACTTTGTGTCGGGTAAAGGCGGAACCGGTAAGTCCACGGTTGCCGCCGCGTTGGCGCTCGCGTTGGCCGAGGGCGGCAAGCGCGTTCTCCTCGTGGAGGTCGAGGGCCGCCAGGGAATCGCGCAGCTCTTCGACGTACCGCCGCTTCCACCGCAGGAGACCAAAGTCGCGGCCGCCGAAGGTGGCGGTGAAGTGATGGCTCTGGCCGTCGACATCGAGACCGCGTTCCTCGAATACCTCGAAATGTTCTACAACCTCGGCTTCGCCGGCCGGGCGATGCGTAAGTTCGGCGCCATCGAATTCGCCACCACCATCGCTCCCGGCCTTCGCGACGTTCTACTCACCGGCAAGATCAAGGAGTGCGTCATCCGCACCGATCGAACCGGCAAACGCGTGTACGACGCCGTTGTCGTCGACGCTCCCCCGACCGGACGAATCGGCAGCTTCCTCGACGTCACCAAGGCGATGGCCGATCTCGCCAAGGGCGGCCCGGTGCACTCCCAGAGTGAAGGCGTCGTTCGGCTGCTGCACTCGCCGGAGACCGTCGTACATCTTGTTGCACTTCTCGAAGCGCTGCCCGTTCAGGAAACTGCCGACGCCGCCGCAGAACTGGCGCGCGACGACCTCAACCTCGGTGCCATCATCGTCAACCGCGCCAGCCCGAGGTTCTTGCCCGAAGACCAACTCTCCGGTGCCGCTGCCGGCGATATCGACGCGGCTTCGATCCGGTCGACACTCTCGGACGTCGGCATCGATCTGTCCGACGACGACTTCGCAGGCCTGCTCACCGAGACGATCGAGCACGCGTCGGTGCTCGAAGCTCAAGAATCCAGCGCCGAGAAGCTCCGCGAGATCGACGGGGCTCGGGTACAACTTCCCGCACTCGCCGACGGCGTCGATCTCGGTGGGCTGTACGAGCTTGCCGAATACCTCACGGAACAGGGCGTGTGATGACCGAGACCACCGAGAACGTGACGGTCGGCAGTTCCAGGACCGGCCGACGCGCAGCTCCTGCCCTCGATATTTCGGCGATCATCAAGGACCCGACGGCTCGGATCGTGGTGTGTTGCGGCGCAGGCGGCGTCGGCAAGACCACGACGGCCGCGTCGCTGGCGTTGCGTGCGGCCGAAGAGGGCCGACGCGTAGTCGTCCTCACCATCGATCCGGCCCGCCGCCTCGCACAGGCCTTGGGTGTGGCCGAACTCGACAACACTCCGCAGCCGGTGAAGCTGGGTCCCGAGGCCACGGGCGAACTGCACGCAATGATGCTGAACATGCGTCGGACTTTCGACGAGATGGTCATCGAGCATTCGAGCCCTGAGAAGGCCGAGCAGATCCTGGCGAATCCCTTCTATCAAACCGTTGCCACATCGTTCTCCGGAACGCAGGAGTACATGGCGATGGAGAAGTTGGGGCAGCTGGCGTCGAACGACGCGTGGGATCTGGTGATCGTCGATACCCCGCCGTCGCGCAATGCGCTCGACTTCCTCGACGCCCCGCAGAGGCTCGGCACGTTCCTCGACGGACGGATGATCCGGCTGCTCTCTGCACCCGGCCGTGGCCTGACCAGGCTCGTGGCCGGCGCGATGGGATTGGCACTGAAGGGTGTCTCTACCATCGTGGGAAGCCAAATGCTTTCGGATGCATCGGCATTCGTGCAGTCGCTCGACTCGATGTTCGGCGGTTTCCGTGAACGCGCAACGAAGACCTACGAGTTGCTACGTCAGCCGGGGACTCATTTCCTGGTGATCGCAGCGGCCGAACCCGACGCTCTTCGCGAGGCGGCGTTCTTCGTCGATCGCCTTGCGGGCGACTCGATGCCGTTGGCCGGTCTGGTTCTCAACCGCACGCACCCGACATTGACGGCTCTGCCTGCCGATCATGCGGTGACCGCCGCCGACAAACTGGAAGCGAAGGAAAGTGCGACCGAGGCCGAAGCCCTCACCGCAGCCGTTCTCCGCATCCATGCCCATCGGGCAGTGATCGCGAAGCGGGAGATCGCCTTGCTGAGTCGATTCACCGCAGCTCACCCGAGGGTGCCGCTGATCGGTGTTCCGTCGCTACCGTTCGAGGTCTCGGACCTCGAGGCGCTGCGCGCGGTGGGAGATCAGCTCACTCGTAAGGGCTGATCCCCCCGATCGGCCTGGATCAGACTGCTGAGTGATGCTGGCGCTGGTCTTCGAAGAACTCGGACCAGGAGTCGACGTCGGGGTGCTGCTTGAGCAGTGCACGGCGCTGACGCTCGGTCATTCCGCCCCACACACCGAACTCGACACGATTGTCGAGAGCATCTGCTCCGCACTGCATGAGGACCGGGCAGTGACGGCAGATGGTGGCCGCCTTGCGCTGCGCGGCGCCACGAACAAAAAGTTGGTCGGGGTCGACCTCGCGGCATCGTGCCTTAGTTACCCAGGCAATTCGTGCCTCGGCTTGCTCGATGTCCAAACGGCTACTCGGGGTGGCTGTGTACATTCTGGGTCCCCTCTACAAAGTCTGACCGTCGCCATAGGGCGAGCAGCGCACCATCTCAGCCGTCCCCGCGGTAGCACGGTGAAAGCTGAGACACATTCGTGATCGAGTGTTACGTCGATCACACTGATCACAATTTAGGTAAAGAACGGCCCTAACGCAAGACGCTCGGGAGCATTTTTTGGTACGGCAGTACAAAGCGCGTGTTCAGAAGGTTTTGAACACCCCCAAAACACTGAAACCGGTTCCAATGGGTGGGCACACGTACTCTGTAGATCGTGTCGATTGCAAAAACAGTGGCGAAGCTCGCCGGAAGCTCCGCATTGGCGGGTGTCCTGGTCGCAGGGGTGATGTTCCCAGTGGCGGGCGGATTCGGATTCGCGTCCAACCGCGCCGCCGATACCGTCGACAACGTCTCGGCCGAACTGGTCGAAGGCACGGTCCCCGCGGTGTCCACCATGGTCGATGCGGCAGGCAATCCCATTGCCTGGCTCTACGACCAACGACGCTTCGAAGTCCCGAGCGAGAAGATCTCCAACAACATGAAGTTGGCGATCGTCTCCATCGAGGACCGCCGGTTCCCCGACCACAAGGGCGTCGACTGGCAGGGAACGCTGCGTGCCTTCCTCACCAACACGACGACCGGTGAAGTGCAGCAGGGCGCGTCGACACTCGATCAGCAGTATGTGAAGAACTACCAACTGTTGGTCGTGGCCAAGACGGATGCCGAGCGCCGCGCTGCCATCGAGACCACCCCGGCCCGAAAGATCCGCGAGATCCGGATGGCCCTGACGCTGGACAAGGAACTCACGAAAGACGAGATCCTCACCCGGTACCTCAACCTCGTACCGTTCGGCAACGGATCCTTCGGCATCCAGGACGCGGCTCAGACCTACTTCGGCGTCGATGCCGCAGATCTGACCGTTCCCCAGTCGGCGATGCTTGCCGGCATGGTTCAGTCCAGCTCCGCACTGAACCCGTACACGAACGTCGAGGGCGTGACCGAGCGTCGTAACACCGTGCTCGACACCATGATCACGAACATTCCGGATCGTGCCGACGAGTTCCGCGCCGCCAAGGAAGAGCCCCTCGGCGTCCTGGAAACCCCCAACAACTTGCCGCGCGGCTGCATCGCTGCAGGCGATCGCGGATTCTTCTGTGACTACGCACTGAAGTACCTCTCGGACGCCGGAATCACGCGCGACCAGATCAACGAGGGTGGTTATCTCATCAAGACCACTCTCGATCCGCAGGTCCAGGCGTCCACCAAGGCCGGACTGAACGCGAACGCGAGCGCCAACCTCGACGGCATCGCGAACGTGATGAACGTGATCAGGCCGGGCCAGGATTCACACAAGGTCATCGCGATGGCCAGCAGTCGCACGTACGGTCTCAATGCCGACGCCGACGAAACCGTCCAGGCACAGCCGTACTCCCTTGCCGGTGACGGTGCGGGTTCCGTCTTCAAGATCTTCACGACGGCTGCGGCGATGGAGAAGGGCCTAGGTATCAACGCGACGCTCGACGTGCCCAAGCGATTCGAAGCCAAGGGCATGGGTAGCGGTGGTGCGGCCGGTTGCCCGGTGTCGACTTACTGCGTGGAGAACGCCGGCAACTACCCGCCGACGCTGTCCGTGACCGACGCGCTGGCACAGTCCCCCAACACCGCTTTCGTCAAGCTCATCGAGGCAACCGGCGTCACGCCGACCGTCGACATGGCCGTCCGTCTCGGCATGCGCTCGTATGCTGATCCCAACACCTCGGGCTTCGACGAGCGCAGCATGGCCGACTTCCAGAAGGAACAGAACCTCGGTTCGTTCACCCTCGGTCCCACCTGGATCAACCCACTCGAACTCTCCAACGTCGCGGCCACTCTCGCCTCGCACGGCAAGTGGTGCCCGCCGAGTCCCATCGATTCGGTCTTCGACCGCTACGGCAAGCCTGTGGCCGTCACCGAGCAGGGCTGTGAGCAGGTTGTCGAGCCCGGCTTGGCAGACACACTCGCCAACGCCATGAGCCGTGACGACGTCGGCGCCGGTACGTCTGCCGGAGCTGCAAGCAGCGCCGGATGGAGCCTGCCGATGTCGGGCAAGACGGGTACCACCGAGACCCACAAGTCCTCGGCGTTCCTCGGCTTCACCAACAACCTCGCTGCCGCTGTCTACATCTTCGGCGACTCCCCGACGCCGGGAGAGATCTGCTCGAGCCCGCTGCGCCCCTGCTACAGCGGCAACCTGTACGGCGGTACCGAACCGGCGAGATCCTGGTTCGCGGCAATGAACCCGGTCGCCAACAACTTCGGGCCCACCTCACTGCCTCCGATCGACGAGAAGTACGCACGGGGATCGCAGAACGGCCAGGTTCCCGAGGTTGTCGGCCTGAGCCAGTCGGCGGCGACGTCGCGGTTGCAGGCGTCCGGCTTCACGGTCAATTCCGTGACGACGGCGTCCGGAGCACGCGCGGGAACGGTCACCGGAGTTTCGCCGTCCGGGTCCGCGATCCCGGGTTCGACCGTCACGATCTACATCAGTGACGGTTCCGTGAGGGCTCCGGCAGCACCCGCATCCCCGGCAGCTCCAGCAGCTCCGGCACCGGGCGCGACTCCCCCGGATGCGACTCCGCCCGGAGGTGAACCCGCACCGCCCGCGGGGACCCCGCCGAACTGACGGCCCTGAAAACTGACGGCTCTGAAAACAAGAACGGCCGCGATCTCCGAGTSACTCGGAGAT